>JANNLB010000078.1:0-34110 GCA_031396605.1 Geobacter sp. | reverse complement strand
ACGCACTATCGCCGGTTTCAAGGCGCCGCTCGGCATGTTCGGGAGATTTCTGGTTGAAAAAAAGGGTGAGCAGAGCGGCAAACTGGACCTGAAAAAAGGGGGATTGTTCGCCCTGACACGCGGTATCAGCCTGCTGGCGCTGGAGGCAGGTATAGCTGGCGGGACAACATGGGACAAGATGGAGCGGCTCAAGCATCTGAACTTCATCTCCACTAACGATCTGGAAGCAATCAGGGATGCCTTCACATTTCTGATGAAGATGCGGCTGGAAAGGCAGCTCCGGGCGGTGTCATACGGGAAGGAACCGTCAAATTACGTTGATCCGCAGATCCTGTCCGTAAAAGAGCAGGATCGGCTCCGAAAGGCCTTCAAGGGCGCCAACACCATGATTACCCTTCTGCGTAACCGCTATCAGCTTGATATTGTGGCTAACTGATAGTAAAGGTCAGCGCTTAACACGAGGATCAAGCGCATCGCGGATCCCCTCCCCCAGCAGATTATAGGCTAGAACCGTCACCAGAATAGCAAGTCCGGGAAATAGCGACAGCCACCAGGCAAATTCGATATAATCCTTGCCGGAGGTGAGGATATTTCCCCAGCTGGGTGTCGGGGGCTGTACACCGATGCCGAGAAAAGACAGCGCTGATTCGGTCAGAATGGCGCCGGCGATACCGAGTGTCGCAGATACGAGAACGGGCGACACGGCATTGGGGAGTATATGGCGAAAGATAATGCGACTGTTGGAACAGCCGATACAACGGGCGGCCAGAATATAATCCATTTCACGGATCGAGAGAGTTTCGGCACGAACCAGTCTCGCAACCCCCATCCATCCTGTGAGACCGATCACCATCATGATGTACCAGATCGATGGTTCCAGAAAGGTGATGATCGCCAGAATCAGAAAGAAGGCCGGAAAACAGAGCATGATATCCACGGCTCTCATCAGAACCGCATCAACCAGACCGCTGAAATATCCTGACACCAGTCCGACCACCGTTCCTATTGAAACCGCAATTCCAACCGCAACAAAACCAACTTTGAGCGAAACTCTGGCGCCATATAGAACCCGGCTGAGCACATCACGCCCCAGTTCGTCGGTACCGAACCAATGCTGCCACGAGGGGGGTGAAAGCACCGTCCAGGCATTGATGGCGCTGGGATCATGAGGGGAGATAAGTGGTGCGAGCAGCGAGATGCAAAAAAGAGCCAGCACGACGGCCCCGCCTAACAGAGCGAGGCGATTGCGCCGGAGGCGCGGCCAGAAGATCGAATAGAAGTATGAATGTTTAATGTTCATCACCCTACCCCTCTCCATGCCGAATACGCGGATCAGCAAGGGCATAGGCGAGATCTGCTATCAGATTTCCGATCAGGGTCAAAAATGCGCCGATCACCAGAATCCCCATGACCACCGGATAGTCACGAGACATGACCGCCTGATAAAAAAGTTGTCCCATTCCCGGAATGGCGAAAATGGTTTCAAAAATAACGCTGCCTCCGATAAGACCGGGAATCGAAAAGCCGAGCAGCGTTATCAGCGGCAGCAGGGCATTGCGCAGGGCGTGCTTCCAGATCACGACCCGCTCGGAAAGACCTTTCGCCCGGGCGGTGGTGATGTAATCCTGACTGATGACGTTCAGCATGGCAGAGCGCATATAGCGGGAAAGACCGGCCAGACTGCCGAAAGAGGCCACCATGACCGGCATGACCAGGTGCTTGGCCATATCCCACAAGTAGCGCATCATCCCCCAGGAATCGCTCCCAAGTGTATGCAGACCCGAGATCGGCAGCCACCCCAGTTTGACGCCGAAAAAATACATCAGCAGCAACGCCAGCCAGAAGGTCGGCACGGCAAAGCCGATAAAAACAAATACGGTAATCCCCTTGTCAAGCCATGTATCTCGTCGCGTAGCGGCTAGTATTCCGATTGGAATCGCCAGACCGAACTCGATCAACAGAGCGATCACGTTTAGCGAAATGGTGACCGGCAGACGCTCCTTGATCTTGTCCACTACCGGACGGTTATCAGATGAAAACGACCGTCCCAGATCAAGCCGCGCGATTTTACCAACCCAGTTGAAATACTGTTCATGGAGCGGTTTATCGAGACCGTAAAACTTCGTAAGCCGTTCTCGAGCTTCTTTGCCGACCTTTGGATTCATCGCCATCTGCATTTCTACCGGTTCGCCGGGCGCCAGATGAATCACTGAAAAGGTGATCAGGGTAATGCCGATCATGAGCGGGATCAGCATCAGGATGCGTTTTATGAGATACGTTGTCATGGCAATTGTTCTTTCACGGGCGCGACTTTCCCCAAGCCTTGCGAAGTTCAGACAGTGTTAGCGGCAGCATTCCAATCGGTTGGCATAATCGCCGAACGACTCCAAAGGTTTTATGCAACTCCATACAACCCGGCTGAAGACCTCATTATCCTTACGTCATATTCCAGATCAATCACACTATACTGATATATTTAAGCATGTTGCATCATATAAGCAGAAGCTATGGACTAAGTATGGACTATGGTCCCCTAGTTCCAGAGCTGCAGCCGCAGGCCAAGCATGGAACCGGAAAGGCCGGTCAGGGCGGTTTCGATGAAATAGAAGGCGCGCCGGATCTGGTAGAAAATACCGAGTTGGCGGTGACAGCCGCTTTCGTCAAGACCGAGTGCCGCCATTGCCGAGAGCAGTTCCTTGGCGAACGGAACCGGAATCGGAGTGTCTCCGGCAGCCAGTTGCTTGTGGATGAAGTCATCAAAGGTCAGGCGATAACGGTGGTAGATATCGAACAGGAACGCGGTTCCGAGCAGTTCCCGGTCGTCACGCTCGCTTTTTCTCAGCTGTGCAAGCCTTTCAATGATCCGGGTAATCGCCAGCTCCACCAGATTGTCCCACGACATGGCCTTGTCGGTTCCGGCAATTTTTCGATCCAGTTCAATGCGATTTTGGCTGAACGGGTTGGTAAAAGCCGCCTGTGCCGCCATCTTAAAAAAGTCGCGCTCGGCGGGTGTCAGCACTAAAGTCTTTGTCATGCAAATTATGTACATCAGATCAGCACAAAATGTCAACGTGTCGGAACACAGCCAAGGCACATCATACGTTAACCCGCTGATATTGGAAAGGTTGCATAATTATTCATATTCTGGCATGTTCCCCGTAAAGCATGGCTTGATGTGCTAACTTCGATACAATCAGAATCCGATCTAAAATCCACCCTGCATCCTACACAGCTATTGAGGTTACAATATGGTGTTTCGCATTCTTATCGGTCTGTTATGTGCGGTCCTGACAACAACATCCGTATGTTCCGCAGCAGTAAATGACTCCGCATTATCTGTCATAAATCTAAGTGTTGATGCAACTACTGCTGATTTGAGCCGTATTCTCAACAAGTCCTTGCAGAAAGAGTTGTACAAGGGGAATGGTGGCCTTGGAACTTCAGTAGAGGTTCTACGAACCGGGCCGGCGGTCATAACTGCCGCGAATGATTTTGTGTACCTATCATTACCGGTTCAGTTATCCTTCGGCTACGGCATGTTCACGACTGTCCCGCTGAAAACGGATCTTCGCTTTAAGGCAAAAATTACTACTACCACCGACTGGCGTCTTAAAACCGAGCTGTACTATACCGGGCTTTCCGATGGACTCGCGGAGACCGTCAAGCTGGGGCCACTTACACTGAAACCGAAGAGCATTGTTGAAGTTGTCACACAGCCGGTTCAGAAACTGCTTGCGCCGATTATCAACACGAAAGTCAATGAAGCCATCATGCTCCGGGAAAAAATCAGTCCCCTCTGGCAGAACGCCTTTACCCCCGTGCTGATAGACAAGAACTTCAGCGCGTGGCTCAAATTAGCGCCGGAGAAGGTCGTGCTTGGTCCGTTGCAGGCTGCAAATAACAAGCTTCATTTCTCCGTCGGCCTTGTTACATCTGCCGAAATCACTCTCGGGCCAAAGCCCGCTGCTGTAACGGCCCGACCATTGCCGGCTGCACAGCAACTCACTGAGGTAGATAACCGATTTTATATCCGATTGGGTACCGACATCTTTTTTGCCGATTTTGTGACTGCGTTGAACCCGTTGTTGTTGAATAAAACGTTTGGTTATGACAAAAAAATTACCGTGCGAAGTTTCAGCCTGAAAGGCGAAGACGGGAAACTCGTTATATTATTGACGTCAACGGGCGATTTTGAGGGCGAGCTGACGTTGATCGCCAAACCGGTTTACAATCCACAGCTCAATGTGCTCTCGTTCGAGAATGTAGATTTCGATACGAAAAACGCCGGATTTCTCATCGGTGCCGGTAGTTGGCTCTTTAACGGCACCATTCGTGACACGATCAAAGAAAAATTGAACAGCTCGATTGTTACCCAGCTTGAGAGCGCGCGCTTAAAAGCGTCCTCGGCATTAGCCGGCGTTCCGCTCGGTGAACACATGCTCCTTTCCGGATCAGTCAACTCATTGATGCTTGGCGAGAGCGCTGTTACAAATGATCGACTGACAATTCAGGTTCTTGTTGAAGGAGCATCGAGCATAAGCTTGAGGTAGGCTGTTCAGCTCAAAAAAGCGCGGGGCCAGTACCATCAGCATGCAGCTTGCCGCGATGGTGAAGGCAGGTGGGACTCCGAAAGGACACAAGACGGTACGGCAGAAATTGGACCAGATGGATGCTGCACGCGATCTGGAAAAGGTTTGGCATAAAGATGAAATACTCGAAGCCTACCTGAACCTGATTACCTTCAGAGGAGAATTGCAGGGGATCGCCGTCGCCTCCAGGGGGTTGTTCGACAAGGAGCCGTCCGGGCTTGACGACCGTGAATCATACGTCCTGGCGGCCCTGATACGCTCCCCCAACACCCTGCCGACTGAGGTGGGACGGCGGTTGTGTAGCGACAGTTCACGTTCTTATCCGGGGAGATCTGCTCCACTTTGCATTTCGCAAGAAAGGCGCGGCGCTGTAAAGGTGGCCGTGATGGAGCAGAAGTCAGCAGAAGCCATAGTAGACAAGGACTCCACCACTCATGGCGGTGTGGTGGCTGGAAACGAGCCCGGTTAGCCGGGATGGACTCACCCTGTCGAAGGGCCGAACTTGAAGAGAGGGATGTCATCCTCTATGAGCTTTCATGGCACGTTAAACCCGACCGGGTTATTGCCCGTGGAGCGCGTCATAAGGAATTCAGCTCACCAAGATAATCACAGTTGCTGCCGTCTTTTCAAGGAACTGGGATTGGAAATGACCGGCTACGGCCCGTCGCTCTTTGGGAACCGCCTGGTGCGGACCCGCATGCCAGGTGGTGTGGAGGCCGGGGGAGAAAAACCCCCGGCTATCCGATTGGGAACTTTTTCTTTTCCACAGTAGTTTTTCAGGTTATGTCAAGAGTGTAGGTTTGACCCCAGGGATGCATGTAGGTTTGACCCCAGGGATGCATGCATTGAGAACAACAACCCTCTGAAACATCAGCTTCACAGACTTTTCTGGTTTTAGCATTTTCCGCAATACTTACGTGCCAACAAAACCTCTATTCCAGCAACTCCGCTGAAACCGCCTACTCACTGGTTTTGACCAACTACTTATTATCAGGTTAGAGCCAGTCATCTACCTGTAGATGCCTCTCAGGCATATACATATAGATGCTTTTTAGGTTTACCGTGGTTATCCTTTTCATCTACCCGTATATGCTTTTCCAGCGAATTGCACACCGTTTTGACTTGCGAAAATAACGGAGAACAAAATAGTATTCCATTTCACCTGTTCTGCGAAAACTAAAAAGGCCGCTGACCGGGTATAAACCCTGCGCTAAGGGCCTGACTCGCTGTTAGTCCCCTTGTAGAAAGCATATCCCCGTCACTAACATCACATAACAATCAACAAATGAACGCGGATACACTATCGCCTAAACCGGGGGTTGTCAATAACGGAGGATGGATCTGTTCCTGACGTGAATGAGGCCGCTGCCAAACTGCCCGGCTTCCTTCCTACGGCTTGTAATACATGAGCTGACGGGCAAGGGGGGCGACGTGGCGGACCAGTTCCTGCTGCTCCGCCGCCGTCATGGGCTGGAAGGCTGAGGCGAACCGGATGTTCTCCTCCAGCTGTTACAGGAACCCTGTGGGGTCAGAATTGCTTTGTTGCTTTATTTTAAAGAGGATTCCTTGGCATGACACAAACCCTGACCCAGCTGATTGGTAAGACAGAGCGGTGTCGCGTCTCCATTCTTCACAAAAATAAACCAATAAAAACGCCGTGGAGCCCTATACTACAGGGTTTCACGGCGTTTTTGCGAAGCCAGTTATCAATCTTGAGCTTGGTAACGAGAGTTAATTGGACAAGTTCCCGTGACGCGAACTTTTGTTTTGACAGAAGCCCTCCAATGCCCTAGTATTGCCTTCATGGGTATGAATGTCATTTCACGCAAAACCATTGATCAATTTTCCAGGAAACATGCCGATGCAAAAGGTTCGCTTCTGGCTTGGTATCGCGAGACTATCCACGCTTCATGGGGCGGTCCTGCGGATATCAAGGAACGTTATCCATCGGCAAGCTTTCTTTCCAACAACATCGTCATTTTTAATATTAAGGGCAACCGTTACAGGCTGGCAGTTCAGGTGGCATACAACACGAAGATAGTTATGATACGCTGGATTGGGACGCACGCGGAATACGACAAGCGGTCTTTTTGAGGAGCACATAATGGACTACACCAGAATCATAAAAACGGAAGACGAGTACGAAGCAGTTCTGGAAGAGATTGGCACATTGATCAGCAACGATCCGCCTATCGGCACTCCCGAAGCCGACCGGCTGGAACTTCTGGCGCTCCTTGTCAAAGCGTATGAAGATATACACTACCCACTGGAGTTCCCGACGGTAATCGAGGCGATACGTTTTCGCATGGAACAGGAAGGTCTGAAACAGCACGACCTGGTGCCTATAATCGGGAGCAAGGGGAGGGTGTCGGACATGCTGAGCGGCAACCGCGCCGTCTCGTTTTCCATGGCAAAGGCTCTCCACAAAAAGCTCGGGATACCAGCGGAGATATTTCTGCGGGATGAAACCGATGTGATGCGAAAGGCAGCCTGATTGGAAATTGACGGCTTACCTTTGTCTTTGAAGGGGCCGATGTTGTATATGGGGGAATCCCGCCAACACCGATCGCGACTGATAGTCCGGAAAGTTTTCAAGAACAACCGATTTGACAAGAGACGCCCCGCAAGCAAATCAACACAATGAATGCCCCCTGTCCCTCAGCCACCCGGCCACCGATCTCCAATCACCGAAATCATCGATGGACCTTGCCGAAATTCGCGGATGTTCCATCCCGATCAGATTCGCAAGGTCACTCCCCGGGCCGAGTTCCAGCACGGAGGTGATGCCCGCCTCTTCGAGCGCATCCATACAGCGGTCCCATCTGATGGTCGTGTCAATTTGACCGGAGAGTGCTCCGATGGCCTGTTCTCTCGTGCGGATTCGCATGCCGTTGATTCCCGCAAGGACCGGAACTGTTGGAGTGTGGAGACCACTTTCCTCAAGAATCGTACGAAATGAAGCTGCTGCGGTGGCGAGATAATGACTGTGCGAGGGGGTCGAAATCTGCAGGCGGGTCTGGCTCGGATTATCGATGCCTGTTTCACGCATGAAGGCATCTATTGAGTTGGCAGGGCCGGCAAATACACGTTCGCCGGTCCGACGCACAATCGCGACGTCAAGAGAATTCTCAACTACTGCCCGTTCAGCGGTTTCAGACATCCTGCCGCGCCAGAGCAGCATGCATCCGCCAGTGGTCGAAATCTCCGAAGATGCCGCATTCATGGCCCGCGAGCGCTGGCTGACAAGCCGCAACGTATCCGGCGCATCCAGGGCGCCGGCTACATGGTACGCAGTTACTTCGCCGAGAGAATATCCGGCAATCAGCGACGGTTCGGGAATCAAATGCCGGATGCGCTGCCAGGTGGCAAGCTGATAGAAGGCAATTGCAAATTGTGCGTTTTCATTGATAAAAATAGCCTCGTTATCGAGGTTTCGCCACCAGGTTTCGAGATCATTGCCGAGCAGAGCCCCCGCCGTCCTGCATAACTCCGCAACATCAGGGCTGCCGAGAACACCGTCAAGCATCTCCCTGCGTTGCCCTGCCTGTCCTGAACAGACAATTGCAAGGCGCACAGTACTCATGGAATTCCTTCTTTCACATCCAGATTGTAGGCCACCCAGGTTGCTGCAAGCAGGTCGGCGCTTCCGCCCGGGCTGAGATTGCGGGATACAAATTCACTGTGCATGGCCACAAGTCGATCACGCCAGAATGGTTGTTCCACCCCTCCGTCCGAATTAAATTTGCGTGCTGACGTTTGCACGTGGGCCAAACCTTCCTTACCTCCGCGCCATAAAAGATTCGTGTCGGCGATATGTTCCATAAACGCCAGCAAGGTGCCGATGAGTGCGGTTTCCCTGGATTCAGAGCCCGTCAGCAGACGTCGCAGAACCGGCAGCCCGATGCGGTACACACTCGGGAAACCGCCCCCCGCCTCACAGTGGGCGCCACCAGCGGCAAAACGTTTATTCACCATACTTCCATGGGAGCTCGTTGCGGTTTTCCCGGAGCGTGAAATTTCATCTCCCCACAATTGCCTGACTATCGCGCCGCATGAAAGACCGGCGAGTGAATAATCGACCGTCCGCCTTGCACCCGCAGCGGCATATAGTCCGAGGTTGAAAATAGCTCCGCGATGAGTGTTCGCTCCCCCGGTCGCTCGCAGCATTCTCTGCTCGGCTTCGATTCCTGTTGACCGGAGAGCCGGAAGTTCAAGTCCGGCAGCGGCCGATCGAGCAACCTGACCGAAATAGCCTTTCAGAGAAGAGATGCTCGCATGAAACGAGTTGATATCCATGTCATGATGACTGCCGGAATCGCGGGGCGTTACCAGGCCCGGTTTCGGCCATGCGATGGCCTCCGAGCGGAGCGCTTCAATGCAGAGCAGGTCAAGCCAGTGAAATTCATCGATCCGGAACGGCGCTTCCTGATGGGCAGACGATCTGACGCTCTGAATCTCCATGCTAGATTTGCCTCGTGTCAAAGAATTCAGCGATGCTCATAAGTTGAACGTTATGGAGAGACTTGGCAAGGAGGACTGCACCCTCATCAGAATGACAGGCGGTATCAAATTCACGCCAGGCCGTACCCCAACCGGAATTGGAGATTATCTCCCCGTCCAGGCGCGGCCCGGCTTCTTTAAAAGCAGAGAGAGCATCGCAGAGACGGCGGGCAGTGCCGATTTCAGTGCAGTAAAACAGCAGGTCAACGTCACTTGAATCGGTAAGATAGCTCCGGCCGGTAAGAGATTGCCATGCTAACGCTCCGTAAACAGAGGCTTGTACTCCGACATAGTCGCACATTTTGACCAGTTTATGCAGCATTTCGCGCCATTTCGGGGCATGTGACAGGGTTTCGGATAATTCGAGCGGGCCGGTGTGACGGGTAACCACCTCCAGTGGAACCTGCAGAGAAACACGCTGTCTGTTTAATGGCGGCGCCATGGTGAATCCGAGCCAGAGTGCAGGCTTCCCCGGAGTCGGAAATTCCGGTTGTCTGGCCACTACCAGGGGGTTGTTCCCGGTTATCCATTCGCGGACCTGTGAAGCGTGCGCCGGATTCACCGCATATGAATCAAGGTCGCCGTCAGGGTCCAGCCAGACGAGATCGTGACGCTGAAATACCGTTTTCATCAAGCGCTTGCAACAAGCTGCGCAATGGGCGCTGCATGCAGGCGGCCGCCGCGTTCGAGACCGAGGAGTGCCCGTTTGTCTCCGGCATCGGCAATTTCCAGTGCTGCGCCCAGACAGCTCCGCCAATCGGCTTCAGCTGACCAGATCTCGTGTACAGCGCCCATGCGCCAGTAGTTTTCGGCGCCCGGCGCAAAAACCGGAGAATCGGCGGAAAGGTCAACCAGCCTGTCGTACGGGATCTTTGTAATTCGGGACATTGCCTTCAGATCCATGACCCGTACCTGAGCTTCCGGAAGTGCGCAGACCCGGTCCGCCATCAGCCCGAAGGCAAGAAACCCCCCGCTTACCGCCTCGCCATGGATGAGCGATATGGTCCGATGACCGTTGCGACGAGCCAGATCAACACATTGTGCAACATGAGCAAAATATCCGTTAAGGCAGAGCAGTTCCTCGTGCCTTGAAAGGGCCTGTCCCTGGGTATCCACCATAAAGATGACCGGTCGCGGGGAACAGCCTCTGCCGAGATCGTCCCGTATTACCCGCAGAATCGAAGCTGAAACCTCAAGAGCAAGCGCGGTGTCAATAGCGGCGTGCTCATGTGTCCCGATAACAGCGACTTGCCTGTCGCCCATGACCGCGCTCCCGTGGAGAAAGTTGTCTCCGATGTTGATGGAATGCCCCCCTGGGCCGAACAGGCGGTCGAGTAATCCGTTGATATTCATATGTACTCCAGTAGCTGCTGATTGAACTTCGCGACCGGAAGGAGCGAAACCTCGTCAAGATCAACAAACCCTGATGCCTGGAAAATTTCCCTGCCATCGCGTGCCGTTGCAAAACGCCCGGCTCGTTCCGCCAAACGCGCATGTTCGGCCGTGACCTCATCAATATCGGCAACCGCAAGAGGTTTGGCCCCGTAGCGGCAGAGTAATTCGGCGGTTACGCTTCTGAATGAGTCGATGTCATCGTCGACCAGATACGTTGCCTCGCCGAGAGCGCGCCTGACTTTGCCTCCGGTAACTCTCCATACCAGCGGCCGGTCACGGGAGTCGAACTCTTCAACCCCCTTCACTGTTTCTATCACTTCCGGACCGGAAAGCCCCAGGCGTCCTTCTTCCGACATGATGATCTCGTTGCAGAGCCGGGTAACGATGCCCATCCCGCCGAATGCCCCGCACGCTCCACCCACCAGTGCAAATACCGGGACACCGGCCGCTTGGGTACGCAGCACGCCCCGCATGATTTCGGAGATGGCGATAAGTCCGGCATTTGCTTCGTGCAGACGCACCCCTCCCGAATCAACCAGAAGAAGCACGGCTGCCGGCCGCTCGCGGATTCCCCTGTCGAGCAGCCCCACGAGCTTTGCGCCATGGACTTCGCCGACCGCTCCACCGTTGAATTTCCCTTCCTGCGCAGCAATCAAAATCTTGTACCCTTCAAGGGTGGCACTTCCAACCGCGACGCCGTCGTCAAAAGCGACCGGTGCATTGAGACGTGCCAGATGCGGACTGGTCCGCCGCAGCCGGGGAGGACAAAATTCCCTGAACGACCCGGCATCAACGAGTTTGGCGACGCGTCCTCTCGCTGTTGCCTCGAAGAAGCTGGTCGGTCTCACGTTCGTCATAATCCGCTCCTGTATGCATCGAGTGCCTGGTCGAGTCGCAGGCCGACCACTGCCGGCGTTGCGCCGGCATCATTGATCGATATCTGAACCCCGCCCACCTGGTTTCGCTCTACAAAGTCGCTCAGCAGCGCTTCCCAGATCACACGAAAACCGGGGGCTGAAGTGTTGACTTCAATCAGGCAGAGATCAGCGGCATCCAAAGGCTCAACCAGCACTTCGAGATTGCCGGATGCAACTACACCGCAAAGCCGAGGAAGGTGACCCTCCTGAAGCCGGGGAGTGGTTGTGTAAGATAAAGTAAAATGCTCCATAATAACTCCTTTTTCCAATTCCAAACCGGAATTACCAGTTGCGGAACTGCCGGGGCGGACTGTACAGCCCGCCGGAGGCGTGCACGAGGTCTTTAATGTTGCGGGCCGCCAGCAGGTCACGGTTTGCATCACGCTTGTTGATGCCCAGATCCTCCGGATAGCGGACAATGCCACGGTCCCGCAGGTTTTCAACCATCCGCCGGTCACGCCCCATACCTACTGCCGTATAGCCTGCAACACCACGAATCGCCTGCTCGCGCTCTTCTGCGGTTTCACAGAGAAGCAAATTGCTGATCCCCTCTTCGGTTATGATATGAGTGATGTCATCACCATAGATCATCACGGGAGGCAGCTCCATTCCCGCGCTTTCCGCAAGCTCCCAGGCATCGAGACGCTCCACAAAGGCCGGCTGCATCTGTTCGCGATTGGTCTCTACGATCTGCGCGACCAGCTTCCTGCCGCGCGGCATCGCCCTATTGCGGCTTCCCTCACGCCCGGCCCGCAGCCAGGCCGGCGAGGCATGACGTCTTCCCCTGGCATCCGAGCCCATGTTGGGTGCGCCGCCGAACCCGGAGATGCGACCCTTGGTCGCGGTCGAACTGTTACCTTCGAGGTCGATCTGAAGGGTGGAACCGATGAAAAGATCGCAGGCGTAATGCCCGGCAGCCTGGGAAAAGGCCCGGTTGGAGCGCATCGACCCGTCATTGCCGACGAAGAAGATGTCGGGTCGGGCCGAAATGTAGCGCTCCATCCCGACCTCCGAGCCGAAGGAATGTACCGATTTTACAAAACCCGCCTCGATGGCCGGAATCAGCGTCGGATGCGGATTCAGTGCCCAGTGGGTGCAGATCTTCCCCTTCAGACCCAACTCTGCGGCATAGGTCGGCAGGAGCAGTTCTATCGCTGCGGTATCAAAACCGATGCCGTGATTGAGGCGTGTAATGCCGTATTCGGCGTAGAGTCCCTTTATGGCGATCATCGCCATCAGAATCTGGATTTCGGTGATATGGGCCGGATCTCTCGTAAACAGGGGCTCGATATGGTGTGGAGTCGGAGCCTTGACGAAATAACTGACCCAGTCCGCAGGGATATCCACTCTGGGGAGTTTATCCACCACTTCGTTAACCTGGGCAATGACGATGCCGCTCTTGAATGCGGTAGCCTCGACAATGGCAGGTGTATCTTCGGTGTTTGGGCCGGTATAGAGATTCCCCTCGCGGTCGGCTGCCTGGGCAGCGATAAGCGCCACACGTGGTGTCAGATCGATGAAGTAGCGTGAGAAAAGCTCCAGATAGGTATGAATCGCACCGATTGTAATGCGCCCCTGCTCGACAAGAGCCGCAAGTCGTCCCGCCTGTGGCCCGGAAAACGAAAAATCGATCCGGCTGACCTGCCCGCGCTCGATAATGTCGAGGTGTTCCGGAAGCGCCAAAACGGATTGCAGGAGGTGCAGATCCCGTACTCGGGAAGGATCGGTTTTCAATAGGCTCCGTGAAAGAAAATCGGCCTGTTTCTGGTTGTTCCCCTCGATGCAGACACGGTCCCCGGGTTCGATTACAGCCTCTAGAAGTCGCGTAATGTCTTCAGTTGCGACCTCGCGGCCTCGGGCAAAGGCCGCCCCCCGCTCCAGACGGGCAGTGCTGTTACGTGATAAAGCATCCCACATGACCGGATTTTCAGAAGATTGATTCATGGAACACCCCGTTTTGCTTCTATGTTTGCAGCAAGAGCAGCCCGAGCCGTTCTCTCAGCACGTTTTTTTGCACTTTGCCCATGGCGTTACGCGGCAGGTCATCGACAAAATACAACCGCTTCGGAACCTTGAAGCCTGCCAGGTTGCCCTTCAGAGAACCGATGATGCCGGTTTCCGTCAAGGCCTCACCGGCGCCCCCCTTCTGGCGGACCACAACCGCTGTTACCATTTCGCCCAGGTCAGGATCGGGGAGGCCGATCACGGCAGTTTCCACAACACCAGACAGTTCGTCGATCATCTCTTCGACCTCTTTCGGATATACGTTGAGCCCGCCGGTAATGATCAGATCTTTTGAGCGTCCTATGATCGTGATATAGCCGTCGCGGTCCAATCGCCCCATGTCGCCGGTACTGAAGAAGCCGTCTTCGGTAAACTCATCCTTCGTTTTTTCCGGCATCCCCCAGTAGCCAACGAAGACCTGAGGCCCCTTGACCAGAATATTTCCGACTTCGCCCGCCTTCACTTGTGTGCCGGCGTCGTCCACTATGCGGATTGTCGTTCCTGGCAGCGGAAAACCGACCGTCCCGCCGCGTCGTTCGGCATCGTAGGGGTTGGAGGTGAACATGCCCCCCTCGGTCATGCCGTACCGTTCAAGGATGGTATGGCCGGTGCGTGCCGTGAACTCGTCGAAGGTTTCCTTCAGGAGCGGCGCCGAACCGGAGATGAAGAGGCGCATTCCGGCGCAGAGTTCTCGTCTGAAGCTCTGTTCCGCCAGCAGGCGCACGTAGTAGGTCGGCACGCCCATGAACACCGTTGCCGCAGGCAAAAGATCAATAGCCCGCCTGACATCGAACTGAGGTTCAAAGAGCATGGGACTGCCGTTCAGCAGGGCGCAGTGGATGGCGACAAACAGCCCGTGGGCGTGAAAGATCGGCAGCATGTGCAGGAGCACGTCTCCGGGCTGGAAGCCCCAGAAACGATGCAGAACCAGTGCGTTTGCGGTGAGATTGCCGTGGGACAGCATGGCCCCCTTGGGATGACCGGTAGTCCCGGAGGTGTAGAGGATGGCGGCCAGATCGTCAGCGCTCCGGCTGACGGTGGCGAATGTGTCCGGCTGAGCGGTTGCCGCTTCGGCCAGAGTGCCGCCGCCATCGTCGTCGAGTTCATGTACGTGGTCCACGCCGGCAGCAGCTGCCAGTTCGCCGGCCAGAGCGCGGTTCTGTGGCCGGCAGACGAAGAGACGGGGGGTGGCGTCACCCAGGAAATATCCGATTTCGTGGCGCTGATAGGCATCGTTCATGGGGAGAAAAACGGCGCCGGCCCGCAGACAGCCCAGGTAGAGGAACAAAGCCTGGGGTGATTTTTTCACCTGCACAGCGACCCGGTCGCCCGGCAGCACACCCAGTGATGCAAGCAGATTGGCGTAGCGGGCCGATTCCTGGTGCAGCATACCGTAGCTTACCTCCCCGGCATGGGGGAGAACAAGGCATGCTGCACCAGAGTCGCCCGGAAAACCTGTCTGGAGAACTGCGTAGAGGTTTTTATTGGTGCTGACGGTCATTTAGTGGCGATTCCCATGATCATGTCGGGAAACCAGGTAGCGATGCCCGGCACGAAACAGAGCAGCAGCACGGCGAGCATCATGAGCACGACAAAAGGTATCACACCCCAGATTACGTCCTTCAGGGGGATGTCCGGCGCAATATTCTTGATGACGAATATGTTCAACCCGACCGGCGGATGGATAAGCCCCATCTCCATAATGATGGTCATGACCACACCGAACCATATCAGATCAAACCCTGCACCCCTCAGCGGCGGTAGAATGATCGGCGCTGTCATCAGGATAATCGATACCGGCGGCAGGAAAAAGCCGAGCACCAGGACCATGAACAATATGGTTGAGAGCAGCATCCATTTGGAGAGATGCAGCGCAACAATCCACTCGGCCGCTGACTGGCTGATGTGCAGGGAGCTCATTACATACGAATAGAGGAGAGACATGCCGATAATCAGCATCAGCATGGTCGATTCCTTCAGGGTGCTCGTGAAGATGGGCTTGAGGTCTTTAGGGCGCCAGACCTTGTAGACGACGGCAATCAGCACCAGCGCCAGTATTGCGCCCAGCCCGGCTGTCTCCGACGGCGTTGCGTAGCCGCCGTAGAGGGCGATCATGACACCGGTGAGCAGAATCACGAAGGGAAGTACCCGCGGCAGCATCCGGGTCTTGTCAGCAAGGGACAGGTTCATTTCATCAAGATAGGCGGACTTGATGCCGCCCCCCTGATATACATCGAGGGCCACGTTGTACTCACGCTTGTATTGCCATACGGCATAGCCCGAGAAGAGCGTGACCAGCAGGAGTCCAGGGCCGAGGCCGGCCAGAAACAGCCTGCCGAGTGACTGTTCGGCGGCAACGGCGAACAGGATCATGGTGATCGACGGAGGGAGCAGGATACCGAGCGTACCGCCGGCGGCGATGATGCCGGCGGCGAAGCCGGGAGAGTAGCCCCGCTGTCGCATCTCAGGAATGCCGGCGCTGCCGATGGCCGAGCAGGTCGCCGGGCTTGACCCCGCCATGGCGGCAAAGAGCGCGCAGGCAAAGACATTGGCAATCCCCAGGCCGCCCGGGATTTTGTGCAGCCAGGCATGGATTGCCGAATAGAGATCGGCGCCGGCAGGGGACTTCCCGATGCAGGCTCCCTTGAGGATGAAGAGCGGGATGGAGAGCAGTGTGATGCTCGCCATCTCTTCAAAGACATTCTGGGTGACCATGTCGAGCGCCGCTCCAGGCATGAAGAAGTACATGAAGACAGTAGCAACCGCGCCGAGCGCGAAGGCGATAGGCATGCCTGTGAACATGATAACGAGAGTGCTGATGCCGTAGAGAATACCGATGACTGATACGCTCATGCGGCCACCTCCTTCCGCATGAAATGGGACAGAACCTGCATGAGGAGCTGCAGAACCAGGTTCGTCATCCCCACCGCCATCAGCCCATAGGGAATCCAGAGCGGCGGGGCGAAGGATGACGAGGTTGTGTACCCCCCGGCGAATGCTTCATGGAACAAGGTCCAGGACTTCCAGGAAAAGAAACTGCAGAAGGCAAGCGAGGCGATGTCGACGAATATCCGCCGTATCCGGTTGACCGACGCCGGCAGCAAGCTTGCCACGGCATCAATGCCGATATGCCCGCGATAGGATTGCACGTAGGCACAGCACATGAAGGTTGCGCCCACCAGCAGGAAGACGGAAGCCTCGTCCTGCCAGTCGGTTGACACCTTCAGGAAGTAGCGGGAAACTACGCTCAATGTGAGTATGCAGGCAGCAGCCATGATTGCAAGGGTTGATGCCATCATGACCCACTCGTTGAGCCTTGCAATGTACCGGCCGGCCCTGGCCAGTATTCCGCTTTCGGCCATCTCCGGACCCTTGGCCGGATTTAGTTCGAACCCGTGGCTCATTTTTTCTTCCCCTTGGCGGCCGGCTTCACTTCAGCCTTCTTCGGTTCTGCCGTAACAACGACCTGCTGCGACAACTCAATCAACCTGGCGCAGCGCGCGTTCTTTTTGGCGTAATCCTTCCATGCGGTTTCTTTGGCAATATCCTGCCATTTTTTCACGGTGGCGTCGGAGAGGTCATACACTTTTGCGCCAGCCTTCTGGTATACGGCGGTTACGGCCTGGTCGTCAGCCTTGGCGGCTTCCAGAGCGAATTTTTCCAATTCAGCGCCTACGGCCATTATGGTCGCCTGCTGATCCATCGGCAGTTTTTCAAATATGGCTCGGGACATGATCAGCGGTTCGAACATGAACCAGTAGGCCTTGCCGCGTCCGGTCGTGAGATGCTTGGAGATCTCTTCGAGCCGGAATGAGATCAGGCTGGTTGAGGAGGTCATGGCGGCGTCCAGGGCACCGGTCTGCATTGACTGATAGATTTCACTGGAGGGGAGCGAAAGAACGGAAGCACCGGCGGCCTTGAGCACCATGTCCATCTCGCGGCTGCCGCCCCGCACTTTCATCCCTTTGGAATCCTCCGGCTCGATGATCGGTTTGGTACGGCCGGCAACTCCACCCGCCTGCCAGACCCAGCTCACGATGATGACCCCTTTCTCCTTGAGCACCTCCGCGAACAGCTTTCCGACCTCGGCATGCTTCCAGGCCGCTCCCTGTTCATATGAGGTCACGACACCCGGCATCAGGCCGATATTCAACTCCGGCACCTCGCCACCGGCATAAGAGACCGGAAAGAGTGACATGTCCAGCGCCCCCTTGCTGACCGCGCTGAACTGGGCATTGGTCTTCATCAGGGATGATCCGGGATAGACTGTACCCTTCAGTGCACCCTTGGTACGCTTTTCCACTTCGGCGGCAAATTTGCGGCAGAGACGGTCGCGGAAGTCCCCGTCAGTGATTGATCCTCCGGGGAACTGGTGAGAAATCTTGAGCTCCTGTGCAAATGCTGTTTTAAAGTTTCCGCCGAACAGTGCCAGCGGCAGGGCCGCCAGTACTCCAATGACAAGACTACGCAGTGCGTGGGACATGTGATGCTCCTTTCTTCTCCGTTGATGGTGAATCATGACAGGGCTTCGCGGTGGCCAGGAAGTAAGATAAGTGTCTCTGTGTTTGCTGGTAGATATTCTAAAACTATGTTCTTGTATACAAGATTATTTATATTGCATACAATGTCAACTGTTATTTTCATATTTTCTGTGGTACATGTATAAATATAAATCGAAAACGAACGGTGGGGTCTTTCATGCAGAACGAATTGGTACATTCACGCCGCTCTGAGAAGTTGCGGGAAATTATGGAGGAACGCATCGCCACCGGGCGCTATCTGCCGGGGATGCGCCTGGACGAAACCGAGTTGGCGAACGAATTTGAAGTATCGCGGACACCGATCCGCGAGGCGCTGATGCAGCTCGCATTCAGCGGATTGATCGACATGCGCCCTCGTCGCGGCGCGATTGTTGCCGAAATAACCCCACAGCGTTTGTGTGAAATGTTCGAGGTGATGGCTGAACTTGAGGCGATGTGTGGCAGGCTGGCGGCACGCCGCATGACTGCGGCCGATCAGCATGCGCTGCTAAAAGCCCATCGCACCTGCGAGGAGGCGCATAAAAAAAATGATCCTGATGCCTACTACAGGCGAAACGAACGTTTTCATATGGCGATCTATGCGGCGAGCCACAACGGTTTTCTGATCGAGGAAGCTTACGCCCTGCATCGACGCTTGAGCGCCTATCGTCGCCTGCAGGTGCGGGTGCGGGATCGAATGCGTTCTTCTTTTCTGGAACATTCGGCCATTGTCGATGCACTTATCGCCGGAGACGGGGAACTGGCCTCCGAAATGCTCCGCAAACATGTCATCGTGCAGGGAGAGCGTTTTGCCGACCTGTTAGCTTCACTGTCAAGCTTCGGCATCTCGGGCGAAGCGATGTGAAGCGTGGCAGGCTACCGGGTATTACAAGTCATTAGAATGGCAGAACATGATCCGGAGAAACTTTCCGTTGCGTAATGGGAGTTAAAATGATGACGGGGCTTTTCTGATAGAGGCACGATTAAAAACACGCGGAGGAAATGATCTATGAAGATTGCAAGAACAGTGCGGCTTGAGGAATGTGGCGGTCCCGGGAAGATGCGCGTTACCACCGTCGAACTGCCTCTTCCCGCGGCTGGAGAGGTGCAGCTCCGCCACACGGCAATTGGATTCAACTTCATCGATGTCTACCAGCGCAAGGGGATATATCCGTTGCCGCTTCCTACCGGTCTCGGCCATGAGGCAGCCGGATGTGTTGAGGCGGTCGGCCCCGGAGTCGATCAATTCCGTCCCGGAGACCGGGTGGCATACATGAATGCTGGAGTCGGCGCCTATTCCGACTATCGCAATGTGCCGGCTGACCGGTTGGTCAGTATTCCGGTCGGAGTTTCTGATGAGCAGGCTGCTGCATTGTTGTTCAAAGGTCTTACGGCACAGTATCTCCTTAAGAAAACCCATGCTGTCAAGCCGGACGAGATCATTCTCGTGCATGCCGCAGCAGGAGGTGTCGGGCAGATTCTGTGCCAGTGGGCAAAAGGTCTAGGCGCATTCGTTACAGGGACTGCAGGTTCGGAGGAAAAATGCGCCGTTGCACGTGAAGCCGGGTGCGATATCGTCGTCAACTATTCTGCGGAAAATTGGCCAGCGGTGCTGCTTGCTGCATCAGGTGGTAAAAAGGCCAACGTAGTATACGATTCCGTAGGTAAGGATACCTTCCTTAAATCGCTCGACTGCGCGGCACAATTCGGGCTTGTTGTCCTTTATGGTGCTGCATCTGGTCCGGCACCGCCGATCGATCCGGACCTGCTCAATAAAAAAGGGTGCCTGTTTCTTACCCGCCCTTCCGTATTCCCGCACAATGCGAACCCGGCAACTTTCCGCGCTAATGCTGCGGATCTTTTCGAGGCAATTTCAACCGGCCTGGTAACAGCACATATCGGAGCCAGGTTCACTCTTGATGATATAGTCGCGGCTCACACTGCTGCCGAATCCAGAGCGACGCGGGGTGCGACACTGATCATTCCTTGAGGTTAACCTCGATCATGGAGAAGTAAACGGCTGAACAAGCAGGCGGAACAGGGTAAGCCGTTGCGGATTACGGTACTCCTTGAGACCGATAGTCATACCCAGATGACCTTTCTCGGGCTGGGGGGTGAGATGATCTCCCAGAGGGCAGCCAGCAGAAGGACACCCGTAAAAACGGAGAGTCGTATTGTCTGTTCTATCTGCATGCAAGATGCCGCGTTAGCCGTCACTATCAATGCTACGACGGTAGACGCCGCTCTTTCCCCCTTCCTTGAAAAGCAGCTTTATCTCCCCGATCGTAATCGATTTATCGCTCCCCTTGCACATGTCATAAATAGTCAGGGCTGCCAGGCTGGCTCCGGTCATGGCTTCCATTTCCACTCCGGTGCGTTCATACGCCCGTACGGTGCAGCGGGCCGTGATCAGTCCGGATGGTTCATTCATGTCGAAATCGACAGTGACGTTATGGATGGCCAGCGGGTGAGAAAGCGGGATCAGATCCGGTGTCCGTTTGGCGGCCATGATGCCGGCCAGACGGGCTACTCCCAGCACGTCTCCCTTGGCTACGCCACCTGACTTGATAGCCGCCAGCAGTTCCGGAGAGAGCCGCACCTCGGCTGCCGCAACGGCAGTTCGCATGGTCGGTTGTTTGGCGCTGACATCGACCATGATCGCGTGGCCGCTTTCGTCAAAATGGTTAAAGTTCATGATTTCTCCTCTTATGTTCTTTCCGTCTCTTGATGGGCTACTGCTCTCAACAGAATCAAGAAACGATTTCCGGTACACCAATTCATCATAATCTGAAGCGGACAACAGTACGCCGGCTGGCTTGCTGTTTTGGATATTTTAATTGGACGCCTGGATGTCTGAAGGGTTTTGAACCACTTGTAAATATTAGCTATAGATCAATAAAGCGGCCAATACAATGTTTTGTGACCGATTTGCGCTCACACGTTACTTGAAAAGACAGCTGAATCGTGTAGAATCATACTTTACAATGAATGTTAAGGAGGCACCACCATGAAACGATTTGTCTCGACGACCCCCTTCATCCTGCTGCTGGCACTTCTGTCCGGCTGCGGCTACAACACCATGCAGGCCAACGAGGAGGCGGTGATTGCCGCCTGGGGCAACGTGGAATCCAGCTATCAGAGGCGGGCCGATCTGATCCCCAACCTCGTGGAGGTGGTCAAGGGGTACGCAAAACATGAGGCAGACACCCTCAAGGCGGTTACAGAGGCACGCGCCAGGGTCGGCTCCATGCAGGTCACCAAGGATGTCCTCAATAACCCCGCCACTCTGAATAAGTTCCAGCAGGCGCAGGGAGAACTCTCCGGCGCCCTCTCCCGGCTGATGGTGGTGGTTGAAAGATATCCCGACCTGAAGGCCAACCAGAACTTCATCGATCTGCAGAAACAGCTGGAAGGGACCGAGAACCGCATCAACGTGGCCCGCGAGCGATACAACCAGTCGGTGCAGGTCTTCAACACCAGCATCCGCACCTTCCCCAATTCCATGACCAATTCCCTGATCCTGCACCTGCAGCGCAAGGAGGCGTTCAAGGCCGAGGAAGGGGCAAAGACAGCGCCCAAGGTAAAGTTCTGATTCTGAAATAAGATCGATCGTTTTTTGGGGTTACCCATGTTTCGCTTGAAGCGATTTCTCATTCTGGCCATTCCGGTTCTCATGCCGTTTACGGCAATGGCGCTTGACGTCCCGCAGCTTACAGGACGAATCAACGACTACGCCCGAATACTCTCCCCCGAGGCGACAACCCTTCTGGAGCAGAGACTGGCCGGTTTCGAGCAGGAACAGTCGACTCAGGTGGTCGTACTGACCATCCCGTCACTGCAAGGTGAAGAAATCGATCAGTTTGCAATTCGCGTAGCGGATCAGTGGAAGATCGGTCAAAAGGGAAAAGACAGCGGCGTGATCCTCATCCTGGCCCAGGCCGAGCGCAAGGTGCGCATCGAGGTGGGTATGGGACTTCAGGGAGTGTTGCCGGATATTACCGCCGGCCGCATCATCCGCGACATCATGCGCCCACACCTTCGAAGCGGCGACTTCGACCGGGGTGTCGAGGCAGGTATCGAAGCTGTCATGGCCGCCACCAAGGGAGAATTCAAGGCAACGCCGGTGGAACGGAAGCAGCGCCCGAGGCATGGGGGAGCATCCTCCTTTCTCACCTTCCTTCTCTTCACCGGCGTCGCAGTGGCGGCCCTGGGCGCCTTCTCCCGCTCACTGGGAGGCCTTGCCGGCGCTGCCGGCCTCCCCTTAGCCACCGCCATGGCCTTTCCCGGTCTTGCCCTGAAATATCTGCTCATTTTGGGCGCTGTCGGGCTCGCCGCCGGCTTCCTTCTCAGCTCCCTGGCCCGCCTCGGACGCGGCGGAGGACGCGGCGGTGGAGGATTCTACTGGGGAGGAGGGGGATTCGGTGGCGGTGGATTCTCATCCGGCGGCGACGGCGGATTCTTCGGAGGGGGGGGCGGCTTCGACGGCGGCGGCGCCTCCGACGACTGGTGACAATCATGACGGAGAATATTTCCAAATACCTGAACGCGGATCAACAGTCCATTATTCGGGAGGCGGTAAGACGGGCCGAGGCCGGCACGTCGGGGGAAATCGCCCCCATGCTGGTAGCCGAGAGCGACGACTATCGGGAAGCCGCCGTGCAGGCCGCCTTGATCATGGCCTCCCTCCTGTCCCTGATTGTCTCGCTCGTTGTCAACGACACCTCGGTCTGGTTTTTCATCCCCCTGACCTTCATCCTCTACTTTCCGTTATTGTTGCTGGTCCGCCGGCTCCCTACGCTCAAACTCGCCTTCACCCCGGCCGCTCTTGTACGCGATGTAGTACGCCAAAGGGCAGTTCGCGCCTTTCACGAAAAGGGGCTGCACCGTACCCTAGAGGAAAACGGCATCCTTATTTTCATTTCCCTGCTGGAGCACAAGGTATGGATACTGGGAGATCGGGGCATCAACACAGTTATCCCGCCCGAGCGCTGGACCTCCATGGCTTCCGGCCTGGCTTCGGGCATACGCGAGGGACGCATGGTGGAAACGCTGGTCACTACCATTACCGAGGTTGGTGATATCCTGTCAAAACACTTTCCGCACCGTAAGGACGATGCCAACGAACTCCCAGACCTGCTGGAGGAATGATTCTGTTTACAAGCTGTTGAGTGGTATTATTTTTATAGTACTTGCCTGTTGAATTATACGAGACAAGAGCGCCTTGGGGACGGAAAAGTCTGTGGGGTCTTTTATCCAGGGTCCGAGGGGACTAAAGCGTACAAGATAGTACCTATGAGGAACCGAAGACGAGCCAACGAAGATAGCGCTTGGATTTGGAAATTGGATTTCAAGGTTGACAGGACTTTCATGAACGATCGCAACCTTCCGGAAGCATTGTTTCCTGACCGGACTCCTCGAAAAAAACAAGAACGAGCGCCAGGATCACCGGACCCGCCACCACCCCTGTAATTCCAAATGCAAGTAATCCACCGAGCACACCAAGTACAATGACTAGAATGTGTAGTCTGGCTATGCCGCTGATAAACAGGGGGCGAATGATATTGTCAATACCGCTGACAACCACTGCACACCAGGCGACCAGCAGCAGCGCAGGTATCGTCTGACCATGCATCAGCAGATAAAGCGCACCGGGAAGCCAGATCAGAGCGGTGCCTATGATCGGTATCAGGGCGCAGATCGCCATCAATGCGCCGAACAGGATCGGCGATGGAAGTCCGGCAACCCAGAATCCAAGCCCACCCAATGTCCCCTGCACCAGACAGGTCAGAACGATGCCGTACATTACCGCACCCAATACTCTCTTAATCGTTTCAATTATTGTCGCCTTTAGTCCCTCCCTGATGGCAACTATCTGCCAGAAACGCTCTAAAAACCTTGCCCCGTCCTTGTAGAAGAAAAAGAGAGTAATCACCATCAGCACAAGCTTAAACAGGAATCCAAAGAAGTTTTTCACGATCCCCGTTGAATAGTTCAACATAGCGGCAATTCCTTTTTTTACTGTCGGCAGCAGCATGGCATCCAGATCCAGGTTGAGTGAACTGGTCAGCGGTCTGATCCGTTCCAGCCAGGGAATAACGGCAGGATGATTCAGAAGATTGCCTAAAGCAGGGGTGGAACCGTTAACTGTCGCGTTTTCCAGGTATTGATACGCCAGGGAGGCCTCCCGCGAAAGGGTGAAAATAAGGCCGACCAAGGGGAGAATAACAGCCAGGACAACGGTCGCAGTCAGCAGCGCAGCAGCGGTGATCTCCCGCCCCTTGCTGCGGGTGAGGAGTTTATCGTAGAGCGGAAGGGTGATGATGCCGATTGCTCCGGCCCACACCAGTGCCCCCAAAAAAGGGGAAATAATGGTATAGAGCAGATATGTAAGCAGCAGGGCAAAGGAATATGCCAGCAGTGTTGTGAATAAGGATCGATCCATGGCCGCAGAGACCTCCGGGGTGTAATGTGCGATATGTCAATCAGAATGCAGATCTCTTCTGAACTTGCAACATATTCGGGTTCAGGCTTCCAAGATGCTAAGATGATTTAATTTGTCAACTTGGAAGCCCCACTTATTTAGTGCTGATTTTGCACGGGGTGATTTCGATAGAGAATAGATGGCTTCACGGTCGTTTCCTTTGCTCAGCGTCTTATGCAGGTGTCAGATATTGCTCAAACTGTTTCTTGTCGACGGCACAACGGTAGGCCTCTTCCGGGTTGACCTTCTTCATTTTCAGCAGATCGAGCAGATGCTGATCCAGCAGCTGCATGCCGTCCTTCTTGGCGGTCTGCATGATGGAGGGGATCTGGAATGTTTTCCCTTCGCGGATGAGGTTGGCGATGGCCGGGGTGCCGAGCATGATTTCCAGCGCTGCAACGCGCCCTTTGCCGTCGGCTGTTTTCAAAAGCTGCTGGCAGATAACCCCTTTCAAGGATTCAGACAACATGGCGCGAACCTGCTCCTGCTGGTCGGTCGGGAAAACATCGATGATACGGTCAACCGTCTTGGCAGCGGTGCTGGTGTGCAGGGTTCCGAAGACCAGATGTCCGGTTTCGGCCGCGCTCATGGCGAGATGAATGGTCGTCAGATCGCGCATTTCGCCCACCAGAATGACATCCGGATCTTCTCGAAGAGCTGCTCGCAGGGCTGAGGCGAAGCTTTCAGTATGCTCGCCGATCTGGCGCTGATTCATCAGTGACATCTTGTTCTCATGAATAAACTCGAGAGGATCCTCAAAAGTCAGGATATGCTCCTTGCGGGTAGAGTTGATCAGGTCAATCATGCCTGCGAGAGTCGTCGATTTTCCGGATCCGGTCGGCCCGGTTACAAGCACCAGCCCTTTTTTGAAGTTGGTCATGCGGCGCACGCCTTCCGGCAGTCCCAGCTCATCGGCTGAAAGAATCCTGGAGGGGATGATGCGGAATACGGCGGCAATCCCGCGATACTGCATCATGATGTTGCCACGGAAGCGAGCCAGTCCCGGAACTTCATAGGCAAAATCGAGATCCTTGGATTCGCTGAACTGCGCCTGTTGTTTTTCGGTTAGTATTTCGAATAGAATCGCTTTCAGTTCGTCATGACCCAGAACCTTGAAATTGAGGCGCACCATCTCTCCTCGCTGGCGGAAGATGGGCGGATTGCCGGTGGAAAGATGCAGGTCGGATGCTCCCTGCTCATTCATCATGTTAAAGAGTGCATCTATGCGTGCCATGGTGGAACTCCCGTAATTTCATATAAAAATCGAAAATCAACCCCCTCGCCCCCTTTATGCCCCTGAGGGTACTTATCAGGGGGGACATGACTCCCTCCCTGATAAGAGAGGGCTGGGGTGAGTTAAAGGACAACGGATGCAATATATTCTTCAGGCGAAACGTCCCCTGCCATCAAGAGACGCAACCCCTCTTCCGCCAGACCGTGGTAGCCGGCCATTTTGAGATGGTTTTCCAACGCGGAGACGTCGCTTGACTGTTCAAAAATCAGCAGAAAATCGTCATTGAAGGTCAGAACGTCCACCAGAAATTTTCGGGCAATGAAACCGCTGTGACCACAAGCGTCGCATCCGGTAGTCCGGAAAAATTCTGTCGGCGGCACCGGCAGATTCATGGCGGCCAGCTCTTCAGGCGGTGGAATATAGGTGGTTCGGCATTCCTGGCAGAGGAGCTGAATCCCCTTGAAGGAAACAAGCCCATTAACAAAAACAGGCAAAAAGTGTTGCTGCTGTTGATACAGCAGCAACTGGCGCAAAACATTGCGGGTCCCGCGGATTTCCAGCCCGGCCAGAACCAGTTTGCCCCGCATGGCGGCCCGGCAGGCGGCCGTGAATGGCATCCCATCGGTGGCATCTTCGATGATCAGAATATCGGGAGCATGGTCCAGAGCCCTCATGATGGTTGCAACCCGTTCCGTTTCGTCCTGCGGAAGAACGATGCGCGGGAAGCGTTTGGTGATTTTACCCAGACCTTTACCCAGAATGATCACGTTCTTTCCAACGGTATCAATCTCTTCCAGCATAAGATCCATAAAACGATCACGTTCCTGGGTGTTGCGTGATGCAAAGAAGGTGATCCCCTGTTGTCTGCGTGACAACCGGATAAAATCGTCCTCCTGTCGGGCAGGAAGATGGAGATCGGCAAGCCGGTTCGGAACGCTGGCAGATACGTGCGGGCGGATGGTGACGTAATCTCCTCCATAGCCGGCCATGGAAATTATCTGGAAGATGATCGGATGTGAACGGTAGCTGAACGTCAGCAGCCCGCCGGGATTTGGTTCATCAGGAGTTGTACTGCCGATGCTTTTACGGATCTTGAGGGTGACGTCGGCATAGTAGGTCCCGGCTAACGAACCAACAGGTCGTGAGACGCCACTGCGTCTGCCGCTGACCATCACGGTTTCTCCCATCGGTTGCAGGGAGAGCGATGAGAGCCGGTTCTGCGTAATAAAAATCAGCAGGTAGTCAAGCAGCTTGCCGCCGCTCAAGTCACTGTTAATAGCTTCAAGAACTTTTTCGGAAAAGGCGCTCGATTCAAACCCCAGCTGTTCCTGCCCACTGCTGCCGTAACAGGCCTCGATCATTTCACGAATTTCACGGATCAAAGCCACCGAAATATTGACCTGGCAGCCGGTCTGCTTTTCGACCGCGGCGATCGCGGCCTTGTTGAGCGGATCGGAAATGGCGATGCTCAGCTCACCCCCGGCTTTGATGAGTGGAATCAGATTGAACTTTCTCGCCGTCGCCGCCGGGACGAGCCGTACCGCATCCGGATCGATCATATCGACTTTGAGCCGGATGTAGGGGAGGTCCAGCTGATTGGAAAGTGCCCAGTCAATATCCTCCTGCGCGACGATCCCCAGAGCGATCAACGCTTCACCGAATCGCACCCCGCTGCGCCTCTGTTCCTCCAGGGCTGCGGTGATATCATTTTCGTTGATGATGTTGCAGGCGGTGAGAATTGTGCCGAGGGAACTTTTGTTAATTTGCTCAGGCATGGCCGACTCCCCATGGTTTACTGTAATAGTTAAAAAGCTATTCGCTCCGTTCACTCAGATTTTCAAAACGGGTATGCTCGCCGAAAAAGGCCAGGCTGACCGTGCCGATCGCGCCGTTACGCTGCTTGCCGATAATCAGTTCGGCGTTGCGCTCATGTCCCTGGGTGCAGGAACCGTCGCGTTTGCGGCACTGCTCGCAGTAGACCGCCTCGCGGTAGACGAACATGATTACGTCTGCATCCTGCTCGAGTGCACCCGATTCGCGGAGGTCGCTCATCATCGGGCGCTTGTCGGCGCGCTTTTCCAGCTCCCGATTGAGCTGGGATAGAGCCACGACCGGCACACTCAACTCTTTTGCCAGTGCCTTCAAGGCCTGGGAAATCTCGGAAATCTCCTGTTGACGTGATTCGATGCGGGTGCCTGATTTCATCAACTGCAGATAGTCGACTATGATCAATCCGATATCATGCTCGCTCTTCAGCCGGCGTGCTTTTGAGCGCAGTTCCAGAACACTGATGGCCGGAGAGTCGTCGATAAAAATTTTGGCATCATGAAGAATGCCGGCCGCTCTGGTCAGGCGTGGCCAGTCGCTGTCATGAAAGTGGCCGGTACGCATCCGTCCGAAATCAACCCGGGCGATAGAGGCAAGAAAGCGCATGACCAGGTCTTCCTTGCTCATTTCCAGCGAAAATATGACCGATGCGGTCTTCTTTTTGCTTTCAGCGCTGGCATGCTGAGCGATGTTGAGCGCCAGGGTCGTTTTACCCATGGAAGGACGTGCGGCTATGATGACCAGATTGCCCGGCTGGAACCCGGCGGTCATCTGGTCGAGTTCAATATAACCGGTCGGCACTCCGGTGATGTGCTCTTTCCGTTCATTGAGTGACTTGAGGATTTTGAAAGCCTCTTTGATAAGCGGCTGGATCGGCACATACTGCGGCCGCAGCTTGTTTTCGCCGATCTCGTACAGATCCTTCTGAGCTTTGTCCAGCAGTTCATTGACATCCGTCTGGTCCTCATAGCTGCGGGTGACAATCCCGGTGGCGATGGTGATCAGTTTGCGGTTGACCGATTTCTCTTTGACGATCCTGCAATAATAGCTGATGTTGGCCGCTGTCGGGACGTAATCGACCAGCATCAGCAGGTAGGCAGCGCCCCCGACTTCGTCCAGCTCCCCTTTTTTCCGCAGGGTCTCGGTCAGCGTTACCAGGTCGCACGGCTCACGCCTGTCGGACAGCAGCATCATCGCCAGAAATATTTTACGATGCACCTCGCGGTAGAAATCTTCCGGAACGATGTTTTCCAGCACCCGGTTGATGGCGTCGTTATCGATCAGAATACCGCCCAGAATGGACATCTCGGCATCGAGATTCTGGGGGGGGAGTTTTGGGTCAGTCATATAGATAATTCCCTGGTTTTAGTGTCTTACGATTTAGAGTATATGAACAAACATTGTATAACAAAACCGGCCTCACGCGGAGGCGCGGAGAACGCTGAGAAAGTCAAAAACAAAAGATTTCTGGTTTAACCTAAAGGCTTTAAGTTTTTTGTCCTGGTTTACTCCGCGTTCTCTGCGCCTCCGCGTGAAATTTTTTATGGTTCCGGCTTGTCCTTAGGAGAACGCTACTTACGCAGATTCAACCTTTTCACGTCGCAGAAGATCTCCCGCTTCAACAGCAAAAGGGACTGTCAGAAGTATTCGCTGGTTCGGATTGGCAACCTCCGCCGGAACCGCTGATCCGCGCTCGGGAAGAGTGGAGAAGTGCTGCAGGATCAGAGTGTCGCTCCGCATCCCCGGCCCGATAAACTCGATCACGTCGCCGGCCTTGATCCGGTTGCGCACGCTGATCATAAGAGTTCGGCCGTCACGCACCTCATCGACAACTCCAACGAAGTCGTGGCTGCGGATGTAGGCCGACTCGTACTCCTGCCCGACGTTGCGCGGCTGGCCTAACAGGAAACCGGTTGTGTAGCCGCGATGGCTCAGCTTGGCCAACTCGTCAAGCCATTCGGGGCGACAACGCCACTCTGACGGGTCTGACAGATATTCGTCCAGTGCCTGGCGATAGACTCGCAGCACCGAAGCGACGTAATTGATCCCTTTCATGCGCCCTTCGATCTTGAGAGCCTGTACGCCGCTTGCGACAAGAGCCGGAACATGCTCCAGCAGACAGAGGTCGCGGGAGTTGAAGATAAAAGTGCCGTTTTCGTCCTCTGCGACCGGAAAATATTCGCCCGGCCGGGACTCTTCCACCAGGTGGTAGCTCCAGCGGCAGGGGTGAGTACATTCGCCCTGGTTGGCGTCGCGCCCGGTCAGCATGCTGGAAATCAGGCAGCGCCCGGAATAGGAAATACAGAGAGCTCCATGCACAAAGGCCTCAAATTCGATTCCGGGGACTTGTGTCACCGTTTCGCGAATATTGTCGAGGCTCATTTCGCGAGCCAGGTTAATCCGGCGGATACCCTGCTGCTGCCAGAACCGGGCCGAGCGCCAGTTGATAGTGTTTGCCTGGGTCGAGAGATGCAGCTCGCGCTCCGGGGATACCTGCCGCACCGCATCAATTACCCCCGGATCGGCGACAATATAGGCATCGAAGGGGAGCGGTGCGATTTCAGCCAGGTACTCTTCCAGCTCAGGAAGCGACTCGTTGCGTGGATAGCTGTTGATCGTCAGATAGGCTTTGACACCCTTTGCATGGCAAAAATCCAGCGCCGTTTTCATCTCATCTGTGGAAAAGTTGTCGGCCATGTTGCGCAAACCGAAGGCCTGTCCGCCGAGATATACGGCATCGGCTCCGTAATGTACGGCTATTTTAAGCTTTTCCATGTTACCGGCTGGAGCCAGCAATTCAGGTCTCTGCATGGGGAGTTCCAAGTATATGATACGTTAGCATGTGATGATTCGCGGAGAGTTGGATGCTAGCATAATCAGTCTCTCAATAAAACTGAAAAGGCACCTTTCACTTGACAAAGATGGCTATATCGCTTTAATTATGAAAAACGTACGTTAAATGGGGGTATTATGCCGTCAGGCAGCCGAATGGCACCATTTCTGTGTTTGTCTCTTTTTCTGTCAGGGTGCGCCGCCAATGATCTGATGATCAAACGTCAGGCTGAGTCCGAAGCGAAAATCGAGCTTCTGATTCAGTCATCAAAAAAAGCGGAACAGCGTCACAATGAACTTGCCGGTTTACTGCAGGTTCAGGATGAACGGCTTCAGTCGGTAACCGGCGAAGTAAAGCAGCTGAGGGATGAAAATCGTGATATGCGGGCCTCCGGCGATGAACTTAGGGCCAGGGTTTTGATCCTTGTCCAGCAGTCGCAAACTCCGAAAGTAGAGATTGTCAATCAGCCGTCGCCAGCCAAAGCAACCAGGGAGTCCGGCCCCCCTGCGGAATATCTCAAGGCGTTCGGTCTGTACAGCGCCAACAATTTCCCGGCTGCCATCGAAGCGTTTGAGTCCTTTCTCAAAAATAATCCCCAGAGCGACTACGCTGCCAATGCTGTGTACTGGATAGGTGAGTGTCACTATACTCTTGCGGATCTTCCCAAGGCAAAAGAAGCTTTTTTGAAGGTGTCGGAGAGCTACCCGAAAAGTTCCAAGACCCCGGATGCGCTCTTGAAACTCGGCTATACGCTGTCGGCTATGAAAGAAAAGGAAAAGGCAACGAGCATATTTGAGAGAATTATTACGTCATTTCCAAGCAGCCCTGCTGCAATTAAGGCCCGTGAGCGCTTGAACGCGCATTGAACCGGGTCCGTCTTCTATCACATGTGAATGAGGTGCTCTCCATGAAAATCAGATTTCTGCTGCTGTTGGCTCTTTTAATCACGCCATCTATTCTGCTTGCCGCCGGGCAGGAAGAGCCCACTATCTATGTCATAAAACAGGGAGATACGCTCTGGGGTCTCTCTGAGCGTTTTATTAAAGACCCGAATTACTGGCCGAATATGTGGTCAAAAAACAGTCAGGTAACCAATCCGCATTTTATTTATCCGGACCAGAAATTGCGGATTTTCCCCGATCGGCTGGAGATTGTTCCCAAAGAACAATCTCCAGAGGCCCCTGTACAGAAAACCGCCCCTGCAGAAGCGGTTGCCGAAGCTATTCAGCAGATTGCCGCCGAAAAAACCTACACGCTCTACGGCACTGAGGGTTTTCTGGCTGAGAAAGGTTTCAAACCCTACGGGTTGGTGATCGGCTCACAGCATGATCGGATTGTCGTGGGGGTGGATGACATCGTGTACACCGATATCGGCGCTGAACATAATGCCGGCGGCGGAGATAAATTTTCCATATTCCGCAAGGATGCCTCTGTCAAACACCCGATGAACAATGAGGAGATGGGTTTCAAGGTGATACCGCTCGGGACTCTTCAGCTGACTGATGTGGAGCGGAAAGCTTCTCGTGCCATTATTACAAAATCAACCAAAGAAATAAGCCCGGGGGCTTATCTGCTCCCTTACAAAGAGAATCGCCGGCGGGAAATCACACTGAAAAATACCGGCAGTGATCTCAAAGGGTACATCATTGAAAGCTACAGCGGTGTCAGAGCCATTGCAGCGGGGGATATCGTATATATTGACCTCGGCTCCTCCCAGGGGGCTGAGGCCGGCAACATGCTCTACATTGTCCGGGATGTGATGATAGACCAGCGCTTTGTGGAAGGGCGTATCGATAAACTGCCGCAAGAACTGCTGGGAGCGGTGGTTATACTTGAAACCGGCAAAAAAACATCAACGGCATTGGTGGTAAAGAGTATCGATACCATCTATAAAGGCGACCGGATCGTGAGCCAGACGAAGTAACCGGCGAGAGACATCTTATCAGGACCGGCTTTGAGCCGGTCTTTTTTTGTGGCGGGCGATAGTACTGCGGCTAACGCACTTTGCTGGTTTTCAGGGCTCGGCATGGATATGGAAAATTATTACTGGTTGGGTCTCAAGGCTGTTCCCGGTATCGGCAATGTTGCCTTCCGACGTCTTTTAGAGCGCTTTGACACACCTGAAGCTGCCTTGAAAGCACCTCCCGCGGCACTTGTCGGCATCAGGGGCATAACTCCTGCGGTGATCGAGGGCATAAAAAATGGCGAATGGCGCCGCTTTGCCGAGGAGGAGTGCGGTCGGCTTGAGGCAAGTGCCGCGCGTCTGGTGACCTACATCTCGTGTGACTACCCCAAATCCCTGTTCGAAATTCCCGATCCACCCCCGTTTTTGTATATCAAAGGGGAGCTGCGCTCCCGTGAACTTTCGATCGCCATCGTCGGCTCGCGCCGGGCGACATCATACGGGCTGATGACAACCGGGAAACTGGCCGAGGCGCTCGCCAGCCACGGAGTGTGTGTCGTGTCGGGGATGGCACGCGGAGTCGATACGGCGGCCCACAAGGGAGCGCTCCGGGCGGGCGGGAGAACCATCGGCGTACTGGGTTGCGGTGTTGACAAGATCTACCCCCCCGAAAACCGCTCGCTCTTCGAGGAGATGGCGGGCAAGGGGTGTCTGGTATCTGAATTCCCCTTGGGAACATTGCCGCTGGCCGAAAATTTTCCACGCCGCAACCGGATCATCAGCGGACTCTCCAGCGGCGTGCTTGTCGTTGAGGCTGCTGAAAAAAGCGGTTCCTTGATCACTGCCCAGTTTGCCCTGGAGCATGGTCGCGATGTTTTTGCCGTTCCGGGAAATATTTTATGTGCCACCAGTCGTGGCTGCAATCGTTTGATCAAGCAGGGGGCCAAGCTGGTTGATTGCGTGGAGGATATTCTTGAGGAGCTCCCAGCGGGTGACCTCGCTTCTGCCGATGCCCCCTTGTTTCAACCGTCTCCGCGCACCTTCGCGCTGACGCCGAAAGAAGCGGCCATCTACGAGCTGCTGGCCCGCTCGCCGTTGCACATCGATGACATCATTTCCCAAACTGAATTGACAGCCGGGGAGGTTTCCTCTATGTTACTGCACCTTGAACTCAAAGGGGCGGTTACACCGCTGCCCGGTACACACTACGCCGTCACTGGATAAGGACTCTTTTACTTATGTCGAAAAATCTTGTAATTGTCGAATCCCCTGCCAAAGGGAAAACCATAGAAAAATTCCTGGGCCCCGATTTTAAAGTCCTGGCCTCGTTCGGGCATGTACGTGCCCTTCCGAGCAAGCAGGGCTCAGTGGATATTGAGAAGGGCTTTGAGCCCAAGTATCACGTGCTGCCGGAAAGCAAAAAGCATCTCGATGCGATCAAAGCTGCGCTCAAGGGGGCGGATCGACTGCTGCTGGCAACCGACCCCGACCGGGAAGGGGAAGCGATCTCCTGGCATCTGCTGGCCGCCCTGGGGCTGGATAAAAAGAACCCCGGCATAAAAATCCAGCGGGTTGAGTTTCACGAGATCACCAAAGAGGCTATTCTGCATGCCGTCAAAAATCCCCGCGACATCGCCCTGGATCTGGTGAATGCCCAGCAGGCCCGTTCTATTCTGGACTATCTGGTCGGCTTCAACCTCTCGCCGTTTCTCTGGAAAAAGATCCGTTACGGGCTTTCCGCCGGCCGCGTCCAGTCGGTGGCGCTCCGTCTGGTCTGTGAACGTGAGAAGGAAATTCTGGCCTTCAATGAGCAGGAGTACTGGACTGTCGCAGCCCGTCTGGGTGTTGCGACGGGTCAGGAGTTCAAGGCCGGTCTGGTGGATGTCGGGGGCAAAAAACTCGGCAAG
>JANNLB010000069.1:0-2599 GCA_031396605.1 Geobacter sp. | reverse complement strand
AATATCTACCAAAGCTGCACCGGCCTTGTCAATATCTTTTTATATTATCTATCTTTATTGTAGATATAATACCAATTTCAAATCAAAGATGAAATCAAGGCGGAGAGGATTGAGGCGACGAAGGCGTACAGATAGTACATTGAGGAGCCGAAGACGAGCCAACGAAGATAGCGCTTTGATTTGGAAATGGAATAAGTTGATTGTACGTATAATGTCTCTTCCGCAAAACGCCGATCACTAAAAAGTCAATCCCGCATATCAAAAAGGGATCTGCCCCGGAATTAGTCATGGCCTCCATCGCATCGGCCGGTTGCGGCATGAAGGGGCTCGGACCTCCAGTCGCCAATATATTCTACCGGAACAGAATCGACCCGTAATCTCACGAAGAGTTACTTCTCCTTGAAGCTGTAACTGTAGACAAAGCTTTTCGGCTGGTAGAAGTCGATGACCTTGCCGCCCACTTCGGCGTAGGGATAGCCGAAGGTATTGAGCGGCGCCCCGGCCTGAGGAGGATTGAGAACTATGTCTCTGCCGGCGGCAAGCACCACCCGGTAAGGATCAATGCCGCCCCAGAAGTACTCCCGATACTCTTTTGCTTTCGGATCGCTCAGTTCCAGCTTCTCCACGAGCATCGCCTTGCGCACATCGGCCGGGTCGGCCGTTACCCAGCCGTAGCCGGGAAGAAAGAACTCGGCCCAGCAGTGCTGGTAGGTGGTGATATCCTCTTCGGCCTTTTTACCGAGCCGGATGCCGAACACTTCACGAGCAGGCACACCGGCCGCCCGGCAAAGGGCAATATAGACCGACGAAATGTCGGTACACTTGCCGCCCGGCTTCTGCAGCAGGGCGCAGACGTCCCCTTTACCGCATCCCACCGTGTTCGGGTCCCGGTACATGTTACTGCAACACCAGTCATAGATGGCCCTGGCTTTTGCAAGCACGGTTTTCTTTCCTTTGGTGATGGAATCTGCCAGTTTCTTCACCTCGCCGTCAATGGGACCAAGGCTCGTGGGTTTCAGATATTCGGCGTAGTCAGCCCGGTTCCATTTGGGTTCCCTGGTCGGCAGATTTATTTGTCGTATATCCTGGCGGTCAACGGCACAGGAAAAGCTGAGCTTGCGGCTCTTCGAGTTGGCTGGCCACTGGGCATAGAGTATAGAAGTGCCATTTGCAGCGTCGGTATAGACCCCTGACGAGGCAAAATCCCCTGAAACCTTGATGTCACTCACCTTCTGGTATCGATCCGTCACCGGATAGGGGATCCAGAGTTTTGCCTCTTTGTTTGTTTCCTGGGCGGAAAGGTCCACATCAAGGGTGACGACGCCGGAACGGCTTGCGGCGGAAGCAACAGTGGCGATCATCGTACACAACATCACAACAAACAGGCCGAAGTTCTTTTTCATTATGTTCTCCTTTGATACAGTGTGATAATAGTGGTGTTTCAGTTCGCGCCCGGTTATCTGTTTCCGGATCAGCCGACCTTCACACCCTCTGGACAGCCAGGGCGGAACTATTTTTATTAATATAATCAAATCATTATTTAATTCTGCATTCTCATACGATTTAATGAATAAGTCAAATTGATTTATTCGATATTACCGATGATACAAATTGGTTTTACCGATACGGAGCACGCATGAATATAAAACAGCTTGAAATATTTGTGACCATTGCCGCCACTGGCAGCTTCTCGAAAGGCGCGGAGGCGGCCTGTATCACCCAATCGACCGCCAGTCAACATATTGCAGCCCTGGAGGACGCCTGCGGAGTCCGGCTGCTCGATCGCACCGGGCGGGGCGCCGTGACAACCGAGGCGGGAAAAATCGTGCTTATACACGCGCGGCAGGTCATCAAATCCCTGAAAGAGACTGAACAGGCTATTCTGCAGTTCCGTCAGGCTGACGGTGTCGAGCTCTGTGTCGGCGGCAGCACAATTCCCGGTACGTACCTGTTGCCAAAGGCAATTGCAGCCCTCCGCGCAACTGACCCGGGGATTACCGTAAAGGCCGAGATAGGTGACAGCAGTGAGATCCTCGAGAAACTGATTGAAGAACATATTGAGATAGGAATCATCGGATCAACAGCAGATGGTAAGCAGTTCACAACCGAAGCGCTCGGACATGATGTGATTCTCCTTGTTGCACGAAAAGGACACCACTGGTGCGGGCGCGCAGCGGTTCAGCCGGAAGAGCTTCTCAAGGAGCCGATAATCATGCGTGAAAAAGGTTCCGGAACCAACGATGTTGTTGATGCAGCGCTCAGGCAGCATGGGATCAAAACGGATGACTTGATGGTTTGTGCGACCATATCAAGCAGCGAGGCTATTAAACAGGCGGTGCTGGCAGATTGCGGCGTCGCGTTTATTTCTGAAATGGCAGTTCGCGGAGAATTGAAGCAAGGCGAGCTGGTACCGATTAACCTGGCGGGACTTACCATAACCCGGAGCTTTTCTGTGGTGCGCAGGAAAGGGAGGACTCTTTCACCCGCGGCAGCAGCATTTTCTCTCATATTACGGAAGGTGAACCTATGACATACGACTATATCGTGATTGGAGCCGGAATAATCGGCGTATCAACGGCATGGCAGTTACAGCGGGCTT
>JANNLB010000068.1:0-23317 GCA_031396605.1 Geobacter sp. | reverse complement strand
CATCCTTGGTACCCTGTGAACTTAAACTATTGGAATAAAGAACGTGTGTCTGGTGCGCACCGGTTTTGGCATCAGCACTTACATTGCCGGTATCGGAACCGGCTGGAAGCGCAGGTGCTACAACTTCCCTGTTGGCAACTGATATCGAAGCAGTACCGGTACCATGGCACTTCGTACAGGTGTTATTTGCAGTGTTGGCGCCCCAAGCCGGTGAAGCTATCGTGCCGTGACAGGAGTTGGTAGAACACCCAGCGGTAACATTAATAGTTCCGTTAACATGTGTAGCAGCGGTTTCCGTAGTATACGTGTGGCAACTTGAACAGATTGAATTCGTAGCGCCAAGGAGCGCAAAGTGTGTTGTGTGGGTACCGGTAGCAAGTACGGTGGTCGAAGTTCTGGTCAAGTGGCATGCATTGCATTGACCGGACAAAGCATTCGCCCAGTCAGGAGTAATAACCGGTGCGGCGCCGCTACCGTTGCTGTGGCAGGCAACAGTGGAACAACTGGCGCCGGATACCACAGGGATAACAGGAGTAGAAGCCGGTCCACCTGAGAATTGAAGATCTTTAAGTGTGTTGACATGCGTTCCGCCGGATAGCTTGGCGGTAGCCAACAGTGTTGTATTATCGCTGACAGTCGCGGCATGACACGTTACGCAACCGTAGCCCATGGTTGTGATATGCTTGGCATGGCTTGCCGAATACGTGGTGTTGTCATGACATGTTGCACAGCGCGTGGCAGCTGGAAGGCCAATTATGGAGTTTTTATTATTGCCCCAGGCTATCGTGGTTACACCGCCTTTATACGATCCGTTACCACTGCTGTGACAATAAACGGTAGTACAGGTTGGTGAAGCATAACTTGCGGATGCACCGGCTTTGATACCGACTTTTGTTATGAAAACATCCGTATAGGTGTTGCCCGAATTATGAGTATTTCCTTGATGACACTCTGAACAGGAAAAACTGTATTGAGTACCGCCAGCATGGCTCGCGTGCGGTGTCAATGACTCGTCAAAAGTTGCGTACGCACCGGCTTTGCCGGTAGGTCCACCTGATCCGGCAGTAGTAGGCGGCTGGCCGTGACATGTTGTGCAGCCACCGGAGGCGCTAAAGGTACCGTTTGTGTCATTGTGGGAGTGACAGCTTGTACAGTCCAAATGATCCGCAACAATAGCGGCTCCGGAAAGATGATCTGCTGGAGGTGTGTGGCAGCTCTGGCAGACGCCCCCTCCGGAAGCACTGTAGAAGTTTTTGGTAGTCGAAGAATTATAAATAATACGTTTGCTTAAACGGCCGGCAGTTGTGTACTGGAGATAGCGACGGACGAGATAAATGTTTGGCGTTGTTTCACCGCCGACTGCTGCAGCATCATATTCAACGTGTCCGGAATGGCAATCATTACACTGTGCGGGAGACTTACCACCTCTTGAACCCGGATTGTGGTTCTTCTTGCCTGCGTGACAGTTTGTACAGATATTTATATCGTTAACAGTTTTACCATAGATATCAACTCTTATGAGAGCTCCTTTTGAGCTTGAAAGCAGGCCAAACGCATGGCCGGTTGAATAGGGGTCGAATGTGGAAGAACGTGAATCGACATTATGTGTTTTGTGGCAGGTAGAACAGACTACTTTGCTGTTTACCAGCTTAACCTGACCGGTAGGGTTGGTGGCATTTGTAACAGGCGTAGCGAGCAAAGACCCACTGGTTATTTTCGCTTTGACGCTGGCAGAAGTATAAGAGACATTGACCGGATGCGTACCCAATGTATGATCTTTTGTGTCACGTGGGCGGTGGCAGTTCAGACAGAGCTGATCGGAATCATTCGGATACCGGAGGTACGGTGAATTGTTGGAATCAACACCTGATGTACCATGAACATTGTGGCAACGTGCGCAAAAAAGTCCGCCGTTTACAAAGTTTACCGTCTTATTCAGACCGTTCAGGGCATTGTCAACAGGCTTGACCGCACCGGCAGCTGGTACGACATCAGAACCAAACCACTTGTGCGATGTCTGCATAGTGCCCGCACCAGGAAGAGTGGTTTTGTTAATTGTGTTGAAAGGATTGGCAACATCCTCTTTAATGAATAATTTTGACGTTTTCCCTGAATCACCTGATAAGTGGCAACGTAAGCAAACGTTGGTTCCGAAATTACTATCCAGGTTTCCCATGGTTGCACCGGTTACATGGCAGGAGTTACATGTGTAGCCCTTACCCGAGGCAGGGTCATGGGCACCAGGCAAAGCAGATGCCAAACAGGGCATAAGCAGCACTAAGGCAACAACCAGAGAATTAAACGTACATTTGTTCATGGCACACTCCTAAAGTAAGCAAGAGAAGTTATACTATTTATTTGTTGTGACATTTCAGACAAAGGGCGCTGCCGGAATTATTCATGACCAGAAATGGTTTCAAATTCACATCACCACCGGTAGCACCGTTATAATTGATATGCGGATCGTGACATGTCGAGCACTCTACTTTGTTTTTTGAACCGAAAAAACGGATCCCGGCTGCCTTCGGCGTCCCAATGGGATTCAGACCTGCCGAACTTTCGGTCATCACGTCATCATAACTGAAGCCAATTGGATGATCGTCGGTCAGATTGTCGCCGTTTACGGTAGGAAATCCAGTATTATCCTGTTCATTTCCGCCACGTCCGATCGCCATGTTTGGGGTCGTACCAAAAAAATCTGTTATACTACCGGGCATAATAATTTCTGTGACACCGAACGCAAAAGTTGATCCGGAAGGATATCCGGGAGCTGTCGCTCCTGCCCCACCTGTGTGGAGAACGTTGATTGCCGTCTTACCATCATGGCAGCTTAGACAGAGAAGTGACGGGGAATTTGCCGAAAGTGCAGACTTTGTCCTGACTACGTTAGTTAAAGTACCAGAGGAGGTATACAACCGGAAGTTTGTTGCTGACTTGACATCCTTGTTCCAGAGCACTCGGGTTTGACCGGCATTATGCGGTGTATGACAGTATATGCACGTCTGAGTAGCCGCAGCATCGGGGTTTTTGTAAAACGAGCCGCCAGCTAATGAGAAATCGTGTCTGCCACCGGCAATCATACTTGGAGCTGCCATTGCAAGTGAAGTTATCATCACGCCTGCAGCAATTAACACCAGACCAACTGATTTTTTAGAAACTATTGTCATGTCGCAACCCTTTTACGTGAGATGTACGGTACGTTAATTACCAGCTTTTCAGGCCAAGCGCTTTGCGCAGAATGAGAATTGCATCAACAATTTCAATTTTGCCGTTCGGGTTCGGCTTGCCGTTTACCAGTGGACCGATGTCATAATGAGCAAGCTCGTCAGCAGTCGGAGCCAGCTGATTGACAACCAGACGTATTGCCCGGAGAGCGTCCTGAACTGTCGGTTTGCCGGTGGCATTCAGTGTCCCGTCAGGGAAGCTGTAGACGAGAGTCTTTGAGGTACTGTTTCCGGCGGCATCGGTCGCTACAACAAGAAGGGACTCCGGACTATACGTTACACCGGCAAGATCGGCCGTCCAGGTACCGTTTGCAACTAGCACGGAACCGATCAGCAGCGCATCATCTGTAACAACTACTGAAGAACCGGCCTCAACTGATCCGCTCAACTTCACGGGCATTGCGCCGTTTACCTGATTCAGAGAAAATGCAGGTGGGGTTATATCATAGATCACGTTTCGAACAACGGTCGAAGTATTACCGGCAGTATCTTTAGCAGTAACCGCTACAGCGTAATTTCCCTCTGCGGCAAAGTCAACATTGAAAGAGTATGTGCCGTTATTGACAGGAACAGCAACTGTTGAGCCGTTCAACGAATATTCAAGTACAAGCGCCGAAGAGTCTGACACTGTACCGGAAATGGTTACATTCGGCGCTTTCACTGCGATATCCTGAACGGGAGATGCAACAGCAAGGTTTGGCCTGGCTATATCGAGAGTAATCGTACGTTTTACGGAAGAGCTGTTACCCGCCAGGTCAGTAGCGACAATTTCGATCGTATTGACACCTGCCTGAAGTTCAACGGTGACACTCCAGTTATTTGCATCAACAGTCGCGGGAATTCCTGACACCGTAACTGCAGCAGCTTTATCGACAGAGCCGCTTATTTTTACTAAGGATTGTGAGGTGAGAGAATTATCGACAGGTACAAGTATGGCAATAACCGGCTTGGAGGCATCAAAATTTAGAGTTCTGCTGTTGACGTTTGTGTTGCCGGCGGCATCCACCGCAACAACCGAAATCAGATTGGCCCCGTTCAGTAGTGTAACCGGTACACTGAATGCGTTACCAGCCAACTGCGCAGCAACTCCATTAACTGCGACCGATGCGATATTCAGATCAGTTACTGTTCCTGAAATATTCTGCACTGGAGTACTCGTATAGCTGCCATTTGGCAGTGCTGATACATTAAGCAGCGGCGCCACGGTATCCAGCTGTATGGAAACGGTTACCAACGATGTTGCGCTTTGCGGTTTCTGCGCAGCGACAGTCAGACTGTTTGCACCGTCAGCCAGTGCGACTTCGTAACTCCATGCTGTTCCGGAGACTGCGGCATTTCCACTGACAGAGGTTGTTTGATTTGTAACAACAACAGAAGCTCCCGCATCAACAGTACCGGAAAGGATAATAGCTGAATTTTTTGTGACTGATGATACCGGCGCGATTGCAACTGCAGGGGCGGGGAGCAGGTAGCTTACATTAACAAACTGAGGTGCGGCAATGTTTCCGGCAACGTCTTTTGCCGTGACGGTGAAGCTGTTAGCGCCTGCGGCAAGAACGGCAATTTGTGCGCTCCATGAGGAACCGGAATAAACGACCGTACCCACAAGTGCTGAACCTCCCGTAACAACCTGTACGGCTGATCCGGTATCTACTGTGCCGCTGATTGTCAATGCATTTACCGTTACTTCTGCCGGGAGCGGGTTAACAGTAAAAACAGGAGCCGTCACATCAACGTAGACAGGGTTTTTGCCGCCGTCTATGCCGAATATTGTAATGTTACCGAAACCGTTCACAACCAGCAGCCGATTGTTTACTGCATCAAACAGTGCGTCGGAAGGAACCATCAACTGTCCGTTTGCAGTCCCGGAAGAACCGATGTAATTTTTTACCGTCCCGACAACCGTAAGTGCCGAACCGGCACCGGCAGGGTTGATGACCTGCACATTGCCCTGGAACGCATCAACGACATACATCCTGTTAAGAACAGGTGACGGATCTTTACTGTATTCAAAAGCAACAGCTACCGGTGCGGCAAACTGCATGGGAGCGACGGATGCGCCCAGAGTCGTGGACACTGCATTGCCTACACTCTTGACGAAGTTTCCGTCTCCATCAAAAAACTGCACTTTGTTTCCATACGTATCGGCCACGGCAAACTGGCCCGATACTTTTTCATATGCAATTCCGGTCGGAGTTGTAAGCGATCCTTTTGCGAATGCTTTTACAAATGCGCCGGATGCAGTATAGATCTCAACCTGATTGGCACTGCTGTCGGTGACATAAATATAACCGGTCACATCATGAACCGCGATACCGGCTGCGTACTGAAGCTGTCCGCCTGACAACCGCCCTGCTTCCTGTCCGGTCGCCACGTTATAGCGAGCAACATAGGTGGATTGAGCGACAAGCAGGGTGCCGTCCTGGGCAAAAGCGAGACCGCCCGGGGCAACTGCAGTTCGAATTGTCTGCAGCTGGACGCCGTAGGCATCGTAGCGAACAATCCCGCCCACTCGCTGATCGGCAACATAAACATTCCCCACTGCGTCCTGAGCCATTTTCACCGGTGCGCGAAGCCCTTGAACCAGAGGGCTCAGAACCGCAACTGTCGGCGATGTGGCGGCAAGAGAAGCCAATGGCAGCGAAATAACCGATGCGACCAGCGTAATAACACTCAACACTGCAATCATTTTTGTTCGCACTAACATCTCTATGCCTCCGTTATTGTGGAGTTTTCAGGTATTAAATTCCAAATTCTACTTTCGTTAATCACAACTTACATCTGCATATCAGCAAAATAAGTGCCAACTAAGCAATTACTTCAGATAACCAAACTTTTTCATCCGGTACCGGAAGGCATCAATCCCCAGACTCAGTTTTTTAGCGGCTTTTGACTGGTTCCATTCTGTTATTTCCAGAGCCTGTCTGATGAGCTCTTTTTCGACTTCTTCGATATCGATACCTTCGGGGGGCAAGCGGAATGACGAAACCGGAGCGCATGTCTGTGGCGTTGCCTTGGCAACCATTTCCAGCGGAAGGTGCTCAAGCAGCAGGGTCTCGTTATTACCGAGTATGATTGCCCGTTCAATGACGTTTTTCAGCTCGCGGACATTGCCGGGCCAGCTGTAGTCGGTCATAATCCGTTCGGCCATACCGGCGATTCCCTGGATTTTCTTGTTGAAATCCTTATTGAACAAGCTGATAAAATGGGTGGCCAACAGGATAATATCTTCTTTGCGCTCGCGCAGCGACGGCAGAAAAATAGGGATTACCTGCAGACGGTAATAGAGGTCATTGCGAAATGATTTTTCCTCTATTGATTTTTGCAGATCTTTGTTTGTCGCGGATATTATTCTGACATCCACGGTAAAAACACGGCCGCCGCCGATGCGACGGAAGGTTCGATCTTCGAGGAAGCGCAGCAGCTTGGCCTGCATCCCCATCTCCATATCACCGATTTCATCCAGAAAGACCGTCCCACCGTCAGCTAATTCAAAAAGCCCTTTTTTAGAGGCCTTGGCATCGGTGAAGGCCCCTTTTTCATGGCCGAACAGTTCGCTTTCCAGTAAGGTGGCGGGAACAGCGGCACAGTTGATCGCAATGAACGGTTTTTCGGCGCGATTTGAACTATAGTGTATCCATTTTGCCACCAATTCCTTACCGGTACCGGACTCACCCTGCACAAGAACCGTTGACGCCTCACTGCGGGCAACCTTATCCAGTACTTCCATCAGGTGTTTGACCTGCCGGCTTTCACCAATAATATTCGGCGGCCCGTTCTTCTTTGTCTCCGTGCGCAACCGGACGACTTCCTGCTTAAGATCGGAAGTATCCAGCGCTTTTCTGACAACGATCGATAGTTCGTCCAGATTGAACGGCTTGCTGACATAGTCATACGCACCGAGCCGCATGGCATTAACCGCATTTTCAAGGCCGCTGTTGGCAGTAACCATGATGACTATAATGTCATCGTCATGATCTTTAATTTTCTCGAGGACATCTATACCGCTAATGCCCGGCAACTGAATATCAAGCAGGACTAAATCAGGCTGTTCCTCGCGCACAAGCCGCAACGCGTCTTCTCCACTGCCGGCCGTGACGACCTCATAGCCCTGTTTTTTCAGGTTCTGTTCGAGCGACCAGCGGATAAGATGCTCGTCGTCTACCACTAATATTTTGCTTCGTTTCATACTGTTACCTCATTTTTTCTTGTAGATTAAACACTGACAAACGGAATAACTGCGTTAACGATATTACAATGAGCTTCTAGCAAAATCCCAAAACTGATGCCCTCTCAATTTGTCATTCCCGCAGCGATTTTGAGCGGGAATCTGGTTTGTAACTGCCTGAAAAACCGTATCCCCGATAGAGTCATTCGGGGATGACAGATAGAATTTGCGACTGCATCAAAACTGTCATTCCCGAAGTGTTTCTGATCGGGAATCTGGTTATAACTACCTGATAAATCATATCCCCGATAAAGGCATCCGGGGATGACAGAGACTTTTGCAAGAGCCTCCAATGTAATAAATCAACTTGCTAAATGGTATGCCGGCAGTTCGACGGTGAAGATTGTTCCCGAGTCATCACTGGTTACACGGATATCGCCCTTATGCAGCTTTACGAGTTTGTTACAGATAGGCAGACCCAAACCGGTTCCTTGTGCTTTAGTTGTGTAAAAGGGGGTAAATATTTTTTCCAGTATTTGGGGAGGAATGCCTGAGCCGGTATCGGAAATATCTACTCGAACATATTCAATATTGTTCCGGTTAACAAGTGACGATGTAATGCTCAGCACACCGCCTGACGTCATCGCCTGGTAGGCGTTCAGCATTATATTCAGGAAAACCTGCTGCATCTGCTTGTCATCGGCATATACCGGGGGAAGATCGGGCTGCAGCTCAATACGCCTTTCAATGTTGACGCCGCCGCGATGCTGCGTAGCAAACTTGAGAGTTGTTGTCAGTATCGCATTTATATCGACGCAGCTCAGCTCAGGAAGCGAGGGTTTCCCAAAGAAAAGCAGGTCATTGACGGTCTTGTCCAGCCGTTTCACCTGACCGATAACCTCACTCAGAATAGCTCCTCGCGGGTCATCCGCCGACATATCGTCCTTAATTATCGTCACTGCCGCCGATATTCCGGCCAACGGATTTTTGATTTCGTGGGCGATGCCGGCCGCCATTTCACCGATAGAAGCCAGACGATCGGCTCGTTCCAGTTGCTGAAAGTGCAGCTGCTCCAACTCTTTCTGCGCAATATCAAGCCGGTCAACCATGGAATTAAAGCTTTCAATCAGTCGGCCAATTTCGTCTTTTCCTTTGTATGCAATCCGAACCGCAAAATCTCCCTGTTCTACTTTCAGCATAGTCTCAACCATGTTATCAAGCGGATTTTTAACAAATCGCAGCAGAAGAAAAGATATCGTGATCGCCAAAAAAACGGTTATTGCAATGGAGGAGATGACAAAGATACGCGAGGCATCAATCATCTGCATCTTGGTTCTGTTAAGCGAGTAGTTGATATTCAGAACCCCGATAACCCTCGCCTTGCTGCCATGGCAGGGATGACAGGCCGCCTCGTTATAGATCGGCTTGACCATCGCCAGGACTTCGCCATGCGGCGGCACAGTGAAAATACTGTAGTTCTTTGGACTCTGATAGATTTTGTAATCATCGGCGCTGACGGACCTGCCAACTTCACTCGGAATTGAGGAGCGCAGAATAATCCCGTGGGGATGAAAAATCCGGACTCCTACCAGCTGGTTATGCTGACCGACCATTGACAAAATTGATCCGACATCCTGAACATTGCCGAGATGCATGGTGTTATAAATACTGCTTTCTACGGTGTGCAGCAGCAGCTCGGTGCTTTCTCGAGCCGTATCAATCAGCATATCATGCTGGTGACGGACGTTGAATGTAGTATAGATGAATATCCCCGCGACAAGGAGCGATATGGTGGTTGCGATAACTCGTGTCGTGAGGCTATGAAACATTGATGGTTACCATCGTCTCTACGGGATAATATGTACGATAATTATTTTTCACGGGGGCCAAAAAACGAAAGAATGGCTTCATCCAGATTTACAACCTTACTGCTTGCATCAGGCGGGGCACCGTCTTTTACCGGCAGAGGGGGGTCATTTCTTGCAGCCTGCTTCGGTAACTCGAACAGCAGAGAAACGCCGCCTTTTGACGTAGAATCGGCGGAAGAATTGGTTTGAAAAATTTCTACCAGCGGGTCTGCTTCCGGAGCCAGGGTGGGAATTTCATAATTTTCTATCAGCTGGGCTTTAAAAGAAAAAGCTTTTTCGTCAAAATCGCCTGATTTCAGTCGGCGCATCATCTCCTTGTGCTGCTCTTTCATCAACTCTTCTACAACTACTTCCAGATTTTCCATCTTCAGGATATCAGAATAACTGGTTTTTTTTGAGCTGATGATCACCCCGCCCCGATAAAGCAAAGTTATGATATGTGGATTTGCCACGCCACTATCTTCAGTCTGGACGTGAAACACTTCTCCCTTGTACATCAGATTGTGATTATACCCAAGAACCATGGAAAACACCTGAAAGCTGAGCTTCTTGCAAAATCCCAAAACTGTCATTCCCGAAGTGTTTCTGATCGGGAATCTGGTTATAACTAACTGTTAAATCATATCCCCGATAAAGGCATCCGGGGATGACAGAGACTTTTGCAAGAGCCTCAGCTATATTACGTTATTTTTAGATATCACAGAAGTTATAATAAAAACAATCAGTTAAAATCCACGTCTCATAGATGGACGCTGTTTGCGGCTCTATCCATCCACACCCAGCAGAATCTTGATTTTTGCCACTGCCTCCATTGCGTCTTTTGCATATAAGTCAGCGCCGATACGATCAGCATATTCCTGGGTTACAACCGCCCCTCCGACCATGGTAAACGTTTTGATCCCGGCGGCGCGCAACTTTTTAAGCACATGATCCATCTCCGACATTGTTGTTGTCATGAGAGCCGAAAGACCGACCGCATCAACAGCAAACTCCAGTGCCTTGGCGACAATAGTAGCGGCAGAGACATTCTTTCCGATATCAAATACCTCGAAACCGTGGTTTTCGAGAAGAGTACAGACAATGTTCTTACCAATATCATGAATGTCACCTTCGACCGTCGCCATCAAAATCTTTCCGCGACTTACGAATTTCTCACCATGCATCTCGGTTTTTAAACGCACAAAACCGGCCTGCATGGTGTCTGCTGACTGCATTACCTGCGGCAGAAAAAAAATGTTGTTTTCAAAACGCCGACCGACCTCCTCAAGACCGGGCAGGAACCCTTTGCTGCTTATTTCCAGTGGCGCGAATCCTTCCGCCAATGCCTGCTCAACCAGTGCTGTGATGCCATCACGGTCTCCACCGATAACTGCCTGAGAAAGGCGCTCAAGAATCGTTCCACAAGATCCGGCCGGAGGCGCGGACAGGGCAGCGGCATTCTGCTGATCACGATAGGCTTCGATGTAGACAGCGGCGTGAAGATCACGGTTGAGCAGTACCATCGCCGATCGCCAGGCATCCATCATCTGCGTATCTTTCGGGTTGATGATAGCAGCATCGAGTCCCGCCTCCATCGCCATCGCAAAAAAAGTGGCTGAAATCAGAGGGCGCTGCGGCAATCCGAAGGATATATTGCTGACTCCGAGTATTGTTGAAAGGCCCAGCTTCTGTTTGACCAGCCGTATGGCACGCAGTGACTCGGTTGCCCGTTTTTGTTCGGCACTCACCGTCAAGGTCAGACAATCAATGATGATATCTTTATCAGGAATACCGATGCGACGGGCGGCGTTTCGAATGCGCCGGGCGACCGCTACACGCCCCTCGGCCGTTTCGGGAATACCTTTCTTGTCAAGAGCCAGTCCGATGATAGCCGCCCCGTATTTCTTTGCCAGCGGAAGCACCTGCTTGAGGCTTTTGGCTTCGCCGGAAACCGAATTAATCAGCACTTTGCCGTCGGCCGCCTTTAATCCGGCTTCAAGTGCTGCAGGATTGGAGGAATCGAGAACCAGCGGCACACTGACGGAACCACTGGCACAGAATACTGCGCGCTGCATGGATAATGGCTCATTGATTCCGGGAGCGCCGACATTGACATCCAACAGGGTTGCGCCTGCCTGAACCTGTTCCAGCGCCTCCCGGCGAATGTAAGTTACCTTCCCTTGCTGCAACTCCAGCGAATAGAGCTTTTTGCCGGTCGGATTGATCCTTTCGCCAATGATGGCAGTCGAGGTACCGGCACCTACCGCTGCCCAGCCGGAACGACTTGAGAGAAGTGTCGCCCCGCCCGGTTGGGCATTGGCAATCCATGTGCGCTGTTTCGATGCCAGAGCATTCTTCATGGCCCGGATATGGGCCGGAGTCGTGCCGCAGCAGCCGCCGATAACCCGGACTCCGAGTTCGATCATGCGCTCATGATAAGCGACCATCTCATCAGGCGTGCCGGGAAAGACCGTACGGTCGCCGACCAGTTGCGGCAGTCCTGCATTCGCCTGCGAGATAAGCGGCAGACCGGTCACCTTACGCATACGGCAGAGGATGTCGTAAATGCCGTCAACCCCCAGACCGCAATTCGAGCCCACTATATCGGCGCCGGCTGCAGCCAGAGTAATGGCAGCTGCTTCCGGAGGGGTTCCCAGGACGGAGCGGCCATTATCATCAAAAGTGAGCATGGCGATGACGGGAATTGTGAGGGAAACCTCTCGTATCGCGATCACGGCGGCCCGGCACTCTTTGATGTCCAGAAACGTTTCCAGGCTTATAAGGTCCGCTCCGGCATTGACGAGCGCCTCGGCCTGTTCATGAAAAGCCGTCTTCATCCGATCGAACGAAACTTCACCGAGTGGTTCGACAAATTGACCGGTCGGCCCGATCGAAGCGCCGACATACGCTTCTGAACCGGCTACGCTGCGGGCGATCTCAACGGCCCTGGTATTGATATCGGTCAGGCGATCTTCCAGTCCGTAATGAGCAAGTTTAAATCTGGTACCCCCAAACGTGTTGGTGATAATTATATCTGCTCCTGCCTGTATGTAGTCGCGATGCACCGATGCGACAACTTCCGGCATGGTCAGATTGAGTTCCTCGGGTGACTGCCCCGGGCGAAGCCCGCGTTCCTGCAGCATGGTGCCCATGGCACCATCGAGGATCAGTACCCGTTCCTGGATTGCTTCACGAAATGGCTTCATTGCACTGTCCCTTTAGGCCTGGACTTTGATCCGGCATGGGGTTTTTCGGGCGCCGGTGAAGCGGATTGCTCCAGAGAATAGTCGGGGACCAGCGGCTCTGAAATATCGAGATGGCGCAGGATGATCGCTTTGTTGCCGGCAACATCTATTTTTACCTGCAGTATCTGTGGAAAATTGACCGCAATAGTATTGACTACAGCATAGACCGCCAGCATTTCGGCTGACGTCCCGGAAAGCATGGCATCGGAAAACATACTGTTAAACTCGATTGTTGCCAGATTTCCCTCACTATGTACGGCAGTAACAGAGGTTCCCTCCGGGATCGTTTCCTCGAACTCGCCAACCGGTCCGTTCAACAACTCATCAAGAACACTTTTCATGCAGGCATTGTCGTTGTCACAGGGATCTATTTCCCGGGCTTCCCGCGCGAGACGCGGCCCGTCAGCGGCAAAAAAAAGCGTCACTGTGCGCTTGCCTTCTGTGCTCGACGGTGGTGGCGTTACCGGAATTTCATGGCTTGAACGGTATTTTTGCCAGATCATAATCGTGAAAAACAGAATGAACGCAAGAAACGGCACCAGAATGCTGATGGTGATTTTTTTTCTCTGGTGAGGCGCCATCAGACTGTTCCCTCATCTTCATCAAGACTTACCTGAAATACATCCCCCAGCCTGCCACCCAGAAAACGATTACCAACCCGGACAAAACCGGCTGGTATGTCGCTGACGTAATAGTTATGGTTACCCTTTTCAGCCGGTGGCCGGAGCAGCCGCTTTTCCGCCAGAATGGAAGCCACGGTTCTGGCCGTCTCCTCGGCCGAGTCCACCAGCATCACACCGGGGCCCATAACATCGGCGATCAGCGGCTTGAGCAAAGGGTAATGCGTGCATCCAAGCACCAGCGTATCGACTCCGGCCTCTTTCAGTTCATTGAGATATGCCCGAGCCGTCAAACGGGCAACCTGATTGTCGACCCATCCCTCTTCGACCAGCGGCACAAACAGAGGACAAGCGCGGGTAAGGACTTCAGCATCGGGCTTCAGGCGTTTGATCGCCCGGGTATAGGCGCTGCTCCGAATAGTGCCGGCAGTGCCGATAACGCCGATCCTCCCTGACCGGGTCATCTCGACCGCCCGGCGTGCACCCGGTTCGATGACGCCAACCACCGGTATCGACAACTGCCGTTTGAGAGCCGGCAAAGCCACTGCTGAAGCGGTATTACAGGCCACTACCAGCAGTTTGATATCCCGCTTGATCAGGAATGCGGCGATCTCACCGGCATAGCGTGTTACTGTTTCAGGTGACTTGGTGCCGTACGGGACACGTGCCGTATCACCGAAATAGAGCGTGTCCTCCTGGGGAAGCGTCTGTATTATCTCACGCAGCACCGTAAGTCCCCCCACTCCGGAATCAAATATGCCGATTGATTTCCACGTCACTACAACATCACCCCACGATTCAGAATGCTTTTACCAATTGCCGATTATATACTTTTTGGTATCATTCAGGCAAGCCATTTGCTGTAATCTGCTTTTTGATACCATACCCTGACAGGCTACCTGACAGAATTCCGATAATTGCATATTTTTTATGTTCAAGCGCACCGTAATACGGTAGAGTTACTCCGCAATTAGCTACTTATCGGGAGGTGTGTATGTATTCCATTGACAATATCGGCAGAAACACTATCGCCATGGTTCTGGCAGGTGGAAAAGGAGAACGCCTCAGTCCGCTGACCCTGCGTCGTGCCAAACCTGGTGTCGCCTTTGGCGGAAAATACAAGATCATTGATTTTGTGCTGAGCAACCTGTTCAACTCCGGCATCAAGAAGGTCTACATTCTGACACAGTACCGCGCGTATTCGCTGAACAAACATATCCGGGAATCATGGGGTAAGTGGACCGGCCTGGGTGAATTCTATGTAGCAATCTCTCCGGAAACGAGCAGCGAGAGTGAAGAGTGGTTCAAGGGAACTGCCGATGCCATCCTCCAGTACCTGCGCTTCGTGGAATCCTCGGATGCCGATTACGTAGCGATCTTCGGTGGCGATCATATCTATAAAATGGACATCACCCAGATGATTCACGCACACCGCATGAACCGGGCCGACATCACTATTGCGGCTCTTGAAGTGCCTGCGGAAGAGGCACGTCGCTTCGGAGTTTTTTCTGTGGACGATGATGCGAGGGTAACCGCCTTTACCGAGAAGCCGGAGAATCCTGAGACAATCCCCGGCAGAAAGACCTGTTTTGCGTCAATGGGTAATTATATTTTTTCTACGAAAAAATTGATCGAGGTTTTGCTGGAAGGCAAAAAGCAGTATGAGGATCTTGACTTCGGCAAACATGTCATCCCGATGATGCTGTCGGGGGGAGACCGGGTATTCGCCTATAATTTCAGCGACAACCAGATTCCGGGCATGAGGGCTGAGGAACGCGGATATTGGAAAGATGTCGGGACCATCGATTCCTATTATGAGGCGAACATGGATCTCATAAACGTTTCACCGCAACTGAACCTGTACAACTACAAATGGCCGATTTTGACCAACCAGGGCAATCTGCCTCCGGCCAAGACCGTATTCGATGACGGTGACCGCCGGGGTGTAAATATCGATTCCTACGTATGTGCCGGCTGCATCACCAGCGGCAGTACCGTAAGGCGCTCTATTCTCGGTCCTCTCTGCAAGATTAACAGTTACAGCCTTGTGGAGGATTCCATTCTGTTTGAAGATGTAACGGTCGGACGACATGTCAAGATCCGGCGGGCAATAATCGACAAGGGAGTTGTGATCACAGACAGTTCGACAATCGGCTATGATATCGAATCTGATCTGAATAAGGGATACACTATCACCGAATCGGGCATAGTCGTTGTGCCGCGAAAAGATAAATAAAAAGTCTAACCCCCCTCAGTCCCCCTTTAGGCCCCAGAGGGTCCTTATCAGGGGGGAAGCTTTTAAGTCTCCCCTGATAAGGGGAGATTTAGAGGGGTTAATTTTTTTGCGCCCCTACAATATCCTCCCCAGACATTCCATCAGCCGTTTATTCTCTTCACCGGTTCGAACCGCAATGCGAAAAAACCGGCCTGTCAGCCCCATAAAACTGGCGCAATCACGTATCAGAATCCGGAAGGGGAGCAGGCGCTCTTTAAGATCACGGGCACTCATTTCCCCCTTTATCTCCGCCAGCAGGTAGTTTGCACTCGAAGGATACAGCTTGAGCTGTTTAAACTGCGCCAGACGTTCGAAGAGTGAACGCCGTTCCTGCAGGATAAACTCTAAACTCACCTGATTATGCTGAATATCCTGCAGAGCTGCTGTACCGGCTGCCAGCGCCAGTGAATTGACACTCCAGGGGCCACCCATTGAATCCAGTCGTTCGGCAATGGTGGCATTGCTGATGGCATAGCCGAGCCGTAAACCGGGAATTCCGAAAAATTTCGTCATAGAGCGTAGCACGATTGCATTGTCGCTATGCACGACAATACGTTTGGCCGAGGCTTCCTCGCAGAAATCCATAAATGCTTCATCCAGAACCAGAAACGTGCCTGCGGAGAGACAGAGGCTATAAATTTTTTCGATCACTCGCTGCGGATAAAGCGTCCCGTTAGGATTGCCGGGATTGCAAAGGAAAAGAACATCTACGCCATCATCGAGCGTCCGCTTCAATTCGTCTGTATCAATGGAAAAATTGCTTTCCGGCGTCAGGATAAAGTGTCGGGCTTCCCAATGATGCTGATTGAGAGCCCGAACATACTCGCTGAACGATGGGGAGATAATTAGTGCTTTGCTGCCGGCCAACATGGCTGGCAGGTTATAAATCAGCTCGGTTGAACCGTTTGCAATCGTGAAGTGAGCAGGAGGAAGCGCATGGAATTTGGCCAGCGCCTGTTTCAGCTCTTTGTGACTGGTATCAGGGTAATGAACCAGGCCGTCGAGTGAGCAGATCAAGGCTTTTCGCACCATCAACGACATGCCGAGCGGATTTATACTGGCGGAAAAATCGAGTATCTGATCGGGTGCAACTCCTAGCGTTCGAGCAACGGTAAACACATTGCCGCCGTGATCATATGATTGGGACACGTAATCCTCTCAGACAGAAGGCTGCGACCATACAGATGACAGCCATCAGCAGGGTAGAAATATACATCAGTTTTATCATATCGCGATACGAACGTTCGTCAAGGGGCAGAAGCTGATCACCAATATACTCTTTCCGTGACAAGATCCCGCTGTAGTGCGCAGCCCCCCCCAGTCTCACCCGCAAAGCACCGGCGGCAGCCGCTTCAGGGTGGCCACTGTTGGGTGAAGGGTGTTTCAGGCGGTCACGCAGCGTTACCCGTACGGCGTTGGATGTCGAACAGCCGGCCAGCGGAGCGGCCATTATCAGCAGCAATGCAGTGAGACGGGCCGGAATATAATTCAGCAGGTCATCCATCCGCGCCGATGCCCACCCCATCAGAAGATAGCGCGGGTTCCTGTAGCCAACCATCGAGTCCAGGGTGCTGACCGCTTTGAAGGCGATCGCGGCGACCGGCCCACCGATTGTCAGCCAGAAAAGCGGAGCGATAATGCCATCAGAGGTATTTTCAGAAACAGTCTCAACCAATGCTCGCCAGATCTCCGGTTCCTCAAGCCGGTCCGTATCCCTTCCCACAATTTGGGAGAGATAACTCCGGGCGGACGGGAGGTCGCCTGAAAGCAGTGCGGAGGAGACTCGGGCAGACTCTGTATGCAGTGAACGGGCGGCGAGGCAGGCAGATGAGATTACAATAGCGGCGATCAAACCGGCCAGCGGCAGAAGTGCGGCGAGCGTCCGCAGAAGAATCCAGGTTGCGCCGGCCGGGATAATAACAACCAGCAGCAGCAGCAGTACGCCTGCCAGACGCTCATTCAGCCATGGACAGCGCAAACGGCGGTCCAGAAAGTTGATCAGACACCCTATAGCGACTACCGGATGCGGCAGCCAGCGGGGATCTCCGATTATCAGATCAAGAAGCAGCGCCAGAAATATGATCAGCGGGTCAGTGAGTATCACTGCCCAGCCCACAAATCTCCAAAATACGCGGCAGATCGAGGTGCTTTTCAAACTGTTCAGCCAGTTGATCAAAGGGGTCACGCTGCTGTTTTTGCGCGCCACGCCTGAGCGGCATCCCCTTTTCAAGTCGGACTCTGTTCAGGTAGATTTCCCGGAACCGTGTGTTTTCGAAGAGACCGTGCAGATAGGTGCCGAAGATCCTTCCATCGCGAGAAACCGCTCCATCTTCAATTGAAACCGAGCTATTACCTCGCCGGAAAATGCGGGAAAACGGCTGTAATCCCTTGTTGAGCGTCGTCACTCCCATATGAATTTCATAGCCGGTCATTACCCCGTTACATTCCGGAGCAGTGGTCAATCCGGCTTCATCCAGATACGTCAACACTTGATGGGTCTCTTTTTCCAGCAGAATTACCGTGGTAGACGGGAGTAAATCAAGGCCCTGCGCCTCTTTGATACCTGATTCAACGCCGTTTGGATCGAGCACCGCTGTACCCAGCATTTGAAACCCACCGCATATCCCGATAATATGCCCTTTAAAGTCCCGTATTTCATCGTAAAGTCCTCGCTCCATCAGGAAATACAGGTCGGCAATGGTTGACTTGCTGCCGGGGATGATCAGGATATCCAGACCATGCAGCTGGTCAGGCATTTCAACATAACTGAGATGGACATCCGGTTCGTTCTGCAGCGGGTCGAAATCGGTAAAGTTGGAGATTCTCGGCAGCTTGAGGACACCGATGTGGATTTTTTTATGCCCGGTCATGATGCTGACAACTTTGGAACGCTGACCGAGAGCGACACTGTCTTCGGCCGGCAGGCATATATCGGAAAACCAGGGGAGAATTCCCAGCACCGGCACGCCGGTGCGCTGCTCGATGAAATCGATGCCGGGTTTCAGAATATCGACATCACCGCGGAATTTGTTGATTATGATCCCTTTTATGTAGGAGCGCTCTAACGGTTCCAGGAGTTCTATCGTGCCGATGATCTGGGCAAAGACGCCACCCCGGTCGATGTCGGCCACAAGAATTACAGGACATCGCGCCATTGAGGCGATCTTGAGGTTGGCAATGTCGTTCTGTTTCAGGTTTATTTCCGAGATGCTCCCGGCCCCCTCGATGACGATGAATTCGTACGCCTGGCGCAGCCGGTCGTAACTCTCCACTATTTTTTCAAATGCCGCCGGTTTGTAGGCATCATATTCTGAAGCGGACATATTACCGACAGGTTTCCCCTGAACAACAACCTGACTGCCGGTATCAGAATTCGGCTTGAGCAGCACGGGATTCATGTCGGTATGGGGACTGATGTCACAGGCCTGCGCCTGCACCGCCTGGGCGCGACCGATTTCTCCCCCTTCCGGGGTGACAAAGGAATTAAGTGACATATTCTGGGATTTGAAAGGTGCGACAGCCAAACCGCGCTTGATCAGACAGCGGCAGAATCCCGATGTGACAATAGATTTCCCGACATCGGAGGCGGTGCCGCAGAACATGACTGCTCCGTGATGAAGAAGGGGTTCCTGCTCTGTGACTGATGCTGTCTTTACAGCTTCAGCGCCATATTTCGCAGCGTAGCCGCGTGGGGTGACAATACGACCGGCGGCGTCAATAAAACTGCTGGCATTGCCGATCAGGACGATACTGGTCATGTCGATCTCATGATCGAGCAGCTGTCCAAGTGTTGTGACGACTACCGTCTGCTCGTCCCGGTAGGCATTACGGACGATTCCGGCCGGTGTTTCCGCTGGCCGCTGCGCCAGAATGATGCCCTGTGCTTCCTGTATTTGCGTCCTGCGGCTTTTACTGCGGGGGTTGAATATAGCTATAACGAAATCCGCCCCTGCGGCGGCATGTAATCTGGCTTTTATCAGCTCCCACGGAGTCAGCAGGTCAGACAGCGAGATAACCGCAAAATCGTGCATCAGGGGGGCGCCAAGCAGCGCAGCCGCAGCCTGAAGAGCGGAAATACCCGGAATTATCTGAATGTCAAGCCGGGACGCGTCCGGATCCTGCCTGGCATCCATCTCAACCAGCTCCAGAACGAGGCCGGCCATTCCGTATATGCCGGAATCACCACCTGAAACCAGTGCGACCGATTTTCCGGCACGTGTCTGGGAGATCGCTTCTCGGCAGCGCTGCACCTCCTGCATCATGCCGGTAGACATTACCTGCTTGCCTGCCAGCAGAGGCCGCACCAGATCGACATACATGTCATATCCGATAATGATATCAGAAGCCGCAATAGCATCTCTGGCGGCATCCGTCAGCTGACAGGGGTCACCGGGGCCGGTGCCGATGATATACAGTGGAGCCATGAGTACCTCGCAGCGGTAATAGTTACAGGTCAATACAGTGCTTAAGTTTTACACACTACTTCGGGGAGAAGCAAGCAGGAACGGGAAGAACTGCATATGGAAAACCTGCTGAATCCTGATTATCGGGGCTAGCGGTCCGCATGCACTACCAGGCCTGTCCCGGTAACTTCAACCCGACAGTTTGAAAATCCGCGACGCTTGAGGCGGAACATGACCAGCGGAGCGACCAGAGGATGAACGCCGGGCAGCATAAGCGGAAAATTGCTGTATGACATCGCCAGCAGAGCGCGTATAGTTGCTTTCACATTGCAGGAACGCAACATTTTTATCATATTTTTCGGTTCTCCGTTTGACGCCATATCTCAGCTGTGCTCGCTGGTTTCGTGGAATTCCAGCGTGTTCCAACTCTCGATGGTATTATCCAGTCGCCACTGGCTGCCGGCCATGTAGGTCAATTTACCTTCACCATCGATATATACATGCATGGCCTCTTTCTTTTCAAAATCCTCAATACTTTTCTTTTCGCCTGTTACCCAGCGGGCAGTAACATAACTGACCGGCTCAAAAGCAACTTTTACACTGTATTCGTGCTCCAGGCGGTGCATAACCACCTCGAACTGCAGCAGTCCGACCGCGCCGATGACCCAGTCCGACCCCATCAGCGGCTTGAACACCTGGGTGGCGCCCTCTTCCGCCAACTGTACCAATCCTTTTTCAAGAGCTTTTGACTTCATCGGGTTCAGCAGTCGTACCTTCCTGAAGTGTTCGGGGGCAAAGCTGGGTATGCCGGTGAATTTAAGATCTTCACCGGAAGTGAAGGAGTCGCCGATTTTGATCGTGCCATGATTATGGATGCCGATAATATCCCCCGGCCAGGCTTCTTCCACGTTGGTGCGGTCCTGGGCCATGAATATCGTGGCATTCGCGATCTGGACATCCCGACCCAGGCGAACATGGCGGACCTTCATACCGCGGGTGAATTTGCCCGAGCAGATCCGGAAGAACGCGATCCGGTCGCGGTGAGACGGGTCCATATTAGCCTGAATCTTGAAAGTAAAACCGCTGAAAGACTCTTCGTAGGGTGATACGGCGCGAGAGGCGGTCTCACGCGGCAGCGGGTGCGGCGCATATTGGATGAAAGCGTCCAGCAATTGTTGCACGCCAAAAGTATTTATGGCGCTGCCGAAGAACACCGGCGTCTGAAGGCCTGCCAGATACGCTGACATATCGAAGGGATGGGCCGCCCCCTCCAGCAGTTCTATGTCATTCCTCAACTCTTCGACCTGACTTCCCAACAGTTCATCTAGTCGTGGATCGTCCAGTCCGTTTACCGTAATAATTTCTCCGATGCCGTTGTCCGCGTCTGCATCGAAAAAAGTCAGCTCTTTGGTATACATATGATAGGTTCCCCGAAAGCGCTTGCCCATCCCGATCGGCCAGGTGATCGGAGCCGTCTGCATATGGAGGTTTTTTTCAATATCATCCAGAAGATCGAACGGTTCCTGCCCCTCACGGTCAAGCTTGTTCATAAAGGTCATGATCGGAGTGTGACGCAGACGACAGACCTCTAAAAGTTTTCTTGTCTGGCTCTCGACACCTTTGACTGAATCTATCACCATTAATACCGAGTCTACAGCGGTCAAAACACGGTAGGTATCTTCCGAAAAGTCGTTGTGGCCGGGGGTATCGAGCAGGTTAATTTCACACTCATCATACGTAAACTTCATGACCGATGAGGTAACCGAAATGCCGCGCTGTTTTTCCAGGTCCATCCAGTCGGATGTGGCATGACGGGCACTCTTTCGGGCACGAACCTCGCCGGCTTGCTGAATGGCGCCACCGAAAAGCAGCAGTTTCTCGGTGATGGTAGTCTTGCCGGCATCGGGGTGACTGATTATGGCGAAGGTGCGCCTTTTTTCGACTTCTTTCCGGTTGAACAGTTCCACTTGGATAACTCCTCAGGCAATCTTATGGCAATCAAAAGGCGGGCAAGCCCGCCTGAAATAGCTACAGTTTCCGGCATTGAATCAAGAGCGGAACACCAGCCGGTCAAGACACCATCTGCCGCCGCCGGCAATCATCAGGTAGAGAGCCATGCCCAGCAGGGCGGAGTTGTATTCCATGCCGTGTCCGCGACCGGCAACGCAGCTGAAGTTGAGAAAAAAACCGTGAGCCCAGTGAATTTTGTAGATGGCCACCAGCATGACCGCTGAGATGCCCGCAGCTGAAAGCCGTGTCAGAAAGCCGGTCAGGATGCCGAAGCCGCCGCCGAATTCGGCGATGATGGCCAACAGTGTAAAGATCGGCGGAATCCCCATTTTTTCTTCAAAAGTTTTGAAAGTCGCCGTCAATCCCTGACCTCCGAAAAGGCCCAAAAGTTTCTGGGAACCGTGAGCCATGAAGATCAGTCCGAGCGGAATACGGAGCATCAAAGGGGCAATCAAATCCGTTGCGTCAAAACCGCCTTTAGCCATGAGTCACCTCCCCGATCTCCTTGTGAAGCAGCCTGTTCTTACCGTTGTGCTTGACGGCATACATTAGCTCATCTGCATGGCGGATAACATCATCCACCTTTGAAGGTACCTTGATGCAGGTAGCGGCTCCGATACTGAAACTGACCGGCCAGCCAAGGAGCAGCAGAAAAACTGCACAAAACAGTAAAGTCACCGCTGGAGCGCGGGATGAAAAGTTCTGTACGATTTTAAGGTGGAGGTGTTTGATCATACGGGCACCCGGCTAAGGGATAAAAAATATTGCTGGAACAACCGGCACGGGTAAGACTGAGTCGCATGATTCGGTGGGCGGCACGGGATTCGAACCCGCGACCCCAGGCTTCGGAGTCCGTATTTACGGACAATCAAAGCGTATCATAAAGTAACAAAACGTACCAATATCAAAGAAAATCAAATATTTATGCAACTTCCACCGTTTCAACAGTTACCGCATTTACTCTTAAATACCGTTGGTCACTGACACACGATATGACACATGACTATTTCAACTTGCTTTTTCCCACGGACCACCGGCTCGCCACGATGAATTAAAACACTCTCCGCTACTACGTGCCACAATAGGAGGTATGACAAAACTAGCGATAATCTTTATCACACCTTGCAGGTCAGTATCAACTTGTAATGCGGTCCTGCTCAGAAAAGCTCTCTATTGGCGAACCTTCTGCGTGTCCTTTGAAAACTCGTCTGTCAGGGCCAATGGCGCCGACATTGGCAGCGGCGTGTTTCTTCGCTCGAAAGTACGCGCAAGTGCTGTTGACAATGTCGTACCGTCAAAGTCAAACATACCGCTTATAACCCATATATCGTAAAAGTCTTTCATCCGGCTGTTGGCAATGCCGAGCATTACCATTGCCTGGAACTTTTCGGCTATCACTGTTTCAGGAGGATACACCCGCAAATGTGGTGCCGGATGGTCTAGCATCGTCGGAAAATCGGCTTCAATAGCCTCCGGAGTTACGGCGTCATCAAATCCGACATCAACCTGCAAACTAATCTGAGCA
>JANNLB010000148.1:0-13677 GCA_031396605.1 Geobacter sp. | reverse complement strand
CAGCGGGCTTCATCGATCTCTTTATCCTCGTTCTTCTGTTCACCCGCACCGACTTACTCCGTGCTGCCGGCCCGGTCTTCGGGACCGTCTGTGCCGGGATTGCCGGTGGATACATGATATCCGGCGCCACCGGCGGCGAGGTAAATCTGGTCGTCGGTTCGGCAAATCTGATACTGACGATCGCCGTCTTTATCTTCGTTTTCTTTGTCAGGAAGAGGGGAATGGAAGGGGAGATTCGTCCCGAGCCGGAAGAAAAGCAGCAGCAGCGACCTGCCGGCATCTCACTGTCTCCGGCCCTCAAAAAGCGTTTGTCGGAGCGGGAAAAGGCGGTCCTCGACTGCGTGCTCCTGAAGAAAACCTTCCGTGAAACGGCAGTGGACCTTTCCCTTTCCGAGTCGTCGGTCAAGACCTATATGAAAAGGATCTATGAAAAAGCAGGGGTTACCGGTAAAGAAGAGTTGTTAACGATGTTTGAGAACGATGGCGGCACTGGCGGCAAGGAAACTGGATAAGCTGAGGGTGGAGAATGGCATTAACAGCAAAGGGGAACCAGGCAGGGTTCCCCTTTGCTGTTTAAACTTCCGACAACAGCGTCCGGTCATTTTCAAAGGCTTTGTGACGTATCTGGTGGAACTTCTCGACCAATTTATCAACGGTCAGCGCCTGCTTCTCCTCACCCTCCACATCGAAGATGATCTCGCCTTTATCCATCATCAGCAGACGATTGCCGAACTCGATGGCGTGGCTCATGTTATGGGTGATCATCATGGAGGTGAGTTTGTATTCTCTGATAAACTTGTGTGTCAACTCCAGCACGACCTGGGCGTTTTTGGGGTCGAGCGCGGCCGTGTGCTCATCCAGCAGAATCAGATCCGGTTTTGACAGGACCATCATCAACAGTGTCAGGGCTTGACGCTGGCCACCGGAAAACATGGACAGGTTTTCCTTCATGCGGTTCTCCAGACCCATTTTCAGCTGGATCAGCGCAGTGCTGAAGTAGTCCCGCATGCGGTTGTTCAGGCTCCGCTTCAGCCACTTGAATCCCTTTTTGTAGGTGATCATCATGTTGTCTTCCAGGGTCATGTTGGAGGCTGTGCCGAGCAGCGGGTTCTGGAAGATGCGGCCGATATACCGGGCCCGCTTGTACTCCGGCTCGCGGGTGATGTCGCGGTCGTTCAGGGAGATGGAACCCCCGGTCGGAATGATCGTGCCGGCGATCAGATTGAAGAGCGTGGACTTTCCGGCACCGTTGCTGCCGATGACGGTGATGAAGTCACCCTCTTTGATCCTCAGGTTGATCGTGCTGATGGCCTGGTTCTCGTTGACCGTGCCGGGATTAAAGACCATGGAAATATTTTTGAGCGCTATCATTTGTCCACCATTGCCTTGATGACGACCTTTTTCAGTTTCCTGCTCTGGGTCATAACCAGCAGCATGATGATCAGGATGCCCTTGATCAGGTTCAGGTCATTGGGGGTCATCTTGATGAGGTAGCCGTAATATCGTCCCAGGAACATGACCCCGTGAAAGAGGATTGAGCCGGTGATCGCGCAGAGCGTCAACACGCCGATACGATTGCTCTTCATGACCAGAAACTCGCCGATCATGACCGAGGCCAGTCCGGAGATAATGATGCCTTGTCCGAGGCCAACGTCAGCGAAGCCGAGATATTGCGCCGCGAATGCGCCGGATATGGCGACCAGTCCGTTGGACAGGCCGACACCGATAGTTTTGAGGGTCTTGGGATTGACCCCCTGAGAGATGACCATCTGTTCGTTATTGCCCATGGCGCCCATGGTCATGCCCAAGTCCGTGCGGAAGAACAGGTCGATCAGGACCTTGATGATGATGGTCGCAATCAGAAAGAAGATCAGCATCACATATTCATCGGGGATGATGCCTGAAAACAGTTCGGAAACCTTTGAAAGAATGGTTTCCTGCTTGAGGACCGGCACATTGGCACGGTTACCCAGGATGCGGATATTGATCGAGTAGAGCATGGTCATGGTCAGGATGCCGGCCAGCAGATTGGGCACCTTGAGATGGTTGTGAATCAGCGCCGTGGTCACACCGGCCAGGACCCCGCCAATGAACGCCACCAGCAGTGCCAGCCAGATGTTCGTGCCTAGCAGGATGCATTGGACCATCAGTGCCGCTCCCAGGGGGAACGAACCGTCTACCGTCAGGTCCGGAAAATCGAGCACCCTGAAGGTAATAAACACCCCCAGTACCATGATTCCATATATCAGGCCTTCTACCAGAATCCCTTCGATCATAGGTGCACCTTTAGAAAATAATAACGCCGGGCAGCGTTGTCGGCTGTCCGGCGTCCGTTGTGGTTATTTTGTGGTCAATTTACCGTTTACGACGACCTTGTTGGCACTCTTGACGATATCCTTGGGAAAGGTCAGTCCGAGTTTTTTTGCCACGTCCAGATTGATCAGCAGGTCTACATCGCTGGTCTTGGTCATGAACTGGGTCGGGATCTGTTCCGGCATCTTCCCATTCAGAATTTCAACAACCAGTTTGCCTGTGGCCCTGCCCATCTTGTAGTAATCAAATCCCCAGGCAGCCAGAACAGAGTAGTTTTCTGCAGAACTCGGATCGGCCGACATGATCGGCACCCTGGCTTTCATGGCCACGTCCGCGACAGCACTCATGGCGGACACGACCGTGTTGTCGGTACTGATGTAGAGTGCATCCACGCGCCTGATGATGGCCTGGACCGCCTGCTTCACCTCGGAGGACTTGGAAACGGTGGTTTCCACGAATTCGATGCCCAGCTCCTTGCAGGCCTGCTTGACAAGGCCGGCCAGCACGACCGCGTTTTCCTCGGAGCCGGTGTAGACATGGCCGAGACGCTTGACTTTCTTGATCTTGAGCAGCAGCTCAATCTGTTGCTTCACCGGGGTCATGTCGGACACACCGGTGACGTTCTTGTCTCCCTTATTGAGTGACGCAACCAATCCTGCCTTGACCGGGTCGGTGACGGCGCTGAACACGATCGGAATGCCCTTGAGGGTATTCACCAGTGACTGGGAAGTGGGAGTGGCGACACCGACAGCAAGCGTGACTTTTTCCGACTGGAACTTGTTGGCGATTGAGGCCGCGGCATTCATATCTCCGTTCGCATTCTGCACGTCATACTCTACGTTAATTTTTGCAGCGGCCAGTTCATCCTGCATACCTTTTACAACGGCATCCAGGGCGGGGTGTGATACGATCTTGGATACCCCGATCAGGACTTTTTTCGGGGCGTCCGCCGCATAGGCTGTCGAGAACAGCACAAGGGAAACCAACAAAAAGGCACTTACCAGACTAAATCTCTTTTTCATCGTACGCCTCCTAAATTCTACGGTGGGATGTACCGCTCGTAATGCGGATTATGCGGCTGGAAACAATATCACTCCGGACAAGCCATCGTCAACGTGATTTTATCTTTGCGATTCCTGTAAAACCTTGTATTAACGACTATTATGTCTGGCCTCCCTCATTCCCCGCCAGGCATCATACGAATAACAGCAGAGTCCGCCCCAGATAAACAGGAAGCTGGTCAAGTGTGCTCGGGTAAACGGTTCCTTGTATAGCAGGACTGCCAGCAGGAAGTGGAGGGTAGGGGTGATGTACTGCAAAAAGCCGATTGTGGCAAGGCGCAGGCGGCGAGCGGCCGAGGCAAAGAGCAGCAGAGGTACGGCGGTCGCGACACCGGCCAGCACCAGCAGGCTGATGGTCTGCTCTCCCTGTGCCAGAAAGGCGCTTTTACCCTGCCAGGAGACAAATATCAGATAGCCGAGGGCTGCGGGGCCAAGCAGCAACGTCTCCACGGTCAGGCCGGTAAGCGAATCAACCGTCACAATCTTGCGGAACAGGCCGTAGGAGCCAAAAGTAAGTGCCAGTATGATCGCCACCCAGGGGACGCGGCCGTACTGAATCGTCAGCAGCAGGACTCCGATCGCAGCCAATAGCAGGCTGACCAGCTGTAGTCGACGCAGGCGCTCCTGAAAAAAGAAAAAACCGAGCAGTACGCTGACAAAGGGGGTAATAAAATAGCCCAAACTGGACTGGATGACCTGGGCATGCCCCACGGCAATGATAAATACCAGCCAATTTGTGGCGATCAGCAGAGCCGATACTGTCAGCAGGGCCACCGTACGACGATCGTGTAATGCGTCACGGATCATGCCCCATCGACCACGCCACCCTATGATCAACCAGAGAAAAAGCACCGACCAGACGATCCGGTGACACACAACCTGCAGAGGCGGCACCCCGGCAAGAGCCTTGAAATAGATCGGAAAAAACCCCCAGATCAGATACGCCAGAATACCATACCCAAGCCCCGCCGCAGCACTTTGCTGACTATCTGCTTTGTCCTGCACGCTCATCACCCCTTTGAATGCATACTCGCTTGGACACCTGCATGCGCTTTTCTCACTGAAAAGCGGGTAAAGATAATCAGACCGCCAAAGATGATGCCGGCGCCGATAGTCTGGCGCAGCGTCGGATATTCACGTAAAAAAATAGAAGCCCACAGGATGGCCCCTAGTGGCTCGCCTAAGACGCTGACCGATACAACGGAAGCCTGAACATAACGCAACACCCAGTTGAAGATGGTGTGTCCAATGACGGTGCAGATAATCGCAAGAGCAAAAAAGATTATCCAGTCACGTGTCTGATAGGGTGCAAACGGAGTTCCGGTTGCCAGGCTCGCAATTATCAATACGAGTGCGCTGCTGCCGTAGGTGTAAAAAGTGTAGACCGGTAATGCGACCCCCCCCCTCAAGCGTCGGCCGATCAGAAGGTAGCCTGAAACGAGAATGGCTGCTGCCAGAGCAAGCAGATCGCCAAAGAAAGCTTCCTTGCCGATCTGAAAGTCAGCCGCCCCGATAATAAAACTGCCCAGTAGCGCGAGTCCTCCCCCCATCATGGCCATGCGGCTGACTTTCTCTTTAAAAAATATCCACGAGCCGATAACCACGAAAATCGGCTGCGTGGTTACCAGAACAACCGAACTGGCAATGCTGGTATAACGGAGTGAGGCAAACCAGGCGACAAGGTGGAGTGCGAGGCAGAGACCACTGGCCGCTGCCAGGCCGCGCTGTTTCCAGGAAAGCGAGAGAATCTCCGGGCGATGCCGGAGCAGAGCGTAGGGTGCGAGCACGGCAAAAGTAATCAGCAGGCGATAGGTGGCAATTATCAAGGTCGGGGCGGTCGTGAGTCTGACAAAAAGGGCGGAGAATGAGACGGCAAAAACCCCCACCAGCACCGCCAGGTAGGGGTTTACGATCGGTTTATCACTCATGCATGCTATTCCCCAAGGTAGGCTTTGCGGACTTCGGGATTGGCGGCCAGTTCGTCAGCCGGTCCCTGCAGAACAACCTCGCCGGTCTCAAGTACGTAGGCGCGATGGGCAATCGAAAGAGCCATATTGGCGTTCTGTTCGACCAGCATTATTGTCGTGCCGCTGGCATTAATCTCCTGAATAATGGAAAAAATCTGCGCTACCAGCATCGGGGCCAGTCCCATGGAAGGTTCATCAAGCAGCAGCAGTTTGGGACGTGACATCAGGGCCCGCCCTATGGCGAGCATTTGCTGCTCTCCGCCGGAAAGGGTTTTGGCCAGCTGTTTCTTCCGTTCAAACAGACGAGGAAAACGGGAAAAAACCTGATCTATCTCTGTGAGTATTGCACGTTTGTCGCTGCGAATGTAGGCGCCCATCTCGAGGTTTTCGAGTACCGACATATTGGCAAAGACGCGGCGCCCTTCAGGAACCTGTGAAATGCCTCGCTTGACGATCTCGTGAGGCGGTGAACCGCTGATGATTTCGCCCAGAAATGTCATTGTGCCGGAAAGAGTCGGGACAATGCCTGAAATGGCATTGAGAATGGTAGTTTTACCGGCCCCGTTGGCTCCGATCAAAGCGACTATTTCCCCTTTTCCCACATGGCAGGAAATGCTTTTCAGCGCCTTGATGGCACCATAATTGACGTAGAGTTGGTCAAGGTTTAGCATCGTCAGCCCCCTTCCCAAGATATGCTTCGATAACTTTCGGGTTTTGCCGGACCTCTTCCGGCAGTCCTTCAGCAATTTTTTCACCGTAATCAAGGACTGCAATTCGATCCGAAATTCCCATGACGAACTTCATGTCATGCTCGACCAGAAAAACGGTGATGCCGGTAGCCCGGATTCGCTGGATCATCGCCATTAACTCGGCTTTTTCCTGTGGGTTCATCCCGGCTGCTGGTTCATCGAGAAGCAGCAGATCAGGTTTTAGTGCCAGTGCCCGGGCTATTTCAAGTCGGCGCTGCTCACCATACGGGAGGTTTCCTGACAGTTCAAAGGCTCGATAGGAAAGGTCAACCATCTGCAGGCAGTCCCTGGCCAGATCCAGCAGTTCACCCTCTTCTTTTCGCACCCAGGGGGTGAATTTAATCAGGGCGCCGGCCAGGTTCCACTTTCCGCGACTATGTGCGCCAATCAGGACATTATCCAGAACTGTCAAGTCGGTGAACAGTCTGATATTCTGGAATGTCCGACCTATGCCGGCAGCTGCAATCTTGAAAGTTGGAGTTCCGTTGACGGAGTTCCCTTTGAAAGATATTGACCCGCTGGTAGGGGTGTAGATTCCGGTTATCAGGTTGAACAGGGTGCTCTTGCCGGCGCCGTTCGGACCGATCAGAGCCTGGATCGTACCCTCTTCTACCTTCAGATTAACGTCGTTGACGGCCACGAGACCGCCAAATCGGATAGTTACATTATTCAGTTCAAGTATCGCCATTGCCGGGTCTCGATGATTCCATTATTTTTTGTTCCATGATTGTTTTCAGATGTGGTTTACGTCCCAAAGTGCGTAGTACCAGGTCGGCGAAACTTATGCGTCCCATCAAACCATTGGGCCGGAAAATCATCATGCAGACCAGCAGGCCGCCGTAGACCAGCATACGGTAGTTGGCCATAAAACGTAAAAATTCAGGTGCGGCTGACAGTATGCCTGCGCCGATAACACTGCCGGTAATACTGCCGAGTCCGCCAAGAACGATCATACTGAGAATGTCCACCGATTTGAGAAAACCAAAATCAGAGGGATTGATGTAACTCATAAAATGAGCGTAGAGACCGCCGCCGACACCCGCAATAAAGGCTCCGATGGCGAAGGACTGAACTTTGTACAGTGTTACGTTGATTCCCATCGCCTCGGCGGCGATTTCGTCTCCCCTGACGGCCATGAGCGCTCTGCCGAAACGGGAATTGTGAATGAAAGTGACACAAATTATTGTCAGGAGAACAACAACCCAAACGACAACTGGCATTGGAATAGTCGTGTTTGCGGCAGGCACGGTCAAGCCGAGGGCTCTGTTGGTGATATCAAGATTCAGGAAAACAACCTTGACAATCTCGGCAAATCCAAGCGTACAGATGGCCAGATAATCTCCCGTCAGGCGTAAAATAGGCAGCCCGATCAGAGCAGCGACTCCCGCCGTAATAAATCCGGTCAGAATCAGGTTGACACTGAACGGCATGCCGAGCTTGATGGTGAGCAGGGCGCTCGTAAAGGCTCCGATACTCATAAAAGCTGCGTGTCCCAGGGAAAGTTGTCCGGTCAGTCCTGTAACGACATTTAAGCCGAGGGCCAGTATTATGCCTATTCCGATATTGACGATTATCTGAAGATAGTAGGGGTTAAAGTACCCCACCAGCTGTTGTAAAAAATCACCCATAAGTTTACCCTGGCCCCAGTATCATTATACTTTTTTTTGAATTTTACGTCCCAGCAGTCCGGTCGGCTTTACCAGAAGCACCAGTACCAGAATCGCAAAGGCAATTGCATCCCGATAGGACGAGAAACCAATTGCTACTCCGGCTACTTCTGTTACACCAAGCAGCAATCCGCCCAGCATCGCACCCGGTATTGAGCCGATTCCTCCCAGTACTGCAGCTGCAAAGGCTTTTAAGCCGGCCATCAGCCCCATATTGAAGGAGACTGCGTTAAAGAGCAGACCGACCAGGACACCGCCGGCGGCGGCTAGTGCCGAGCCGAGCGCGAATGTAAAGGATATTACCATGTTAACGTTAATGCCCATCAGTGCCGCGGTGTTGTAATCCTCAGAGGTCGCACGCATAGCCTTGCCGATCTTCGTCTTGTGGACGATAAACTCAAGGGCGATCATCAGGATGGCCGATATGGCGATAATCAGGAGCTGTAGTGTGGAAATTTCCGCAGAGCCGATGGTGATCTGTTTAACCGGAAAGACACCCTCGGGGTACCCTTTGGCATTTGCTCCAAAGAGCATTTGAGCCAGAGTCGAAAGGAATATCGATACGCCGATTGCTGAAATGAGAGCCGATAGCCGTGAAGATTTGCGGAGAGGACGATATGCGATTCGTTCAATGAAGACGCCGAGCAGCACACAGACAAGCATGGCAATCAGCATGGCAATGAAAAAATTCACCTTGAGTACAGCTGTTGCGAACAGGCCGACAAACGCTCCAACCATATAGATTTCGCCGTGGGCAAAGTTGATCAGGGTGATGATGCCGTAGACCATGGTATAACCCAGTGCAATCAGGGCGTAGGTGCTTCCCAGGGCTATGCCGTTAATCAGTTGCTGGAAAAACATGGCGAACTCCTCGTTGATAGATGTAAATCTGCGGCAGGTGAGGTTTTTATACAGCAAAAACCTAACATGCCTCGTATCTAGCCACATATGACAATCCGGACGACACAGTCAGCCAGGAAACAGCAGCTTTTTATCATGACCGGGGCGGGTCAATGCCAGCACTACCAAACCTGATAAGACCAGTCCCATGCCCAAAGCTGCTGTCAAGGTCAATCGTTCATTAAGGACAATGATTCCAAGAGCGGCAGCGGTCAGCGGTTCTGCCAGCGACAAGGTTACGGCGTGAACAGCCGGAACCGACCGATGACCGCGGGCAAAAAACATATATGCCAGAGCAGTGGCAACCAGTCCAAGACGCAGTACTACAGGCAGGCCGACCGGTTCAACCGCCCAACGCAAATCTGAATGGAAAAGAAACGGCGCAAGCAACGCCAGGCTGCCGTAAACAGTCACGGGTAATCTGGCCGCGGAACAGGGCAAGCAGAAGCAAGGAACCGCCGCCGATCACAAGGCGAAGTGCACCGACTGTCAGTGGGTGTGCCCCGGAAGGTGCCAGAGCTTGCGACGTGCCGGTAGTTCCCCGGAGAATCGCTGCCATAAGGATCAGCAGTATGCCATGCGATCCACTCTTATTTAACTGCAATACAGACGTGATGCCGAATTGAATGGCGTTATAAACAGGCTCTCTTTCACACAAATGCGGCGCCGGCAGAGACCGACACCGCATTTTATTACGGCTTGCAGAAAAAATTGATTAGTCCATCTTTACCGGTACTTTGGCCTTCAGGACGAATTTGCCATCTTTGACTGCCAGCAGGCAGAGTGGTGTTTTGATGGGCTCGCGGTTCGCACGAATCGTAATGGTTCCGGAAACTCCCTGGAAATTCTTTGTAGCTGCCATAGCTGTTTTGAATACTTTCGGGTCAGCGCTGTTTGCCCGTTTGATGGCATCAGCAATCATCATGACGCCGTCATAGCCCTGCGCATCAAACAGGCCCGGGACCTGACCGGCAAATTTCTTCGAGAAAGCTTCGATGAATTTTGCAGTTTCAGGAGTAGCCTGTTCAGGAGCGAATCCGAGAGCCGACATAGAGCCCTCGACTGCAGTACCGCCCAGTTTGATGAATTCGGGAGAAAAGAGGCCGTCGCCGCCGAACATATTGGCCTTGACGCCCTGTTTGCGAGCTTCTTTCATGATCAGGGCGCCTTCGGTGTAGTAACCGGAGAAGAAGATTACGTCCGGCTTCTTGGCTTTGATATTGGTAACCTGGCCGCTGAAATCCTTGTCGCCGTCCTTGACTTTTTCATCAGCAACAATAGCTATGCCTTTGTCCTTGGCAGCATCGCGGAATGTCTGTGAAAAACCGACGCTGTAGTCGTTGTTGTCAGAAGTGATGATTGCAACTTTCTTGTATTTGAGGTCATTGGCGAAATAATCAATGCAGGCCGGGATAGCGACACTGTCGAGCAGCGTATTACGGAAAATAAAATCGCCATTTTCAACTACACCCGGGCCGGTAGCACCGGCTGAAATAAGAAGAACCTGGGCTTTCTGAGCGATAGGTGCGGCAACTTTGGTAATCCCGGTGGTCGGGTCACCAACAATGGCGATTACGTTGTCGCGGCTGATGAGTTTCTGGGTAACGGAAGCGCCTTCCTGTTTGTCGCCGCGGTTATCGGCCTCAACTATTTCAATCTTTTTACCCAGAACGCCACCGGCTGCATTCAGGTCATCGGCTGCCATCTTCATGCCTTCCAGTGTCGGTTTGCCGAACATGGCGACATCACCGGTCAGGGCGCCAAGGAAGCCGATTTTAATGGTGTCGCCAGCAGCCTTGGGTGCCTCTTCCTTCTTTTTGCAGCCGGCGGTAACGGACAGGGCCAATACAGCGGACAAAAGCAGTGCAGCACTCTTTTTGAAGCTCATGGTGTTCTCCTTTATTAGTAAATTAGAAGTTATTTTCTGCGCTTTTAGTACGATAGAAATGATTTCTGTGGTTTTTTGCAGAAATGATTTCGTGAACGTACTTATTCCGTTTATCGGGGCTGGCAGAAAATAACCTCGTAAACGCACTTATCCTGCTTATCAGGGTTGGGGTTAATTATCTTCCACCCGGCTTATTCAGGCTCTTCAAAATTTCATTGACCTCTTTCAGTTTCAGTTCAAGCTTCTTCAATTCTTCGGCAGAATATACCTTAGTACCTTTTTTGATCTCGGCGTCAATTTTCTTCATCTTCTGCTGGATGCTGTCGACTTCATGCATGCAGTTTTTAGAGGCTAGCAGACATTCATCCTTGCTGCCGGCAACAGGTGCATCCACTGCAAATGCCACGGAAGTGGCGGACAGAGCAGCTACAGTCAGTATTGCGATCAGAATCTTTTTCATGAGTTAGTCTCCTTGGCGGGTATGTTTAGTAAGTTAGAAATTATTTTTTGTGTTTTTCTGGCAGAAAATAATTTCGTTAACGCACTTATCCTGTTTATCAGGGTTAGAAATTGGAATGAACGGCGGGGGCTCGCAGCTGTCCCCCGCCGTTGACACTTACATACTAGAACGAGTACTTGACAATCAACTTGGCATCGTAAGGGTTGTCAAAAGCAGTCCCTTTGAAATAATCGCCAAGGACCACATAACCGGCGCGGGCAGAGAGATTGAGGTTATCGGCGTATTTATAGTTGAGTTCGGCGTTGACTTCAGTGCCAAGGTAGTTGCTCTCATGAACGCCACTGTTATCCTGGGCAACAGCTGCAAAACCGGCATTGGCACTGCCGGAAATCTTGTCGGTGAAAGGGTGGTCATATCCGACAGAACCGAAGATTACGCCTTGGTTGCGGTTGTTTACGTTACTAACGATAGCATTATCGTTTGTCATCGCGTTTTTGTCACGGCTCAGGATGACCATTTCGTTGTTGTAAAAGCCGCTTTCCGTGTAATTGAACTGCGTAAATTTCTTGGCAGCGGGAGTGTAGAACGAGTTTCCATTGGTGTTGTTCTTGTCACCGGAAACATAAAGCAGCTCGGTTCTGGCGGTTCCCTTGCTCAGCTTCATACTTGCGCCAACATTACCGGCAAATGCGCTTCTATCCTTTTTGGCAATATTGTCGGTTCCGAACTGATACGCCAAAAATCCATCAACAACGACGGCGCCTATTCTAGTCTCGGCATTTACACCAAGCATATGAACAGTCAAATCCTCATTGGGAGCGTTAGTCATTATTACATTACTGCTGTTAACGAAGTAGTACGCAGCGCCGAGCTTTGTGTCTTTGCTGACATTATACTTCCCGTCCAACACAAACATGTCACGGGTATTCTTGCCGAGAGTAGTCGCACTAGTGTCATCCCAACGGAAAAAACCGGCAGATGCGGTAGCCGGTGCGCATTCGTGAGTCAGGAGGACACCGGCCATGTCGGCGCCGACAAAAATCCCCTTAAAAGCATCACCATATGGCTGCATCCCTATCTTCGCGTTCAGCTTGGCAGCAGGTATGTTCCAATTGAGATATGCAGTCTTCAGTTCCACATTGACGGTATCCGCACCAAGTGCACCGCCCTGGTTCCTCCCGCCAGGGTTGTCATAAGAACTGTTACCCCAGTTGCTATAATCGAATTCAAGCGCAGTGACTAACTTCAGCTCGTCACTTGCCTTGGCGGTATAACCCAAACGAAATCTTTGCTCAAAGTAATTGGCCGTAGGGGCATCTTTTTTTAATTCACCTGCTGCATTGTAGTTTGAAACGTCATAATAAGTTGTAAATGTACCGGTGAACTGATTTTCGAGCGCCATTGCCGGTGTTGCAACTGCTGCGGCGAGGCCCAAAATCACGAGCGCTGCCATTACCTTACTGTTTTTCATGTGTTACCTCCTGTGATGTAGTGTCCTGCTTGGGGAAATACTCCTGCAACTGCTGAAGTTAAAGAATCTGACTCAAAAACAGTTTAGTCCGTTCGTGGGTCGGGTTGGTGAAAAAGTGCTCTGGAGTGCCCTCTTCCACGATCCTGCCATGATCCATGAATATGACCCGATCAGCCACTTCACGCGCAAATCCCATCTCGTGAGTGACCACCACCATGGTCATACCCTCGCGGGCCAGGTTTTTCATGACATCCAGCACCTCGCCGATCGTCTCGGGATCCAGCGCCGAGGTCGGTTCATCGAACAGAATCGCCTTGGGGTTCATTGCCAGTGAACGGGCGATGGCGACACGCTGCTGTTGGCCACCTGAGAGCTTGGCCGGGTATGCCGCTGCCTTTTCGACAATGTTCACCTTGCGCAGCAGCTCCATGGCGATATCTTCAGCATCTTTTTTGCTTCGCTGGCGGACGACGGTCTGGGCCAGGGTCAGGTTTTCAAGCACGCTCTTGTGGGGGAAGAGGTTGAAGGACTGGAAAACCATCCCGACCTCCTCGCGTACCTTGCAAATATCGGTCTTAGGGTTGCTGACATCCATTCCGCCGACGGTGATCCGGCCGCGGTCGATGGTCTCCAGGCAGTTGATCGAGCGCAGGATGGTGCTCTTGCCCGAACCGCTGGGGCCGATGATGACCACCTTCTCGCCGTCACTGACCGTGAAGGAAATGTCATTCAGGGCCTGGAAGGTCCCGAAGAACTTGGATACCCCGCTTACCTCGATCATGGGGAGACTAGCGGCCTTCATTGAGTCGTTCCTCCATGATACTGATCAGCTTGGAAAAGAAGAGCGTCATTATCAGGTAGATCAGAGCTATGACGGTGTAGGTCTCAAAATAGTTGAAGGTTTCCGAGGCATACTCACGGCCGCGGCGCAACAGGTCGGATACCGCCAGGATTGAAACCAGCGATGAATCCTTCAGCAGGGCGATGAATTCGTTACCGATCGGCGGCAATACTACCTTGAAGGCCTGGGGCAGAATGACCTGCTGCATGGCCTGTCTGTGGGACATGCCCAGGGACAGTGCGGCCTCCATCTGCCCTTTGGGAATGGACTGGATGCCGGCCCGGAAGATCTCGGCCATGTAGGCGCCGTAACAGAATGCCATGGCGATGATGGCACTTAACATGTCGGGGATTTTTACGA
>JANNLB010000046.1:0-2231 GCA_031396605.1 Geobacter sp. | reverse complement strand
CTGCGTTTTGCAGAAGACCGGGAGCTGCTCAAACTCGTAGCCCGTTCCGGTTGCATCGGCCTCTTCGTCGGGATCGAGTCGGTAACGGGGCCATATTCCCTGCTCGCCAAATCGTCAGGGCAAACGCCTCAGGCCGACCTCATGAAGCGGGTCAGGGATGCGGGCCTTATCCTCGAAACGTCCCTCATCTTCGGTTTTGACGATCACGATCAGAGCATCTTCGAAAAGACTCTTCGTTTTGTGGAGGAATGCTCTCCGAGTGTCCCCACCTTCAACCTGTTGACCCCGTATCCGGGCACAAAACTCTTCCAGCAATTCGAACAGGAAGGTCGCCTCCTGCACAGGGACTGGAACCGCTACAACCATTCCGAGGTCGTCTTCCGACCGAAGCTGATGACGCCTGAACAGCTCTACCGGGGCTGGATGGAGGCGCGCAAGCAGGCCTATACCTGGCCATCCATTCTTTCGAGGGTCTGGAAAAACCCGGGACGTCGCTTCACAAACCTGGCCTACAATATCCTGCGCAAGGGACCCAACGACCGCCTCAAGTTCACAAGTGCGGATGAACTTTCTTTTTGCCGGCCATTGGTGGAAACAGTACAACAAACCGATGCAGACAAACAGCAGCCGGGACCTGAACATGCGCAATAGCAACGCCATCAACCGCGACTTCTATGATGTTCTCTGGTCCGAGGCTCACCTTAAACAGCCCGATCGTTTCAATACGTGGCCGCTGATTTCCGAGCTGCTGCCGTTTGCGCCGACGCGCCTGGAAATCGGCCCCGGATTGCGACCGCGCCTGCCGATTGCCGGTACCCATTTCGTAGACATCAGCCCCCCGGTGATTGAATGTCTGGCGGCACAGGGTGGCATTGCAGTACCCGCTGAGATTACTGATCTGCCATTCAGCAATGAAAAATTCGATCTCGTCTGTGCCCTTGATGTCATCGAGCATGTCGAGGATGACCGACGGGTTTTCGGCGAGGTGAGCCGCGTGCTTACGGAAGGTGGTATCTTTATCTTTTCCGTCCCCCTGCATGCCGGATTATGGACGAAATTCGACGAGTTCGTGGGGCACGTGCGCAGGTATGAACCTGCTGATTTGCCGGCACTGCTTGCGGCCCACGACCTGGTGATCGAGAGAAGCGCCGCCTACGGCATGCAACCGGCGAGCCCCCGGCTGCTGGATTTTGGCTTGTGGTGTCTCAATCATAGCCGGCGAGAGGCGATGTGGTTGTACAATAAGGTCCTGATGCCGCTGGGGATGCTTTTTCAAAAGCGATTGAAATTCGTAGTTGGTCTGATCGATGCGACCGATATCGATGAAATTGTTCTGGTGTGCCGGAAACGGACCGGACCGGTAGCGACGAGATGAGTCAAACTAGTTGCGCTATAATTGCATATCGGAATATGCGATAATGCTGCTGTAAGAGTGATTGAAATGAACGATATCCGGCTACATACAAGGGAGGAATAACAGATGAAAAAGACACTATTAGCAAGACTGGCAATTGTGCTTCTGATTGCATCAACTCTGTCGGGTTGTTTATGGATAGTAGAAGATGATGGTCATGGTCGTGGTCGTGGAGACGGAGGTGGCCACCATGGTGGTGGTCGCGGAGAACATCGTGGCGAACGCCACTAAACGTGGTGTGGTTTAGCGCAACGTACAGCCGGGAGGCCCGGAATGGATCAAGCTATGCCGTTATTGCATACTTGCTGTTCTTCCTCTCACTCACGGTACCTTTGCATGCCGCTGAACCGATCGAGATCGTCGTTACCGGCATCGAGGGTGATGCGCTGAAAAATGTGCAGGAAACGCTTGTTCTCCCCGTCGGATTGGTACGTGAAGGAACGGTGGACCAACTCTGGCTCGAACGTTTTGTCAAACAGGTAGATGATAAAACCAGGAGCGCACTGGAGCCGTTCGGCTATTACAACGCTCTGGTCACGGCTACGGTCGAGCCGGTCGGAGAACGTTTTCACCTGCAGGTCAAGGTCGTAGCGGGTGAACCGGTACGCCTGACCGAGGTAAAAGTGACTGTGGTCGGGCCGGGCAGCGAGGAAAGGCGTTTGGACCGACTGGTTGATAAATTTCCCCTGAACAGGGGAGACGTGCTGCTTCATCAGAGTTACGAAGAGGCCAAGGCGGCACTCAAAACGCGAGCTCAGGATCTGGGTTATCTGGATGCGGAATTTTCACGGCACGAGATCCGTGTCGCACAGTCTAC
>JANNLB010000032.1:0-6343 GCA_031396605.1 Geobacter sp. | reverse complement strand
AATGACTGAACGGAGCGGGGGACGCATCCTTGTCGATACCCTCAAAATTAATGGTGCCGACATCGCTTTTTGTGTTCCGGGAGAGAGTTATCTGCCGGTACTCGATGCACTCTTTGATGAGCAGGATGTCATCCGGCTTATTGTCTGCCGCCAGGAGGGGGGGGCGGCATATATGGCGGAGGCGTATGGCAAGCTGACCGGGCGTCCCGGTATCTGCTTCGTCACCCGCGGACCGGGCGCCACTAATGCCAGCATCGGTGTCCACACAGCCTATCAGGATTCCACCCCGATGATACTGTTTATCGGTCAGGTGGGCAGCGCCATGTCAGAGCGCGAGGCATTTCAGGAGATGGATTATCGACGCATGTTCGGACAGATGGCCAAGTGGGTCGGCCAAATAGACCGTCCGGAGCGGATCCCCGAGATGGTCAGCCGCGCCTTCCATCTTGCTGTGTCGGGACGTCCCGGACCGGTTGTGCTTGCGCTTCCCGAGGATATGTTGTCGGCAACGACAGTCGTCAGTAATGTCAAACGATACCAGCGGGTGCAGGCGCACCCAGGTTCTGCCGACCTGGACACGCTGCGCGACATGCTTGCCGAGGCGCAGCGGCCGGTCCTGCTGCTTGGTGGCGGCGACTGGTCGCCGGGCGCCTGTCGGGATATCATGGCGTTTGCCGAAGCCAACAATCTCCCCGTAGCCTGTTCATTTCGCCGTCAGGATCTGTTTGACAACCGTCATCACAAATATATCGGCGATGTCGGCATCGGTATCAATCCCGCCTTGGCGGATCGTATCAAGCAGGCGGACCTGATTTTGGCGGTCGGTTCGCGTCTGGGGGAAATCACCACCAGCGGCTATACCCTGATGGAGGCGCCGCGGCCACGGCAGCAACTGATCCACGTGCATCCCGGAACTGAAGAACTGGGACGTGTCTATCAAGCCGATCTTATGATCAATTCCGGTATGGCTGAATTTGCCACGGCAGTACGAACGCTTCCGCCGGTCGTCGTCCCGGTCTGGCTGCCATGGGCCGTTGCCGCGAGGAAAGATTACCTCCTTACGCTGCAACCGGAGCCGATCGCGGGTGACCTGGACCTGGGAAAGATAATGCTCTTCCTGCGGGAACGATTGCCGCCGGAAGCCATCCTGACAAACGGAGCAGGTAACTACTCGTCGTGGGTCCACCGTTTCTACACCTTTATGAAGTTCCGTACACAACTTGCTCCGATCAACGGCTCAATGGGATATGGACTGCCGGCGGCCGTGGCAGCCAAGCTGGTCCACCCTGACAGGGCGGTGGTCTGTTTTGCCGGTGACGGCTGTTTTATGATGAACGGGCAGGAGCTGGCAACCGCTGTGCAATACAACGCGGCAATCATCATTATCGTCATAAATAATGGTATGTACGGTACCATCCGCATGCATCAGGAAAAACATTTTCCCGGAAGAATCAGCGGGACCGCACTCACAAATCCCGATTTTGCCGCGCTTGCCCGAGCCTACGGCGCCTACGGCGAAGTCGTGGAAACAACCGCGGATTTCGAGGCCGCCTTCGACCGGGCCGTCTGGTCCAACGGGCCGGCACTGCTGGAACTACGCATGGATCCTGAAACAATAACTCCGCGTACAACTCTGACGGCCATCCGTGATCAGGCGATGTGCACGACTCCGCAAACCTGATATCACGTTTTTGGATAGCACTTGACTTAAAACAGGTAATGCGGTACTAAATTACATGTATGCTGTCAACTTCGGAGTTTATTCTGCCGGAGCCTGGTGACGGACTGGCATGTGTTTAAAAACCTCACGTATAATTAGGATAAAAAATGAAATTTACCGGAACTGATTCTTACATTGCAACTGACGATTTGATGCTGGCGGTGAATTCCGCCATGGTTCTGGGACGTCCCCTGCTGGTTAAGGGAGAGCCGGGTACCGGCAAAACAATGCTGGCCGAAGAGGTGGCCGCCGCTCTTGGCATGCCGCTTTTCCAGTGGCACATCAAATCCACCACCAAGGCCCAGCAGGGACTGTACGAATACGACGCAGTTTCACGCCTGCGTGATTCGCAGCTGGGAGACTCCCGTGTCCACGATATCGGCAATTATATCGTTAAGGGAAAGTTGTGGGAGGCGTTCGAGTCAGATCAACAGTCCGTGCTGTTGATCGATGAAGTCGATAAGGCCGATATCGAGTTTCCCAACGATCTACTGCGCGAACTTGACCGGATGGAGTTCTACGTCTACGAGACCCAGCAGCTGATCCAGGCAAAAAAACGTCCTATGATCATCATTACCAGCAACAATGAAAAAGAGCTCCCCGACGCATTTTTGCGGCGCTGTTTTTTTCACTATATCCGCTTTCCCGATCGGAATACCCTGGGGCAGATCGTCAATGTTCACTATCCTGATATCAAGGATACGCTTGTGAAAGAGGCTATGGAGGTGTTTTTCGGTGTCCGAGAAATTCCGGGTCTGAAGAAGAAACCTTCCACATCTGAACTGCTTGACTGGCTGAAAATACTGATGTCCGAAGAAGTTCGCCCTGAAGATCTCAATAACACTCGCAAGGCCCGGCAGATTCCCCCGTTACATGGCGCTCTTCTCAAGAACGAGCAGGATTTACAGCTGTTCGACGATATGAAACGACAATCCAGGGCGGGGTATTAGCCTCACTATGCTGCTTGATTTTTTTCTACGTCTGAAGAGCGCCAAAATCCCCGTCACCCTGATGGAATTTTTGACCCTGCTGGAGGCTTTGCAACTGCATCTCGCCTTTGGCAGCGTCGAGGATTTTTATTTCCTTGCCAGACTCTGCCTTGTAAAAGATGAGACCCATTTCGACAAGTTTGACCGGGTCTTCGCGGAATATTTCAAGGGGGTAAGTAATCCGCTGGAGGAGCTTAGTGCGGATATTCCCGAGGAGTGGCTGCGCAAACTGGCGGAAAAATTTCTTTCCGAAGAGGAAAAGCAGCAAATCAAGGCACTTGGTGGACTGGATAAACTTCTGGAAACCCTGAAAAAACGCCTGGCGGAACAGAAGGAACGGCATCAGGGGGGGAGCAAGTGGGTTGGTACAGGCGGCACGTCTCCGTTTGGCGCTTATGGCTACAACCCTGAAGGGATCCGGATCGGCCAGGAGGGGTCACGACACCGTCGAGCGGTGAAAGTATGGGATAAGCGCGAATTCAAGGATCTGGATGATTCGGTCGAGCTGGGTACACGCAATATCAAGGTTGCCCTCCGCCGCCTGCGAAATTTTGCACGGGAGGGGGCACTTGAAGAGTTGGATATGTCCGGCACTATCCGGGCGACCGCCAAGAATGCCGGCTATCTCGACCTCCGGATGATGCCGGAGCGACACAATAAGGTGAAAGTTCTGTTGTTTCTTGACGTCGGCGGTTCCATGGACCCGCACATCGAATTGTGTGAACAGCTTTTTTCTGCCGCGCGAACTGAATTCAAGCATCTTGAACACTATTATTTTCATAATTGTCTCTATGAGCGGGTCTGGCACGACAACCGGCGCCGTTTTAACCAGCATGTCGCCACTCATGATCTGATTCATCAGTATGGGTCCGACTACAAAGTTATTTTTGTAGGCGACGCAACCATGAGCCCGTATGAGGTTATGTGGCCGGGCGGCAGTGTGGAGCACCATAATCCTGAAACGGGAGCGGTCTGGATGGGACGTATGCTGGACCAATTTCGTAAAGTGGTCTGGCTTAATCCGGCGCCTCAGGGCGAATGGAAATATACAGAATCAGTTCAGCTGATTGACAGTTTGGTAAGAGGGCAGATGTACCCGTTAAATATGGGCGGGATAGATCGGGCGATCAGCTATTTGAGCAAGTAGGATGTATATCCGGGAGAACCACAATGCACGCGTACCAGGGATTTGAACAGGGGCCGATCAGGCCGCCAAGCGAGGCCGCCAGCCTGCTGCTGCGCGTGAACCGTAATTGCCCCTGGAACCGCTGCACCTTCTGCTCGATATACAAGAAACAGAAATTTTCACTTCGTCCGGTAGCGGATGTTATCGCGGATATCGATACGATTCATCGCTTTGTTACCGAATTGCAGTCGGGAAATTTTGCTCCCCAGGTTATTGCGCGATCTGTCGTGCCGGAAGAGCAGGCAGCCTTCCATGCGGCCCGGAGCTGGCTGTCGGAGGGGATGGAATCGATATTTCTCCAGGATGCCGACAGCCTGGTGATCAGGCCGGAAAATCTGACAACAATCCTGCGGCATATCAAAACCCGTTTTCCCCAGGTGGAACGAATTACCTCGTATGCCCGTTCAGAAAGCGTTGCACGGATCAGCGATGAAAATATGAAGGAATTCGCAGCCGCCGGGTTGAACCGGATTCATATCGGCATGGAAACCGCGTCGGATACAATTTTGAGCATGATCAGGAAGGGGTGCACGAAGGAGATGCATATCAATGCCGGGCTGAAGGTAAAGGCTGCCGGTATAGAACTGTCGGAATACGTCCTGACCGGTATCGGAGGCAGCGAATTTTCCCGTGAGCATGCCATTGAAACCGCCGATGCGCTCAATCAGATCAACCCCGATTTTATACGTTTCAGAACACTGCACCTTCAGGACAAGATCACCCTCTTTGCAAACAGTACCGAGTTCCGCTACCAGTGGGCTTCCGATCTTGTCCTGGCGGAAGAGATACTGCTGCTGCTCGAACGCCTGGAGAATATAACCAGCACTGTCAAGAGTGACCATTCCTACAACCTGTTTCAGGAAATAGACGGCACCTTGCCGGATGACAAAGAACGCTTGCTTGGAGTCCTCCGGTGTTTTATCGGGATGGCGCCCGCTGATCGTGTACTGTTTCAGCTTGGCAAGCGATCGGGGTATTTCCTGCGCCTGGGTGATATGAGGATTCCCGGACGGTCGGAGCAGGTTGCAGAGATCTGCCGGAAATCGGAAATATCCCCTGAAAATGCCGATCAGTGGATTCACGACATGATTCAGGAACGAATGAGAGCGGGGATGCCGTTTTAGTAAGGGGGTTCCGTTTGACCCCTTTGCTTTCCCAAAAGAAAGGCCCGGGAGAACCCGGGCCTTTCTTTTTACAGCTTCGGGCAGTTAGTCCCGTAGGACGTTACCAAAGCCTAGTAGCCGATGTCAGGTGATTTCAGTTTTCCAGCTCGACCTCTTTAACTGGTGAGGTAACATCGCCGCTAAACGGGTTCCAGCGGGCTTTCACGGCAGTCAAGTTCAGGGCTGCAGCCGCAAAGAAGGCATCAGCACCGATGACGGCGTCGTTCTTATCTCTGAAGGCCGCCCCTGTGGTGTTGACGACAAAACCGGCGATCGTCAGGGAGCTGTTGGCTGTTTTGGCGGTAATTACTCCACGGACGAAGGCATCGTTGGCTGGATTATTGTTCTTCAGGTCCACCCTGGTGGCAATCAGACCAGTGTTTGCTGCGTTGAAAATGCCCCTGATCTCGATATTTTTGCCCACGAGAGTTGCCGGATCCAAACTAGAGCCGCCGTCCTTGAATTCGGTGCTACTGTTGTAGGTAACGGTCTTGCCGAGGATCGTGATGGTCTTGAGCGAGGTATCAACCGCAGTGGCATTGGCGTTGATCCGTAGATTGTCCTTGAAGCTGACCTTGCTGGCTATCAGCACACCGCCGACAAAGCTGCCTTCCGCCTCCACTTTCATGCCGACTACCAGGTCAGCCTTTGCTCCACCGCGGAATACCGTGGTACTGGTGATGCGGACCGGCTGGCCATTGACCACGAAGTCGTCACCGTTGATGCTGCTGATGAAACCTTCGAATTCCATATTCTCGTTTTCGCCGGCCTTCAGCTCGTCCTCTATTTCGATCTTCGTTGCGGTGACACTGCCACCAGCTGTGGTTAAGGTTTTCACTTCGACGAAAGCCCCGTTAACCAAACCTGCGGGACGGATCACACCAGCACCGATATTAACCGTGATACCGCTGATGGCGTCTCGTGACAATAGGAGGGTAAAGGTGCTGCCGCCGGTAGTAAAGCCGCTGACAAAGCCCTTGGCTTCGAATTCGTTCAGACCGGTTTTCTTTTCGATATGGGTGGCTCGCAGGCGCCCTTTGTCATCAATGACGCCGCTCACTTGGACGTCATCACCCGCACTAATGGAGTTGAGTACGCTTTTGATCGAGTCGTCCACCAGAACGGTCTGCCCCATGATAGTGAGCGAATCGACGCCCTTGTTGTCGATGCGCCCCTTGAGGGTGTCGCGGAATTCGATTTCCGTTGCCTTACCGGTGGTGCCGTTGTCATCGATCCGCCCTTTGACGGTTACCACCATGCCGGTTTTCAGTAAGTCCCTGATTTC
>JANNLB010000318.1:0-22176 GCA_031396605.1 Geobacter sp. | reverse complement strand
CATGACTTTCAGGATCTTAACAAATGCACACAGGCTTATGCCGGGGAGTGTTTGAATTCATTGCACTGTTGAACAAGCCACACCCACAACCAATAACTTTCTGCGCACCATAATTGATGAAGACCTCAAAAGCGGCAAACACAGCAGCATCGTGACCCGTTTTCCACCCGAACCGAACGGCTACCTTCATATCGGTCATGCCAAGTCGATCTGCATCAACTTCGGTCTGGCGCGTGATTTCGGCGGACGCTGCCACCTCCGCTTTGATGATACCAACCCGGCCAGGGAAGAACAGGAGTACATCGATTCGATCAAGGAGAGTGTCCGCTGGCTAGGTTTCGACTGGGGGGAGCATCTGCACTATGCCTCGGACAATTTTGAGCAGCTTTACCAGTGGGCGCTCTTTCTGATCGAACAGAGAAAAGCGTACGTCGAGGATCTGAATGCCGATCAGATCCGGGCCTATCGCGGCACGTTGACCGAGTCGGGAACTGTGAGCCCGTATCGCACCCGTTCTGTTGAGGAAAATCTGGACCTGTTCAACCGTATGCGTTCAGGAGAGTTCCCTGATGGGACCCGCGTTCTGCGCGCCAAAATCGACATGGCCTCCCCCAATATCAGTCTGCGCGATCCGGTTCTTTACAGGATACTCCATGCTCCGCATCCGCATGTAGGCGATGCCTGGAAGATCTACCCGATGTACGACTTTGCACATGGACAGACCGATGCCATTGAGGGAATCACGCACTCGATCTGCACCCTGGAGTTTGAATCCCATAAGCCGCTCTACGAATGGTTTCTGGATAATCTGCCGGTACCGGCGCGTCCGCGTCAGTATGAATTTGCCCGGCTGAATCTGACCTACACGGTGATGAGCAAGCGAAAACTGCAGGAGTTGGTGCAGCTCGGCATAGTCGGCGGCTGGGACGACCCGCGTATGCCGACCCTGGCCGGAATCAGGCGGCGCGGCTACACCCCGGCGGCGGTAAGGGCTTTTTGTGAGCAGATCGGCGTCGGGCGGAGGGATTCATGGATCGATGTATCCGTTCTGGAAGAGTGCGTCCGCAGCGATCTGAATGAATCGGCGCCGCGAGCGATGGCGGTACTGCGTCCGGTCAAACTGGTGGTTGACAATTATCCGGCCGATCTGGTTGAGGAGCTGCAGGCTGCCAATCACCCGCAAAAACCTGAGATGGGGAGCCGTGGCATTCACTTCACCCGCGAAATCTGGATCGATGGCGATGATTTCATGGAACTGCCGAGCAAAGGCTTCCATCGCCTGACTGTCGGCGGGGAGGTTAAGCTTCGTTTTGGCTATATTGTCAAGTGTACGAGCGTCGTCAAGGACGAGCAGGGAAATATTCTGGAGCTGCATGGCGAGTACGACCCCGCATCACGCGAGGGGATACATACCGTCGACGGCCGAAAGGTAAAAGGGGTTATCCACTGGGTTTCCGCTGCTCATGCAGTGACCGCTGAAGTGCGGCTTTTCGATCGGCTTTTCAACGACCCCAACCCTGACCGGGGCGGGGCTGACTACAAGCAGTTCCTGAATCCAGGTTCGGTTGAAACTCTATCCGATTGCAAGCTAGAAGCAAGTCTGGCCGGAGCGGAGGTTGAAACCCGCTATCAATTTGAGCGTCAGGGCTATTTCCGCCAGGATCCGAAAGATTCACTTCCCGGAAAGCTTGTATTCAACCGGATTGTCACCTTGCGGGATACTTGGAATAAAAAGTAAAACATGAAAGAGTGGTATATAACTATATGAAAAAAGAGAAGTTCACATCAGGTTTTGTTTCAATCATCGGTCGCCCGAATGTCGGAAAATCAACACTCCTGAACAGTATCATCGGCGAGAAAATTGTCATTACATCGGACAAGCCCCAGACTACCCGCAACCGGATTCAGGGAATTCACAACATCCCCGGCGGTCAGATCGTTTTCATCGATACCCCAGGCATCCACACCGGACGCTCAAGGCTTAACAAAAGTATGGTGGATGTGGCACGTTCGGCAATCAGCGGTGTCGATCTTCTGATGCTGGTCGTTGAAGCCACGTCATCTGCCGACCCCGCTTTCATTCAGGATGTACTTGGCAGGGTGAAGATTCCGGTAGTGCTGGTTATCAACAAGATTGATCTGCTTTCCGACAAGAATCAGGTGCTGAAGAAAATCGCCGACTGGGCGGCACTCTATCAGTTCAAGGAAATTATCCCCGTTTCAGCCGGTCGCAATGACGGGGTAGATCACCTGGTTTCGGTAGTCAGCGACTATCTCCCTGAAGGGCCGGCCATGTTCCCGGATGACATCCTGACGGACATGCCGGAAAAATTTATCGTGGCAGAGATTATTCGCGAAAAGGTTTTCCGTCTGACGCGTGACGAGATTCCGTATTCGACGGCGGTTGTGGTGGAAAGTTTTATTGAGCGGGAGAACGGAGTAATAGCCATCTCGGCAGCCATCATGCTGGAACGGGCTACCCAGAAGGGAATCGTAATCGGCTCGAAGGGCGAGATGCTGAAAAAAATCGGCAGTCAGGCCCGTCAGGATATCGAGCGTCTGCTCGATACCAAGGTATATCTGGAGCTGTTCGTTAAAGTAGTTGAAAACTGGAGCGAGAGACCGTCTAAATTGAGAGAGTTGGGATACGAATGAAACCTTTAGTAGCCATCGTCGGCCGGCCCAATGTGGGCAAATCAACCCTTTTCAACCGTCTGCTGGGCCATCGTCGCGATATTGTCGACGACACCCCCGGAGTTACGCGTGACCGCAACTACGCCAACATTACCCGCTTCGAAAAGCCGTTCATCCTTATCGATACCGGCGGATTCGAGCCGGTAACCGAAAATCGCCTGCTGCAGCAGATGCGCGAGCAATCAAAACTGGCCATCGAAGAGGCGGACGTCATCATCTTCATGATGGATGCCAGAAGCGGCCTGACTCCGGCAGACATTGAGGTGGCCGGGATGTTGCGGCGGGTTAAAAAACCGGTATTTTACGTAGTCAATAAGGTTGATGGCGAAAAACTGGAGAATGAGTCGGCTGAATTCTATTCACTCGGCGTTGGGGAACTTTATACTATTTCCGCTGAACACAATCGAGGGGTCATCGACCTGGTTGAAAATATCCTTGAGGTTTTCCCGCCGGCTGATGCCGCCGATCCTGAAGAGAATATCACTCGTATCGCCGTGGTGGGGCGCCCTAATGTCGGCAAGTCATCACTGGTCAACCGCCTGCTCGGTTTTGACCGGGTCGTCGCCAATGAGGCCGCCGGAACAACCCGGGATTCGGTTGATACTCCTTTTACCTGCAACAAAAAGCCGTATGTCCTGATCGATACCGCCGGTATCCGCCGCAAGGGGAAAACTACCGAAAAGCTCGAAAAGTACAGCGTCTGCGATGCCCTGCGCAGTATCGAACGCGCCGATGTAGTACTGATGGTGATTGACGCCGAAGACGGAGTGACCGAACAGGACGAACGCATCGCCGGTTATATTCACGAAGCCGGTAAAGGGTGCGTGTTCGTCATCAATAAGTGGGATCTGCTTGAAAAAGATAATGCCACTCTCGGAATATATATTGCCAAAATCAGGGACGGTTTCAAATATCTGGCGTACGCTCCGATTGTCTGCGTTTCTGCCAAAACAGGACAGCGTTCCGGCAAAATAATTGCTACGGTTGACGAGGTTATGGAACAGTTCTGTCGTCGCGTCACAACATCGGAGCTCGTGCATGTATTTACCGACGCCATTGAATCGCACCATGCCCCGCTGTCCCACGGACGCAGGGTAAAATTCTACTTTGCCACCCAGGTTGCAACCCGGCCTCCGGCCTTTGTTATCTTTACCAATCAGCCCGAGAACATCCATTACTCATACGAGCGCTACCTGATCAATAAATTCCGCGAAGCATTCGGTTTTGACGGTGTCCCCTTGAGGCTGATGTTCCGGGGACGGGATAAAACCGACACTTCCCGCAAGCCGGGATCTGATCATTCCAAATAGCCTATAAAGGCTTTACTTGAGCTCACTGTTGCGTTATATTTTGCGAGTTTTTATCCCACCTTACGTAGCCGGATTGTGACGAATGAGCCTGGTAGGTACCCTCGAAGAGCTTGGACTTGGCGAGATATTACAGATTGTCAGTCTCAGCAGAAAAACCGGTGTTCTTTCCCTCAAAAGCAGGGGAAGGGATGGCTCGGTTTTTTTTCGTCAAGGGCAGGTTGTCAGAGCCTCATCCAGTACCTATCAGCAGAGCCTTGGGGAGGTGCTGATTCAAAAAGGGGTCCTTGATCTGGCCATGCTGCGTAAGGCTCTTGCGTTTCAGCATGAAAACGGTTTTCGTCAACGCCTTGGAGTGATTCTTGTAAAAAATTTCGGGATTTCACAAGCGATAATTGAAGAAGTAGTACGTCAACAGATTGAAAATGCGGTCTTCTCATTGTTTTCCTGGGCTGAGGGTACATTCGATTTTGAAGTTCAGAACTCGATTGAAACAGTTGACGGCACAAAGATGGATCCGCTGCAGTTCATGCTGGATCAGGGGTTGAATCCTCAATTTCTCGCTATGGAAGGGACCAGAATCCTCGATGAAAAACACCATGCGACTGAAATGGGTTTTGCCGGCGGAGATTCGTCTGACGATGCGGCTGATTTTGACTTCAATCTGGCTGGTAACCCGAATACTCTGGCATCACACCGGCGTGACGCTCCACAACAGGTGGTTATTGTTGATGATGACGGCCCGACTCTCCGGGCTATTGCCGAAGGGCTTGTTGAAAATGGTTTTATCGTTCATGCCATGACGCGCAGTGAAGATACACTGATCAAAGTGGACACGCTGCACAGGAGCGGTGAGAACCCTGCAGTTCTCATTGATCTTATCATGCCGAAGATGGACGGATCGGGCGTACTCGGGGGGGGTGAACTCCTGGAACTGCTGCACAACAACTTCAATAATCTGCAGCTTATGGTCATGACCGATTACCATCACGCCGATGCAGAAAAAAAGATTCGCGATCTTGGGTATCCTTTTTTTATAAAACCCCGACGGATTGAAATCAACACTCCGGCCATCATGGGGAGTTTTCTTACCCAGGTCACTCATGATCTTCGCAATTCCTCTGAAGGCAGGAATTCCGTGGAGTGGGAGGACCGATTCAATTTGGGAGATGAACTCCGCATTGAAATGGGAGAAGACGATGATATGCCGCGTGCCGTTGAACCATCCCCGCAGAATGGAGGCCTTTCCCTGCTGCGTGGCATGCTGGAGGAACTGAACAACCCGGACCTTCAAGGCGGTGTTCTGTTGCTGGTTCTGCGTTTCGCCTCCGAATTCGTTAACAGGGCCATTGTTTTTACTTTAAATGACCAGGTTATTTCAGGTTTCGGACAATTCGGCATCACCGGCGGAATGATCAGCGGAGATGAACGGGTACGTGCGATTCATTTTCCTCAGGAATCCGGTTCGATGTTCGACGAACCTCTTCGAACTGGCCAGCCCTGCACGTTCTCACCAACCCCGACACCGATGGATACGCATCTTTTTGAACAATTGGGAGGCGGCATGCCCGCAGAGGTATTTATCGGCCCTATGATCAGCCAGTCTCGTGTTATCGGTTTTCTTTACGGGGACAATCTTCCGATCAGGAAACCTGTTGGCGACATCGAGCCGCTGGCGATTTTCCTGTCGCAGGCCGGAATTTCCATGGAGAAGTCTTTGCTTGAACGTCAGCTTAATGAGAGGGGTACTCCGTGAGTACCAGGACCATTTTGATTGTCGATGACTCGCCGACCATGCGTGCCATGCTTGTTGCTATTGTTGAACAACTCGGAAAGTATCAGACCGTTGAGGCCTCGAGTGGTTTTGAGGCGTTACGGCTGCTGCCTCGAGGGCATGTCGACCTGATTTTAACTGATATAAATATGCCTGATATCAACGGACTTGAATTGATAAGTTACCTTCGCACCAACCCCAATTACAAAAATATTCCCGTTTTCATCATATCAACGGAAAGCAGTGCAAAGGATATTGAAAAAGGTAAACAGCTTGGAGCTGATGAATATCTGGTCAAGCCCTTTTCTCCCGCATCTCTCCAACAATTGATTAACAGGTATTTACGCAAACCGTTATGATTGATCAGAACACCACACATCATGCGAAGGCCCTTCAGGATTTTCTTGCGGAAGCGGAAGAGATTGTCGAGCAACTCGGCACAGAGTTGGCGAATCTCTCCGATATGGCTGAAAGTGGCGAAATGAATCCCGAAGTTCTCAACTCTATTTTTCGGGGAGCCCATTCCCTGAAAGGGTTGGCTGGGATGTTCAGCTTTGTCGATGTCGCCGAACTCTCGCATAACATGGAAAATCTGCTTGACTGGCTGCGACTCGGAAAGTTGAATCTTACTCAGCAGCTTATGGCTGTACTGTTTGATTCACATGAGCTGTTGAACGGCCTCATTCGAGTCCTTGCCTCAGGCGAAGAAACGAACATGGCACAGGAAATTGCCGCGTGTGTGTCAAAAATAAATGAATGTCTTGCCCCGCAGGAACAACAAAACAGTGAGTCACCTCTGGAAGCCATAGGCCTGCCGGCCCATGTTCGTGATGCACTGACGGAGTACGAAGAGCACCGCCTGAAAGACAATCTGGCTAAAGGGCGAACAATATTCAATGTACATACATCCTTTGATCTCAATACGTTTGATACTGAATTATCAGCAGTTACGGAGATATTGAAGGGGTGTGGAGAAGTTATCAGTACCTTGCCGAGTGTCGGAGTAAATCTTGAGACAAATATAGATTTTGAAATCCTTTTCGGTTCCAAGCGCTCTCTCGCCGAGTTAAAATCAGCCATTGAGCGGGATGCCATAGCTGTTTACCAGTTCGGTTCCAGCGCGGTGATCGAAGAAACGGCGCCCGCCATTCTTCCCCCCTCGATAACGCCTTTTGTTGATGCGGGCCTTCCGGCTGTTTCCGTATCAGGTAAACAGCGTGTGCCGGCTGATTCCCTGCTGCACACGTTGCCCTTCGCATCTGATGACGCAACTCTCAGTGCTAAAAGTCTGAGCAGGACAGTTCGGGTAGATATCGGTAAGCTTGATGAATTGATGAATATCGTCGGTGAACTTGTTCTCGCTAACTCTACTATTGCGGGTGTTACTAACAGAATGCGCAATGAGGGATTTTCACACATTGCCGTCGAGCTGGGCAAAGCTGCCAAAGGGCTTGAACGCAAGCTTTCCGAACTCCAGAAGGGGGTCATGGAGATTCGAATGATCCCTATCGGGCAGCTGTACGAGAAAATGTCGCGTATTGTTCGAAAGATATCCCGTGAACAGGGTAAACGGGTCGATCTCAAGTTTTTCGGGGCAGACACCGAGCTGGATAAACTGATCGTCGAAGACATATCCGATCCGATGATGCATATTATCCGCAATGCGATAGATCACGGCATCGAGTCACGTGACGTACGTGCGGCTCAGGGGAAGAATGAAAAGGGAACCATTCGTATTTCGTCGTATCAAAAAGGAAATCACGTTGTTATTGAAATTGAAGACGATGGCGGCGGGATTGATGTCGAGAAGGTTAAAAACAAGGCGTTACAAAAAGGGTTGGTGGCCGACATAAGTACCGTGACTGACCGTGATGCGATCGATTTTATTTTTCTGCCCGGTTTTTCAACCAATGAAACAGTAAGTGAGGTTTCCGGACGAGGTGTCGGTATGGATGTTGTCAGAAACAACATCTCGGCAATTTCCGGAATGGTTGATATTGAAACGCGAAAGGGGGAGGGGAGCCGCTTCATCATAACCCTGCCGATTACGCTGGCTATTATCAAGGCACTGGTAGTTCTCTGCAGCGGCAGAACCTATGCTCTGCCGATCACATCAGTCCTGGAATCATTTCTCATGACTGACAATGAAATTATAACGGTAGAGCGCAGAGAGGTCGTACAACTCCGTGAATTTACCCTGCCCCTGCTGAGACTCGATCACTATTTCGACATTCGTCGTTGTGACGAACCTCCGAAAGTTTTTTATGTCGTCGTTGTCGGAGTCGCGGAAAAACGTCTTGGAATTGTGGTTGATGATCTTGTATGTCAGCAGGATATCGTAATAAAATCACTCGGCGAGTCATTCAAACAGTTTCGCGGGGTTTCAGGCGCGGCAGATCTCGGCGATCAGCGCACTATTCTTGTGTTGGATATTGGCGGAATAATTAATGAAACTATGCATTCCGGGAGCTGATATACATGTATAAGCGTTATTTCGGCTTTAAGGAAAAACCCTTCAGCAAAACACCTGATCCCCGGTTTCTTTTTTTGAGTCGCGGTCATGAAGAAGCGCTTGTCCGATTGGAATTTGCCGTTGAAGAACGTGAAATAGCTGTATTAACAGGAGAAATAGGCTGCGGAAAAACCACGCTATCGCGGGCTCTCATGGACCGTCTCGGCTCCCGTTTCCGTTTTTGCTACATTATTAATCCGCGGTTGAATGCAATTGAATTTCTTCGCACTATTGCCCGTATTCTTGAAGTTGAACAACCGGCTGATGCCAAAGACACCCTTATCAATCAGATCCATACCGCCATATACTCTCTGAATCAACGTGACATATGTCCTGTTCTGGTGATTGACGAAGCCCAGATGATCACGGATGCTGAAGTATTTGATGAAATACGGCTCCTGACTAATTTTCAACTGGATGACCGTAATCTGCTTGGAGTGGTCATTATGGGTCAACCGGAACTGCTCCCGATGATGGCATCCAGCCGTTTCGAACCTCTGCGGCAGCGGATTTCGCTTCATTATCACCTGAAACCTTTGTTGCTGGATGAAATAATGGAATACCTCGATTTTCGACTTGAGGCCGCCGGCGGGACTTCCGGTTTATTCACTCCGGATGCCGTTCAGCGCATTCATGAACTAAGCGGGGGAGTGCCTCGTAAAATAAATTCCATGGCAACCAATGCACTGCTCGTTGCATACGGATGTGACGCAGCCCTGATTGATTCGAGCATAATAAACGAAATTAAAGATGAATTGATGTCGTAGGCGGTACAGGTATGGATCTCGCAAAAATCAGAAAAAAATCGTTACTGGCGCCGACTGAACGGGCTGATATCGTATTCGCTGCTCCACCCTCATCGCCTGAGTTGATAAATAACCCGCATAAAGCGATTCCGGACGCCTCCGCAACAACCGGGATGGATTTTTTTCAACATGAGCAATATTCTTCTCCGGTTGCATCAATTGAAACTACGCCGCAATTGTTCTCCGTCATGTACCCTGAAGGTATCGTCGCAGCATGTACTCCGCTGGAGGCGATTCTGGCCGGCAGAATCGCAGTCGGATGCGACGATGAGCCGATAGCAGCCGAGAATGGCACTAATCAGCTTTTTGCCGAATCCTGTCTGGAGTTTCTCTGTTTCCGGATTTATGACGAAATCTATGGTATAAACATCATGGAAATTAAAGAAATTATCAAACCGAGAGAAGTGACCGAGGTACCTCGTGCCCCGGTTTTTGTTTCCGGAATTCTGTCACTGCGAGGCGTGATAATTCCGATTATCGATATGCGTGTCCGGCTTAATCTGGCTCGAAATGAGCTCTCGGGAAAAGAACGGGTAGTCGTCATTAAAAACAATAATTCATTCAGCGGACTTCTGGTTGATGAAGTGATTCAAGTTGTGAAGGTACAACTTGATGCTGTCGAATCGGCGCCTGCTTTTCTGGGAGGTATTGACCGTGACTTCATCAGCGGGCTTGGTCGTTCTGACGGACGATTGATAATAATTTTGAATCTGGAAAATGTTGCCAACATAAATCTGTATTAAAAAGGAGCAGATATGCAGAGAAAAAAGAGGATTTTAATAGTTGAAGATGAAGAAAGTCTGCTCAAGCTGGAAACAATCCTCCTTACTGTCAAAGGTTTTGAAGTCATCGGCGCATTTACCGGTAAAATGGCAATTGACAAGATTGGCGTAGAAGATTTTGACCTCGTATTGCTTGATATTATGCTGCCGGATATTGACGGGTTTGAAGTGTGCCGTCAGATTCGAAAAGATCCCCGCACTTCTGCTATTCCTGTAATTATGTTAACGGGGAAAAAATCCCAGAATGACCATGATAATGGTGTTTTATGCGGCGCTGACGCATATCTTGTCAAGCCGTTTAAATCAGCGATGATTATTGATGAAATCAACAGACTGCTGGCTCTTACCGGATCCGGCAAATAATATGGAAGGTGCGGTAACACATATCCAGCTAACCTGTTTCAGCCTGAGGGACAAGCTGTTTGCTGTTGATATCATGAGAATACGCGAGATTCTTGTCCCCCAGAAATTATCTCCGCTGCCATGTTCTTCGGATCTTCTGGAGGGCGTTATTTCTCTTCGTGGCGCTGTTATTCCGGTAATGAACATGCGCAAGCGGTTCGGGATTTCTGATCCGGAAGATGCGCCTGCAGGTAAACTGCTGATCGTAACACTGGTCAGACAATTGCTTGCTCTTGTTGTAGATGATGTTATGGAAATTATTACAGTACCGGTTGATGACATAATGCCTCCGATCCTGATGACTGCAGGAGTGGGAATGGAATTTCTGCTGGGCGTATGCCTGTCACATGACCGTGTCTATATGATTCTGGATATTGATTCTCTCCTTTGTAACCATCCGGGTCGGGAGAAACCAGGTGAATGAACTTCAGGAGATACGCTGCGCCCTTCAGTCCACTGATGAAGAAATCCGCAGATCAGCCTTGCATTCGTTAAGGGACCTTCCGCTTCCTGACACGCATGCTATATTATTCTCGGCAATGGGAGACAGCAGCTGGCGGGTGAGAAAAGAGGCGGTAGAATGCTATGTCAGCTCGAGGCCGGACCTCGATTCTATTGAACAGTTGTTGCATCTTCTCCGTAATGAGGAAAATGCCGGTTTGAGAAACTCTGCTGCAGAGGCCGTCATTCGTCTCGGGTCTGCCTCCGTATCACTGCTGATGAATATGGTGAAGGACCAGGATATTGATGTACGTAAATTTGTTATTGATGTTATGGGGGCTATCGGTGATACCGTTTTTGTACCGGCTCTTTTGCATGCATTGAGCGACCCTGAAGTAAATATTGCCTCGGCAGCGGCAGAGCAACTGGGCACGCTTGGTGATCCGGGCGCCTCAGAGTACCTGATGCAGGCAATTCTCGCGAGAGATGAGGTATTGTTTCGCTTCAGTGCGCTTGGCGCTTTACGAGTGCTCGCTCAACCGGTGCAGGTGCCGGAAGCACTGATAAAGCTGGCAGATCAGGATATTTTCAGAAAGGCTGTTTTTGAATGTTTAGGGGCAATATCTGACGAAAACTCTTTTAAATTGCTTCTGGATAATTTTTACTGCCGTCAGAAAAACAGTCGTGCCGCCGCTGTAAAGGCTCTGTATAAAATTTACAGACGCTCTTCGTCAGTATCACAGGAAAAAATCCATGAAGCTCTCCAGTTACTAAAAGAGAACGAAATAATAACCGGTTTGCTCGAACTGTTTGACAATCGGGATAGTGAGTTGACAGAAGCCCTGCTTTGGACCAGCGTCGTGATCAGGGACGCTAGATTCATTCCACTGCTGATTGAGGCGTATGCCGACGAGCGCACCGCTTTTGCCGCTCTTTCTGCCCTTAAAAGCTTCGGGCGGGAAGCGTTGCAAGAAATTTCCCCCCGCTATGAAAATCTCGACGAGAGTGGAAGAAGCGGACTCTGTATCCTGATTGCGGAGTGCGGATATTCCGGTTTTAATGAAGTTATACAGAAAGCATTGTGCGACCCGTCTGCGCAGGTTCGAAAAGCTGCCGCGATTGCAGTTGGAAAACTTGGTTTGATAACATTTATTCCCTATTTGATTGCGTTGATTGACGATAGTGAAGCAGACGTTTACTCGGCCGCTGTTGCCGGTTTGCAATCTCTTGCATCGATCAACAGTTCGGCAATTCTGACGGAAGTCGGTTATTTCTGCTCTTCAAAAAAGTCGCACCATCGTAAAGCGGCCGCCCTGTTACTCGCATCGCTTGGTGAACGGGATCGTTTGCTGCTGTTGATAAAAGATGAAGATCCGCAGGTTCGTAAAGCCGCCGTATCGGCTATCGAGGCCAACCGGATTGAAACCGCCGGTTCGATGCTCGTATTAGCACTGGCCGATGAGGATCCTGATGTTCGCATCGCCGTGGCGGAAGCCCTTGGAAATGTACATGACTCATTGACACTTGATACACTTGAACATGCTCTCAACGACGAGGATGTCTGGGTGCAATCTGCTGTTTTGAAGGCCATAGCCAGGATTGAGCCGGCACGGGCCTGGTCAATTATTCAAAGAATTCATTCCGGAACGGACGGTTTGTTGTTGATTACAAGTTTACAGATTCTCGAGGATATCGGCGGTCCTGAATCAGAGAAAATAATTCGCTGTTCTCTTCAAAACAGTGACAAAGACGTTGCCCGGCAGGCGGCCAGGTCTTTAGAACACGTTCTAGTTACTACTTCAAGCTAGGCTTTTCATGGCGTTCTCTTTTATACAGGCCCACAGTATGTCCGACGATGAATTCGACCTTTTGCGGGACTGTATCTACGCTCATTGCGGGATTTATTTCGATCTGAATTCAAAATACATTCTTGAAAAGCGTCTTTCGACCAGATTGACCAGCCTTAATTTATCTTCGTTTTATGAATACTATCATTTTTTAAAGTACAATCGGGGCAAAGAGCAGGAACTCTTTGATATCATGGATATACTTACTACTAACGAGACATATTTTTTTCGTGAGTCGTTCCAGCTCAAAGCTTTTTCCGACGAAGTAATTCCTGAACTGATACAAAGTAAGGCGGCTCGCGGAAACCGTTTTTTGCGGATATGGAGCGCGGGGTGTTCGACCGGAGAAGAACCGTATACGATAGCAATGCTTTTAAGTACTATTCCGGAACTCAAGGGATGGAACATTGAAGTAATCGGTACCGATATCAGCCAGAAAGTTCTGCTGCAGGCTCGTCGAGCCGTATATGGAAAATCCTCCTTTCGAGCGACTGAAGAAAGTGATCTGCGTCGTTTTTTTCATCAGCAGGATGATGGTTATAAAGTAAATGATTCTATCCGTGAACTGGTCACAATCAGTCATCTCAATCTTTTTGATTCACATCGACTGAGCATGCTCGGCAAGGTCGATCTAATTTTTTGTCGCAATGTGATAATCTACTTTGATCAGGCAGCTAAAAAACGTGTTATCGAATCATTTCACTCTACCCTGTATGAAGGCGGTTTTCTGCTCCTGGGGCACTCCGAATCACTCATGAATATCACGACACTGTTCACACTTCGACATTTCAAAAACGACATGATCTATCAAAAGCCTGATCGTTTTTCAACTGGAGGGTCATTGTGAAAAAGATCAGAATCGTCGTAGTTGATGATTCCGCATTCAGTCGGCGCAGTATAACCCGCATGTTGGAGGGACTCGATTCTGTTGAAGTTGTGGGATATGCAATAAACGGTGAAGAGGGGATTCAAAAGGTCATTGCTCTCAAGCCGGATCTGGTAACTCTGGATCTTGAAATGCCCAAAATGGATGGATTTACGCTGTTGCGAATACTGACGACCCGCTTCTCGCTTCCGGTTATTGTGATCAGTGCCCTGAGTGGTGCGGACAAGGTTTTTAGAGCACTGGAACTGGGAGCGCTTGACTTTGTGACAAAACCTTCAAGCAGCGCTTCAGTTGATCTGCTCTCTATTAAAGATGATCTTCAGAGAAAGGTGCAACAGGTTCTTGCCCTTAAACCGGGCAGTCATGTCCGTCCTGCCTCCGAAATTACCCGCCCTGAGCGAAGTGAAGCCGAATCAAAACTGTCGGGAAAAGCGGCGATTGGTGTACATCATACTGTTGAAATTGTGGCGATCGGTTCTTCAACCGGCGGACCGCCCGCTCTGCAACAGATATTCTCTGCTTTCAAGCAGAAATATCCTTTTGCAATAGTTGTATCCCAACATATGCCGGCAGGCTTTACCAAAGCTTTTGCAGAGAGACTGAACCGCACCTCGCTTTTTGATATAAAAGAGGCCGAAGACGGTGACCTTGTGCTTCCCGGTCGGGCACTGATAGCTCCCGGAGGCATGAACATGACCTTTGATGTTCGCGGAGGACAGGTTACTGCCTGTATAGCCGCACCTTCTGATTCCGATCGATATGTTCCCTCCGTGGATGTCATGCTCGAGTCGTGTGCGGGTATTTACCGCAAACGGGCGGCAGCGGTAATCCTGACCGGAATGGGCAATGACGGGAGCAAGGGGGTCAGAATCATAAAGGAGCATGGAGGATACGTGATTGCTGAATCAGAGGAAACCGCTATAGTGTACGGAATGCCCCGTGAAGCGGTTGCAACCGGAGTTGTTGATCGTTGTATACCATTGGATAGAGTTGCATCGGAAATTATTCTTCAGGGTGGATTTTCCTGATTTCTGAAATTTAGACATAAAGGTGATTAAATAATGAACCGGCTACTGAATTCTTTACTATTTATTGTCATTGTTGCCCTTCCCGTATCTGTTTCCGCTGATTTCAAGCAGACTCTGCTTATTAAAACCCAGAGCGCCGGAAATATTCCTTTCAGTCATGAAAATCATCTTAAAAGCCTTAGTAATAACTGTTCGGCCTGCCATAATTCTATTTTTCATATTTCCCGTAAAAACAATCCTGCTGTTACGATGGCCGAAATGGAAAAAGGGAAATCCTGCGGGGCCTGCCACAACAAGGAAAATCCAAAAACTCCGCAACTGAAAAATTGTTCTGTCTGTCACGCGGTTGATGCCGTATCGATCACCATTCCCGATTTCGGAACGCTGACCTTTAAACACAGCAAACATCTCGGCATGTTCACATGCACCGATTGTCATAACGCGCTGTTTAAAACAGATAGATCCAATCCTCACGTCAGCATGCTCCAGATGCAGAAGGGCAACTCATGCGGCAGCTGCCACGACGGCACGGGCGCTTTTTCCGTCAAAGGGGACTGTGTCAAATGTCACCAGGTCGGAGACATTCCGTTGGCCGGCGGGTCAATATTCAGTCACGGTGTCCATCTTGAAATGTCGTATGCCTGCTCTGAATGTCACAACAAGATATTCGTTCCCGGGCCGAACCGTGTAAGACATACCATGCTTGATATGGAAAAAGGTAAATCATGTGGCGCTTGTCACAACGGTAAAACTGCATTTTCTTCCAAGGGCGATTGTCAAAAATGCCATAAAAATGTCATGGATGTGCGTTTTAAGGCATTTGACGCCAGGTTCAGCCACAGCGACCATCTCAAAATGTTTAAATGCGAAGAATGCCACAGCGCTATCTTTATCGGAGGGATCCGCAGTATCCGCTATACGATGCCGCAAATGGAACAGGGTAAATCGTGTGGTGCATGTCATGACGACAAGACCGCTTTCGGGGTAGCCGGAAATTGCGAAAAATGTCATCCAACGGCACCACCTGATCGTATTTTCACAATAAAGGATGCCGGGACGGTTTCTTTCAGCCACGCGAAACACCGTGGAAAATATTCCTGCGGCCAGTGCCACAATGGCATTGCGGCAGCCGGAGCAGCTTCCCGGCGTTTCTCTATGAGCGAAATGGAAAAAGGGAAATCTTGCGGGACGTGTCACGACGGCAAAATCGCCTTCAGCGTCACTTCATGTAATAAATGCCATCCGGTCAAGGAAATCCTTTTTTCTGACGACGCCCGATTTAATCATGACAAACATCTTGTCCTGTACTCCTGCTCTGATTGCCACAACCAGCTCTACAACGCCGGTCCGGATAACAAACGGGTGACCATGGCTCAAATGGAAAAAGGTTCTTCCTGCGGAAGCTGTCACGATGGTTCGACCGTGTTCAGTGTAAAAGGAAATTGCGATACGTGTCACAAATCTACCGTCAATGTTGTTTTCAAGGTCAAGGAAACCGGAGCAACAACCTTCAGTCATGCGGTTCACAAGAGTATGTTCACCTGTATCGAGTGTCACAATGGTATTTTTAAGGCTGGTAAAGAGAGTGTAAGGGCCAGCATGGCCGACATGGAAAAGGGGAGCTCGTGCGGTACCTGCCACGATGGCAAGAGCGCCTTTGGTGTGAAATCCGACTGCCAGAAATGCCACACAGTCAAACAGATCAATTTTCGCCCCGGCAGCGCCGTATTCAGCCATACGGTACATGTTGCCGCCTATGGCTGCAAGGATTGCCATCCGGAACTGTTTATTCCAGGCGCCGGAAACAAGCGTTTCACCATGAGTCAGATGGAGCAGGGCAAATCCTGCGGCAGCTGCCATGATGAAAAAACTGCTTTCGGTGTAAAATCAAACTGCGTGAAGTGTCATCCCGGAAATCCGCGCTCTGTCCGATATGAACTATCCCCAAGTACCGGAAACGTCGATTTCAGTCATAAGCCGCACGCAGATAAAGGCTATAACTGTAATGATTGCCATTACACCGCCGTTCCATCGGGGACTTCCGACAAGCGCTGGCTGATGAAGGAGATGGATCAGGGCAAATTCTGCGGCAGTTGCCATGGCTTCAGTATGGCGTTCAGCGTCAAGGATCCGGCTACCTGTGAACGTTGTCATCAGAAAGAATCGGATTGGCGGCCGCAACCGCTACAGTAATACCAATTTCAAATCAAAGATGAAATCAAGGCGGAGAGGATTGAGGCGACGAAGGCGTACAGATAGTACGTTGAGGAGCCGAAGACGAGCCAACGAAGATAGCGCTTTGATTTGAAAATGGAATAAGTAATGTACAGGTTGGCACTCGAAACATTTAAAAATTCGAAAGGAAACTATCGTGGAGCAGAAGTACTCACCGAAAGAAATAGAACAGAAGTGGCAGTCAATCTGGGAAAACGAAAAAACGTTCAAGGTATCTGCTGACGGGAATAAACCGAAATACTATCTTCTGGAGATGTTCCCGTACCCATCCGGACGTATCCATATGGGGCATGTCCGGAATTATTCTATCGGCGATGTTATCGGCAGGTTCAAACGGATGCGCGGTTTCAATGTCATGCATCCGATGGGATGGGACGCTTTTGGCATGCCGGCTGAAAATGCCGCCATTCAGAACAAGAGTCATCCCGCAACCTGGACGCATGAAAACATAGCGTACATGCGGAACCAGATTAAGAAAATGGGGTTCTCCTATGACTGGGACCGCGAACTTGCTACCTGCGATCTCGATTATTACCGCTGGGAACAGAAGCTTTTTCTTGAAATGTTTGCCAAAGGGCTTGCCTACAAAAAGACCTCTTTTGTCAACTGGTGCCCAAAATGCGAAACCGTTCTCGCTAATGAGCAGGTTGAAGATGGCGGCTGTTGGCGCTGCGACAGCGAGGTTAACCAGAAAGAGCTTGATCAGTGGTTTTTCCGGATAACAGATTATGCAGAGGAGCTTCTTGAAAACACATTTAAGCTTCCCGGTTGGCCGGAGCGTGTACTTGTCATGCAGCGTAACTGGATCGGCAAGAGTTTTGGTTGCGAGATCGACTTTCCGGTCGAGAACAGCTCTCAGTCGATCCGGGTATTCACCACCCGCCAGGACACCGTATTCGGTGCAACTTTTATGTCGCTGGCGCCCGAACATCCGCGTGCCCTTGAACTAACTACCACGGAGCGGAGGGATGAAGTAGCCGGGTTTATCGACAAAATCAGAAAAACAGATCGCATCAAGCGTACCGCCGATGATTTTGAAAAAGAGGGGGTTTTTACCGGTTCTTACTGCACCAATCCATTGACCGGGGCCCGGATGCCGATTTTTCTGGCCAACTTTGTCCTGATGGATTACGGCACCGGCGCCGTCATGGCCGTGCCGAGCCACGATCAACGCGATTTCGAGTTTGCAAAAAAATACAACCTTCCGTTTAAAGTTGTTATCCAGCCGGCCGGAACGTTCCTCGACCCTCTCACCATGAGCGAGGCATATACCGAAGCGGGGATTATGACCAATTCGGGACAGTTTGACGGTCAGCAGAGCAACGATGCAAAGGAAGCCATAGCCGACTTCCTGCAAGCACGGAATAAAGGGGCAAAAACGGTTAATTTCCGGCTTCGGGACTGGGGGATTTCACGGCAGCGTTACTGGGGTAATCCGATCCCGGTTATTTATTGCGGCTACTGCGGGGTCGTGCCGGTGCCGGAAGCTGATCTGCCGGTTGTGCTTCCAAAAGATGTGGCGTTCAGCGGAGAGGGGGGCAGCCCCTTGGCCCGGATGGACTCTTTTGTCCACTGTTCCTGTCCCGTCTGCGGGAAAGCTGCCCGTCGCGAAACCGATACCATGGATACCTTTGTTCAGTCATCCTGGTATTTTCTGCGCTTCTGCTGTCCGGATTTCAACAGCGGCATCCTTGATCGCGACTCCGTTGACTACTGGATGTCCGTTGATCAGTATATCGGGGGCATCGAGCATGCCGTACTACACCTGCTGTATGCGCGATTTTTTACAAAAGTGATGCGTGATTTGGGGCATATTTCCGCCGATGAACCTTTTATTAATCTTCTTACTCAGGGAATGGTCATAAAAGACGGCGCCAAAATGAGTAAGTCGAAAGGGAATGTTGTTGATCCCGACGCCTTGATTTCTAAATACGGGGCGGACACCGCCCGGCTTTTTTCTCTCTTCGCCGCGCCTCCTGAAAAAGATCTGGACTGGAATGACCAGGGTGTAGAGGGTTCTTTCCGCTTTCTCAGCCGTATCTGGAAACTGGTGCATGACCGCCTTGATATGATCCAGGGTGCGCGCCCGCTCGATGCCGGCTCGTTGTCTGCCGAAGAACGTGCCCTGCGCAGGGCCGTACACAAGACGATCCGTAAAGTATCAGAGGATCTTGAGGAACGTTTCCATTTTAATACGGCAATAGCCTCAGTAATGGAGTTGCTCAATATTCTTCAACCCGCAGCTCTTTCAACGCCGCAATTTCCGGCGATTATGAAAGAAGCTCTCCAGAGCGTTATACTACTGATGGCCCCTTTTGTTCCCCATATTACTGAGGAACTCTGGCAACGTCTGGGCAATTCAGAACACTTGACTCAAATAGCCTGGCCGGACTATGACCGGAGTGCAGTGGTTGATGAGGAACTACTGGTAGTTGTTCAGGTCAACGGAAAATTGCGTTCCAAAATCACCGTTGCAGCCGGTACCAGTGAGGATGAGCTTAAAACGCTTTCCCTGGCTGATGAAAAGGTCGCGCAATTCATTGAGGGCTTGACCGTCCGCAAGGTTATCTGCGTACAAGGCAAGCTGGTCAATATTGTGGCGGGGTAGGGGATGTCAGCTTCGTTATTGTGTCGGGGTTTGATGCTTGTTCTGCTGCTGAATGCAGCAGCAGGCTGCGGATATCACCTGACGAATGCACAGTCCCAACGTCTTGGAGCCGCCCGGCAGATTTGGGTTCCGTTCTTCGGTAACGAGAGCATCAGCCCGACAGCTCAAACGGTTTTGCGTAGAGCATTTTATGAAGAATTTCATGCCTTGCGCGGGTTGAATCCTGCCGCCAGTGAAGGGAGCGCCGACCTTGCCGTGAAGGCACGGATAATTTCCTATTCCACTAAAGCAGTATCGTATAGCTCCGTCGATCAGGCCCGAGAATTCAGTTTGTCACTCAATGTTGAACTCGAAATTGCTAAAAACGGACAGGTATTGCCGCTCTGGAAAGGGCAGATACAGGGAGCGAAACAGTATCCTGCCAACACGAATCTTGCCCTGCAGCGCAATGCCGAAGAACAGGCTCTCGATGCCGCTGCCCGGATTATTGCTCAAAAATTTATTTCCGCCATAGAAGAGTCCTATTAGCCATGACACCCCAGGAATTTGAAACATCGCTGAAGAAGGGTATAGTACCTGCTATCTGTTTTCTGTATGGAGAAGAGCAATTCCTGGTTGAGCGTGCTGTCCATTTGTTGCTGGAACGTGCCATTGACCCGGCCCTTAAAGATTTTAATTTCAATGTCTACTTCGGAAATGAATCCAAGGGGGTGGATATCATCGACTCGGCCCAGACACTGCCGATGTTCTCGGAGCGGCGTGCTGTTCTGGTTAAACGGGCCGAACAACTGAAAGCGGAAGCTCTGGAAACCATGCTTCCCTATATCCTGAATCCTTCGCCCGGTACCTGCCTGCTGCTGACCGGTATAAAAATTGACCAGCGCAAGAAGTTTTTTCTGGAATTTAAAAAACATGGTGTTCTGGTAGAATACAAGCGTTTCTACGATAATAAGCTGTCAGGATTCATACAAAGTGAATCGGTTGCTCAAGGAAAACCGATTGAGGCTCCCGCCGCCGAGCTGTTATCCGCCCTGATCGGCAACAATTTACAGGAATTAAGCTCTCAGATCGAAAAACTGGTTGTTTACGCTGGTACCAAGCAGCGTATAACTGTTGATGATGTCCGAACTGTGGCAAGCAGCAGTAAAGCATTTACCGCTTTTGAGCTGGCAAAGTTTCTCGGGCTGCGTGATGTGCCGAATTCGCTCAGAAGCCTTGACGCACTGTTTTTGCACGGCGAGGATGCACCGATGATAATTGGTGCTTTGACGAGTCATTTCCGAAAATTATGGCGCGTCAGAGAACTGCTAGACAAGAAAATACCACAGGCCGATATCGGCAGGGAGCTCAATATAAATGCGTTTTTTTTGGGTGATATTGTTGCGCAGGCGCGCAATTTTTCGAGAAGGGACCTGAAGCGTATTTTTGATGAGTTTTACCGGTGTGATGTTGCTTCGAAAACGGGAGGAGGGCAGTCTTATACTCTCCTGCACGGGATCACCATGGGAATCTGTACCGGCGGCTGGTAATTCCGCTTTCATATCTTCGTCCCCGGAATTTTTCCAATCTAAACAGCGAGATTGATCTCATTGACACTGTTATGTTGCAGGAGTATACAAAGAGGCATTAATTGAATTTGATAAATCACCGGGGGGTGATAATGGTTTCACGCGAGTGGGGCTATTTGGGTTGGAAAAGTCGCGTTTGTCAGTTTTGTGCTGATGGAGCGGCTTTTTTTGATGGCCGTGCTGTTCAGGTGAACATTACGATCATGCGGGTGTTTGTTTGAAGGTGTAACCGGGGGTAGCGAGAGGGGATTGGGCTAAAAAATGAAGCGTTTTTAGAGGCTCTATTGTTATAAAACAGCTAGTTAAGTCCAATTTCGGTCGGCCGAAATTGGGGCGGGTTGTTGAGGGTACGTCAACAAATAAACATCACTGAATGTTCTCCAAATTATTCCGTTGCAAATATACTCCATTGAGGTATAATATTCATGAAAGCGGAGATGATAACCGTTGTTGAAACAGCCTCGTTTGTTACAGACGCAAAAGGCTGCATGGCCGATGACGAGCGGACTGAGGCAATAAACATGATTGCTGCAAATCCCGAATGTGGAGATGTCGTTACTGGTGGCGGAGGCATCCGCAAGGTTCGTTTTGCAATCGGCGGCAAGGGGAAAAGCGGCGGTGTACGGATTATCTATTATTTTCACAACGAACGGGTTCCAGTATTCTTGTTGGCGGTATTTGCAAAAAACGATCAGGCAAATTTGACGCGGGCAGAAACGAATATGCTGGGCAATGCGGCGAAAATGCTGGCTCGCAAATATGGGGAGTAAGAATATGGCAAGGATAGCTTATGAAAAAATCATGGCAGGATTGGAAGATGCGCTGGCATATGCCGATGGTGACAGTGCGCGTGGCATGGCACATCAGGTGAAGGTTGCAGATGTTGATATTACCCATCTGCGCGAAAAGCTTGGCTTGTCCCAGGACAGGTTTGCTGCTCTATTTGGTCTGAGTCCACGAACCCTCCGTAACTGGGAACAGGGCGTTCGTCATCCGCAAGGGGCGGCGCGGATTCTGTTGCAAGTGATCGACCGTGAACCGGAGGCGGTCATGCGGGCGTTGCGTGGGTGAAGCCAACAAACTGCCGGTAGCTGTGAAGAACGACTGCCGCAACTGTCCCAAGGCGGGGCGAAGTATTCTCGCGCTTATTGCCCGGCAGAAGACCCCGAAATAAGAAAAAAAAGTGCAAAACCAAAACTTGTCGGTGCCCCGGTAGACCTGACCTATGTGGATCAGTTTTATGACCGCCTGTATTTGGAGGATAGCACAGCTTTGACCGCTGAACA
>JANNLB010000280.1:0-1896 GCA_031396605.1 Geobacter sp. | reverse complement strand
GTTCGGAGAAGTAGGATAACTGTTCTTCAACCGAGCGGATCTGTACCTCGTCCAGTTCACCGGTACGTTCCTTGCGGTAGCGGGCGATGAAAGGGACGGTGCCCCCTTCCTGCAACAGCAGGACGGTATGTTCCACCTGATACGGCTTGAGGGAGGTCGCTTCGATGATGCAGGGAATCAATCTGCGGATCTGTTCGTCAGTCAGTTTCATTACAGCTCCAATGTGTGCGGATCAGGACCATCATTGTTCTACGGCAGATGTCAGGCCGCCCGGCTGATCTGGTTGCGTCCCCTGTTCTTGGCCTTGTAGAGGGCCTTGTCGGCCGCCTTCATGACCTCCGCCGCACTCTTCAGTTCTTCGCCGCTTTCGGCCACGCCAATACTGACAGTTACCGAGACATCCTCTCCGCGACCGGCACGATTGCCGCGATCGCCCTTGCCCTGCCGCTGATCGTTTGGGCGTTCATCGCTTCGTATGGCCATGCGGTAATCGGCAATGGTCTTGCGCAGCTCCTCCAGATGGGGCAGAGCGTCATCTGCCCGGCGACCGGAGAAGAGGATGGTGAATTCTTCCCCGCCGTAACGGTAGGCCTTGCCGCCTCCGCCCACATCCATCATCTTCCGCGCAACCATCTTCAGCACTTGATCACCCGCATCATGGCCGTAAGTGTCGTTGAACCGCTTGAAGTGGTCAACATCGAGCATGGCAACCGTATAACGCCGCCCCAGCCCGTGCAGACTCTCGTTCAGGGAGCGCCGCGAGGGCATGCCGGTCAGGTCATCACGGAAAGCCATGTTGTAGGAATCCCGCAGCACGCTCATCGTGATGATCAGAGCTCCGGCGGCAGAGTAGGCGGCATGAATGTCACGGGACGTCAGCCAGTTGCAGGCGATGAAAAAAGCCGTCAGCGCCCCAAGCATACCGCTGTCGATGGGAGCCTGCCGACGCAGCACCAGCACGGCAATGATGGTAAAACAGATGGCGCCTGCCACCATGGCCGGCTGCGGGACCAGCAGAGCGCCGAAGAGCGGCGACCGGGTGTAGCTCCGGGCAATATACGGCACGAGATCCGCAAAGTTATAGCGGAAGAGCCACACGGCGCCGACCGCCTGCGCCGCCATAAAAACGAAGCGCAGCCGGCCGGCTGTGGAAAAAACACCACGCTCGCGCATAAGGGTGAGCAGTGCCATATTCAGGGGAATCAGCAGAATGAAGGCCTGGTAGACCTTATTGAGGCCGGGCTCGAACTGTTCGTTCGAAAGAAACGTACGGGAACTCCAATAAAAGAGGACCAGCATCAGCAGGGCAATAAAGGGACGGCCGCGGTGGAAATGAACAGCCAGAAACATCCCCAGGGCTGTCACAAAATAGGGGGAGTACGCCACAAGCTCCTGCCGGGCGGGTGTCAGACCGGCAATGTGGGGGACAAGATACCAGGTTGAAATAAGAATTGCCGCGGGCACGACAAATATGGGTATTTTTTTTATGATGTGGGTAAACAAACGAGCACGCCCCCGGATGATGCTGAGTGGGTAACCTGTTCTGGCATACACGAAGAATTTCGGGGACAGGTGTTTCGAGGGCAGTATATAAAACCACTTTGTGATGTGTCCACAATAATCACAGGGAGTGTCCGTACTTAACCACGAACATAGAATCAGGAAGTACGGCTTGGACTTTGGTTGAATCCCACGTTCTACCCCAGGATTCCTATTGATGAATGTTTAAAGATTTCCTTTCGTGATTTTAGTGGGGAGTTCCGGGTAGAGTAGGGAACAGGTTTCACCCTGCCCCCCCTCATCAAACCGTGCGTGCGGTTTTCCCGCACACGGCTTTCCGATGTTCTTCGCTGTAAGGCATGCATAACGATTGCTGAATCCGGTCATTTTGAATGG
>JANNLB010000264.1:0-5221 GCA_031396605.1 Geobacter sp. | reverse complement strand
AGGCTCTCCAGTACTTCCAGGTAGGTGCCGACGTACTCCTCGGCCTCTTCCGCAGTGAGTGTTGCCTCACCCAGAACGTCCACCACGGCGGCAAAACCCTCTTTGCGAAGTTTTTCGATGTTTTTAACCGCCTCTTTGGTGTTCTCGCCGACAATGAACTGGCGGGCCATCTCCTGAATGTTGGCCGAAATGACCTTGTTGAGCACCGCTCCGCCCAAGGAACCGAGCATACCGGCCATCTTTGCCCCTGTTGAGAGTACCGGCGGCATATCCTTCTCTTCGCCAAAATACTCGCGGATGTGGTCGGTGAGCAGCTTGCCGGTGGTCAGTGACGGGAAGGCATCGACGAAGCGGAACATCTGGATCTTGAACTGCTCGTTCTGCATGCTCCAGTCCATAACCTTGCCCATCCAGGCCCCCTTGTTAAAGAGGGACGGCTTTTCCCCGGCAACGGTTGAAAAAAAAGCTTTACCGCGACTGATGATTTTTGCATTGAGCGCCGTATTTTCCATGGTGTGCTCCTTGATTGTATTCCGAGAGTGTACTGCAATGCTGCAATTAAATGGTTAGACCATTAGTAGGATATTCAATCAAGGGTGTCAAGCCATAATCCTTAAACAGCCATGAATAATGGCTGTTACATAACATGCGCTTGTCAATAACGGCCTGAGATGTTACAGTGGTTCTACCATTAGTAAGTTAACGAACCAATACAGGTCTATCAGGGTTTGCAAAGGAAGCCGCATGTTCAAGACGGTCAAACAGAACAAGGCCTATCAGGATGTGGTCGAGCAGATTCAGGAAGCCATTATGGAGGGGACCCTCAAGCCTGGTCGCCAGCTTCCCGCGGAACGCGAGCTGAAGGAACAGTTCGGAATCAGCCGTGGGACTCTTCGTGAGGCGTTGCGCGTGCTGGAGCAGAAAGGATTGATCGAAATCCGCACCGGAGTGACCGGAGGTTCCATCATCAGGGAGGTAAACAGCGAAAATCTCAGTGATAATCTGGGGCTGCTGATTCGCAACCGCGCCGTGTCGTTACGCGATCTGGCCGAATTCCGCGAGGGCATGGAGGGGGGCGTGGCCGCCCTGGCGGCTCAGCGGGCAACAGAGCAGGACCGGTCACTACTGCAGGGACTGCAGGAAGAAGCGGAAAGTTATCTCAAGGAAGGGCGAAAAGTGTGGGATGCGTTTGTCCGCACCGACGAACGGATCCACATGGCGCTGGCGAGCATGAGCGGCAACCAGCTCTTCATTGCCGTGCTCACGAGTGTCTATCATAACATCCATACCTATTATGAAAACTACCTGCCGTGGAACAAGGAGTTGCTGCAGGAGAATTTCAACGATCTGTGCAACATAATAGCTGCGGTATCGGACCGTGACTCTGAACGTGCCCGCGAAACCGCCCTGGGGCACGTGCGGCGGTTTAATGCGTATATGGAGGGCGTCCCTTAAGGTTTACTTCCGTTTATTTCCCTCCGATTCGATTTGTCTTCCCCCTTGGTCGTGGCGACGCCTTCTTCTCTTGCAACAAGCCTGGTTTGCCAGCTAAGCTGGGGAAAAAAAAGGGACGGAATCTGTGAATCCCGTCCCCTGGGTCAGTTACTTGCTATAAACAGCATTGTAACTAACTGTTTAGATACCAAAGGTTTTGTCAAAGTTGAACGTCTGCCCTGTTGGATGATCTCCCCAGCCCCAAAGTTGGCTAAAGGTCGGATAACCGGTCTTTGTTATCGTAATCGTGTACGGTGTAGTTGAATAATTAGCTAGTGTACTCGTTTGAAGGAAAAAATGGCCGGCTGCGTCGGTCGTCGCTGTTTGCGAATCTAATGATGTGGAGACCACAGCACCCGCGATTGGATTGATCCTGCCCGCTGATGTATATACATTTCCCTCAATCGACACAAATGAATCAATTTGAATTGGTGGTGAATTGTTGCTGCCGAAACTTGTCGAAAGCCGCCTGCCGAAGCTGTCAAATACTCCCAGCCAGAGTCCGCCGCCTGTTGGGGTAAAAGTCTGCCCGGTACTTGTTACCGGGTTCAGTGTAATTATTTTGCTTCGATCTGCCGGTGCGAGCGAGTACTCGGCCCTCGCTGAATTGCCGGTGATATCATTAACAAATATATCCAGCCAGTCGTTAACCAGCCCTGCCGGCAGGGTCCAGCTGACCGTACTGCTCCCTCCTTTGAAAGCTATCAACTGGGCCGGTGTCGGCGCGGTGATGGCCGGGAACATGGCTGCGGTCAGCTCGCTGTTCAGGTAAGGACGTTTCTTGAGCTTTTCGGTGTAGGTAGCTGCCAGGGTCGATCCGATATAGAGCTGAACGGTGTAGACCTCTCCCGCATCGGCGATGGCGGCAATCTGGGTATCATCCATGAAATACATGTTGCCATTCATACCCCCTTGAATGGCGAACCAGTCGTTGTTGATCTGACTGACCAGGGTGACCGGAGCGGTAAGTCCCTTGCCGGTAACAACCGCTGACGTAATCCCTTTGGCGCCACGGTCTCCGATATCAAGATTCAAGCCTGTTTGTATCGTGGCGGGATTAGTGTTCATAATGCGATATTCTGCTCTGGGCTCAACATGGACTTCTGCAATGTACTGGTCCCCCTGCATGTACCAGACCCCGTTTTTCTTGATCATGTGGAATGGTCTCGGACCGTCATTGTCTACCTTGCCGTTCTGGATGACATCAAACGCAACCACGGCTGTACCCGCTGCCGTATCCATTGATTGGATGGAGATATTGGTAAACGAAATCCCAATCATACTCGGATCGGTAGTTATTTGAGAAAGGAAAGAGGCCAGGTTTTGCCCCTGAAACATGAAGGTGGCGTTGTCAAACATACTCAGCAGGGTTGCGTTGGTCTCACTGGGAAGGCCGGTGACAAAAAGAGCTGAGAATGTCTTGAATGCCGCGCTGATCGCCTGGATGTCGGTAACACCGGTTGCAACGCCGTCACTTGTAAGGGCGCCGGTATAGGCTCCCGTGGCGGCATTAGAGGTTATCTGCTGCTGGGTGATGATGTTCGTAATGGTTGCAACGCCTGTGGTTGTATTTGTTGTTACCCTGAGCACGTCCAGAGCCGCATCAAGTCCGGTATGGTCGGTGCTGAACGAAGCTCGCAGCAGGTCAATCGAGTCGCTGACACCCAAAGCCTGGAGAACCGGCAGGAGCTTGGCTTTCAGGGCATTGGACTGTGTAGCTAACTGAGCAGCGGTAAGTCCGCTGAAGCTGCCGTTGTCAAAATAGGTCTTGGCGACTGATCCGGCGATGTTCGCCACAATCAGGTCGGTGAGCGGAGTAATATTGATCGTGCCACCCACATCCGCCGATGTACCGGCCGAATAGAGGTGATATTCGTTGCCGCCGACATAGCCGTCAGCCCGAACCATGTAGGGTGCTTTCATGTCGCCGACATCAACCGTATACTTGCCGTCGGCAGCGATGGGAACTGTTTTTGTCAGGGCGGCAGGTGTTGTGCTGTCTTTGATGGTTACACTGCCGATGATAGGCGCACCCGCCGCAGCTACCCCCGATAATGTTTTAGCTGCCGGTGGTGGAGTTGAACTTGTTGTCGAACCGCCCCCACAGGCCGCTAGGGCCATGGCCGTCACCGCGCCGAACATCACCAGGTTAATCACATTCCGTAATTGTCTCATGATTGTCTCCTCTTTGTCTTGGCCGTTGAATACATTGAAAAATGACATCTCAAAAGTCTCAGCAGACGCTCTCCCCTTTCTCTTTTTATTTTCGTCAGTACTCTGCAAAATCTTGACTGCTTCCGCCACCTATTCATGCCAGTGCGAAACTCCGGCACAAATTGGTCACAGCTCCTTTCTAGAGATAAAATTAATTAGTGCCGAATTATAATAACTAACCGCATAATATTAATAGTCGTCCATCTGTCAACCACCGTGTTTTTTTTGCTATTTTGTAAACTATTTTGTCAACTATTTTGGTATAGTCACGATATTTCATTATAGGGGTTGCAATATGATCGCAAGCTCATATCTTGCAGTTCTGAGATTCTCCATATTTATCCTATGGCTCCTCGCTTTTCCCATGAACGGATTCCTCTTGGAGAAGCCCGGTCCTGAACATGCCCTTCTGTTTTTTGTCATCCCCCATGGCCTTGCCCTTTTTGCCACAAGATTTCTCATTAACAACCGGCTCTTTCCGGTGGTAGTAAACGTCGCGATCGGTACAGTCATCGCCGGTACGGCGCTCTTCCCCTACGTCGGCAATCGGGCTCTGCCTCTTCTCGCATTACTCGGGGTTGCCGCAGCGGGTCTGTTGGTCAAGTCGATAGGGGATTTGAACCATGTCGCCAACCCGCCCCTGGCCGGAGCCATCTGCATTGCCGGTGGAAATCTGGCACTGCTGTTACTCATGAAATTGCCGTTGACACCGCAGGTCATCCACCTTCTGCTGGCGCTGCTGCTCCTCGTCCCCCTTTTTTCACCAACTCCCCGTTGCGGACCGCAGGAAAAGGATTCATTTGTCGGGTATCTGCCGTTCCTGTTCGTATACCAGCTGGTGAGCGGCGTCATGTATGGCTCTCTCATGGCAATGTACAACCGGTACGCCTTCCTTGACGGGATAGAGCTTCTGTTCTATGCGGGGACTTCGTTTATCGGTGCGTATCTGGTACGCAAGGGAAAGGATACACTTCTGGTGCTCGGTATCCTTGGAGGGATGCTCTCCTTTTCCCTGCTCCAGATCAGGGGGGGACTCTCCGTCAACCTGAGCATGTTTGCGTTTCAGAGTTCAGCAGGTTTCATCGATCTCTTTATCCTCGTTCTTCTGTTCACCCGCACCGACTCTCTCCGTGCTGCCGGCCCGGTCTTCGGTACCGTCTGTGCCGGGATTGCCGGTGGATACATCATATCAGGCGCCACCGGTGGTGAGGTAAATCCGGTCGTCGGTTCGGCAAATCTGATACTGACGATCGCCGTCTTTATCTTCGTTTTTTTTGTCAGGAAGAGGGGAATGGAAGGGGAGGTTCGTCCCGAGCCGGAAGAAAAACAGCAGCGGCCTGTCGGCATCACACTGTCTCCGGCCCTCAGAAAGCGTTTGTCGGAGCGGGAAAAAGCGGTCCTCGACTGCGTGCTTCTGAAGAAAACCTTCCGTGAAACGGCAGTGGACCTTTCCCTTTCCGAGTCGTCGGTCAAGACCTATATGAAAAGGATCTATGAAAAAGCAGGGGTTACC
>JANNLB010000143.1:0-25030 GCA_031396605.1 Geobacter sp. | reverse complement strand
CCATTCAAAATGACCGGATTCAGCAATCGTTATGCATGCCTTACAGCGAAGAACATCGGAAAGCCGTGTGCGGGAAAACCGCACGCACGGTTTGATGAGGGGGGGCAGGGTGAAACCTGTTCCCTACTCTACCCGGAACTCTCTGTCCCCGGAACTCTCCCGTCCCCGGAACTCTCCCATGTAGGGCATAAGTCACCTTCTAAACCTGGCTTCGACTCCGCTCAGCCAACGAGCTTCTTTCCGAGCCGTTCAGCCAACTACAGCGCCCGTTCGTTGAGCGGAGTCGAAACGAATATTAATTGGGGCTCCCTACACCTGCTTTTTTAAATATCCAGGTTGATGACGTTCAGCGCATTCTTCTCGATAAAATCACGCCGCGGCTCAACCTGATCGCCCATCAGGATGGTAAAAATCTCGTCCGACTCTACGACATCCTCGATCTTGACCTGCAACAGCACACGGTTTTCTGGATTCATCGTAGTTTCCCAGAGCTGCTCCGGGTTCATCTCCCCCAGACCTTTATAGCGCTGGATTGCCAGACCCTTTTTGGCATTTTCGAGGAAGAAACCCAGCAGATCCTGGTGATTGGTTGTCTCAAACAGCACCTTTCCCCCCTCCTGCTCGACGAAGGCCCGGCCATCAGCCATGGTGTCCACGATCCGGCGGTGGTTGTCTACCAGAAGCTCATATTCACGGGTCGATAGTACCGCCAGTGTCTGCTGGTCAATGATGGAGCGGATATTGCCGATACGGAAGGCAATCCGATGTTCCTCCACATCGTACTCTGAACCCTCGGCCAGAGATTTCATCGCCTCCAGGTAGGGTAGGATCAGGGACATCTCTTCCACACCGGACGGGACGTTACTACGGATGATAATCGAAAGCAGTTCGGGAGAAATGCCCTTCTTGACGACTTTATTGAAGATGGAACGATTTTCTATGAACTGCTTGATGACCGGGATGATCTGCTTGCCGTTGTAAGTGCGATCCCCCTTTTCAAGGCGCAGGGTCAGCTCTTCAGATCCTTCTTCCAACAGGAATTCCTGCATGGCGTGTTCATCGCGCAGGTACTGTTCTTTTTTGCCGCGCTTGACCTTGTAGAGCGGTGGCTGGGCAATATAGAGGTGACCGCGTTCGATCAGTTCGCGCATGTTGCGGTAGAAGAACGTCAGAAGCAGGGTAAGGATGTGTTGACCGTCGACGTCGGCATCCGTCATGACGATGATGCGATGATAACGGAGCTTGGCAATATTGAAGTCGTCCTTGCCAATGCCGGTGCCGAGCGCCGTTATAAGGGTGCGGATCTCCTGCGAGGAGATCATCTTGTCGAATCGAGCCTTCTCGACGTTGAGAATTTTCCCCTTGAGCGGCAGGATCGCCATATTTTTCCGGTCCCGCCCCTGTTTGGCCGAGCCGCCGGCCGAATCACCTTCGACCAGGTACAGTTCGCACAGCGCCGGATCCTTCTCCTGACAGTCGGCCAGTTTACCCGGCAGCCCCCCCAGATCCAGGGCGCCTTTGCGGCGGGTCAGATCGCGGGCCTTACGGGCCGCTTAACGGGCCCGGGCGGCTTCAATCGATTTGTTGAGAATATCTTTGGCAATCTTCGGATTTTCTTCGAGATATACCGCCAGACGCTCATTGAGGAGCGATTCGACATAGCCCTTGACCTCGGAGTTGCCCAGCTTGGTCTTGGTCTGTCCCTCGAACTGTGGTTGGGGAATCTTGACCGAAATGACGCAGGTCAGCCCTTCGCGCAGGTCATCGCCGGAAACCGTGACTTTCTCGTTTTTGAGCAGATTATTGGCCGCAGCGTAGGAGTTCATGGTACGAGTCAGGGCCGCCTTGAAACCGGCCAGATGGGTGCCCCCCTCGTGGGTGTTGATGTTGTTGGCAAAGGCGAAAATTTTCTCATCGTAGGAGTCATTGTACTGCATGGAGACCTCCATCTCCACCCCCCCTTTTTCACCCTTGAAATACATCGGCTTGGGGTTGACAACGGCTTTGTTGCGGTTCAGATACTCGACAAAGGAGTTGATCCCCCCCTCGTAATGGAACTCGTGGGATTTACCATCGACCCTTTCGTCGCTGATCTTGATCCTCACTCCGGCGTTAAGGAAAGCCATTTCCCGGATACGCTGAGAAAGGATATCGAAGGAAAACTCGGTCGTCTCGAAGATTTCCTCATCCGGCATGAAGGTGATCTTGGTGCCTCGTTTTTTGGTTTCACCTACCATCTCCAGCGGCGCCTGAGGGTCGCCACGACGATAGGACTGGCGGAAAATCTTGCCATCACGACGAATTTCCAGCTCAAGCCATTTGGAGAGGGCATTGACGACCGAGACTCCTACCCCGTGCAGACCACCGGAGACCTTGTAGGAATCGTTGTCAAACTTGCCGCCGGCATGTAGTACTGTCAGGACGACTTCGGCAGCCGATTTGCCCTCATGCGGCATTATGTCGGTCGGGATTCCGCGACCGTTATCGACAACCGTTATCGAGCCATCGGTATTAATGGTTACTGAGACATCATTGCAATAACCGGCCAGAGCCTCGTCTATGGAGTTATCAACGATCTCGTACACAAGATGGTGCAGGCCGGAACTCGAGGTGGAGCCGATGTACATGGCCGGTCGTTTGCGTACCGCCGACAATCCTTCCAGAACCTTGATATTTTCGGCGCCATATTCTTCGGAGCCGTGTGTTGCGTTTTCCTGTTCACTCATGCGGTTAACTTCCTTCAAACGTCAGATTGCCGTCTTTTACACGAAAGACGGCGCATTGTGGTGCGGCCGCCAGCAGAGCAGGTGACCGTTCCGTAGTTGTGATAAAAACCTGAATTTCTCTTGTCGTCAGGAACTCCATCAGGTTATGGTTCCTGCGAGCATCAAGCTCGGAGCTCATGTCATCCAGCAGGAGCAGGGGTGCTTCGCCAAAGGTATCGTACAGATTGTCCATCTCTGCCATTTTGAGCGCCAGGACAAAACTTTTCTGCTGCCCCTGCGAGCCAAATGGCTTAAGCGGCCGATTATCAAGCATAAAAGCAAGATCATCCCTGTGTGGGCCGGCCGTTGTCGTTCCGTAGCGCTCATCAGATCGCTGCTGACGTTTAAACAGCTCCAGCAGTTCCTCGCGGATTTTTTCCTGTTCTGATGACTGCACTCCGTCCGGATAATAACTGAGTCGAGACGTTTCGCTATCCCCAGCTATAGTGGCATAATATTTCTGCAGCTTGCCATCCAGTACGGCAACAAATCTGAGCCGCCGTTCGATGACCTCTGATCCCGTTTCAGCCAGTTTTTCGGTCCATATATCCAGACCGGTTCTGTCAGAACTTTTCAGCAGGTGATTACGTTGTTTAAGTATCCGCTGATAGGAGTGCCAGCAGTGCAAATACCCGATATCTCCCATATAGACAGCCCGGTCAAGATATCGGCGCCTGGACTCGGGCCCCAATCTTACCATCCCGGTGTCATCTGGTGAAAACACCACCGCATTCAGCTTTCCATGCAGCTCGGAGGCTTTATGAACCGCTTTCCCGTCTATTTCCACCTTGCGGCCTGCCGCTTCAATCACCAGCCGCAACGTGTTCTTAATTCCACCTGATTCAACCGTACCCAGAATCTGTGCCTGCTGTTCACCATGCCTTATAAGCTCAGGTAATCGGGACGTTCTGAATGAGCGGGGACTTCCCAGAAGGTGGATTGCTTCCAGTAGATTTGTCTTGCCCTGACCATTAAGGCCATGCAGAAGATTGAATCGTTCACCCGGTTCGATATGAATGGAATGCACGTTTCTGAAATCGGCAACCGCCAAGGAGCAAAGACGCATCAGAAATTTTAGAGCCTCATCGGCATTATGACCGCAAGAAAGGTGTCAGAATTTTCCGGCACGATTATCGAAGGGGAAAGCTCATCCTTGAATTTCATTTCAACTCTTTCTGTTTCGGCCACGGAAAGAACATCCAGGAGATAGCGGGCATTAAATCTGACCGAAATAGGTTCACCGGTATAGGCTACGTCCAACTCTTCCATAGCATCACCCAGCTCCGGATTACTGGACGAAATTCTTATTCCTCCTGAAGTAATTTCCAGCATGATACCCTTGAATTTTTCGCTGGACAGAATTGCCATACGCCGTACCGAGTGACTGAAGTCTTCCTTGTTGACAGTCACTACCTGATTGTTGGCAGTAGGAATGACTCGGTTGTAATCTGGAAATTCTCCATCAACAAGACGCATGACCATGTATGAATCACCCCGTTTTATAACGGCGCTATTGTCCATAAAACCAAAAAGCAGGGTTCCGCCTTCTTCATCGGTGATCTTCTTCATCTCATAGACACCTTTTTTAGGCAGGATGACACCTTTCAGAAGTTCCGGGCCTGCAGTTCCCTTGAGATTACCTGAAGCAATAGAAAGACGATGACCATCCGTGGAAACCATTTTCAGACCATTACTGCCATCTGAACGTACTTCGACTTTGATAAATATTCCGTTGAGATTATATTTTGTTTCATCGGTGCAGATAGCATACGAGGTTCTTTCAATCATTCCGCGCAGCAGAGACGTTTCAATTTCGAAAAGGTTTTCTTCTTTTACATCCGGAAAATAAGGAAATTCGTCCGGGGAGAGCCCCACGATGTTGAATTGAACCTTGCCGCACTTGATTTCGACCCAATCATTATCTTTCGTCGCAAATAAAATTGGTTGATTCGGAAGTTCCTTAACTATTTCATATAATTTCTTCGCAGAAACCGTAATTTTTCCGGGGGCGATGATTTCGGCTGAATAGCTGCTTTTCATCCCCACCTCAAGGTCGGTAGCAGTGACTAGAAGGCACGTTTCGGTAGCTTCGAGAAGAACATTGGATAAAATTGGCATTGAAGTTCTTTTTTCCACAATCCCCTGAATTTTTTGCAGCGACTTCAGGAATTGTTCTTTATCAATTTTGAATTCCATATGTGCCCCCTTTTTATTACTGTTTGTATGATTTTAAAAGATTTAAAACCTTGTAGTTATTGTTGGTCCTGTGTAAACAAGGGATAATTCGGTAACTGACTTAAATGCAATGGATAATTGCCATGTCGGAGCTGTGCATACCATGCGATATTTACCCTACTTATACACACCGGGAAAATTTACCAACAGCTGTTAACACTAAATCCACAGGTTTTCCTTACTTGAGCAGCATACGTCTTATTTCATGAATAATTTTATATATTTTCGGGTCATTTACCATTGCGGCGTCAATTTTTTTGTAGGAGTGTATGACAGTAGAATGATCTTTGCCACCGAACTTTAATCCTATGTCGGGGTAGGATGATTTAGTCATATCCCTGCATAACCAAATCGCTATCTGCCGGGCATGCACAATATTTTTTAACCGTTTTTCCGACTTCAGGTCAACCAGTTTTACATCAAAATAGTCACCAACAGTTTTTTGTATCAATTCTACCGTTATTTCTTTGTGCCTGTCTCCCAGAATATCTTTAAGATTTTCCTTCGCCATATCGAGTGTAACCGGGATATTTTGAAGACTGCTGAAAGCCCCGAGCCGTATGAGCATTCCCTCCAGTTCACGGATGTTCCTTGCATCACTTGAGGCCAGAAAAAAATAAACATCCTCCGGAAAAAAAACTCTGGTCATTTCAGATTTTTTTTTCAAAATAGCGATCTTTGTCTCCACATCAGGTGGTTGAATGTCGGCAATAAGGCCCCATTCAAACCGTGATCTCAGACGTTCTTCCAGATCGGAAATTTCTCGAGGAAATTTATCCGATGTAATCACAATCTGTTTATGAGCATCATGAAGAGCATTAAATGTGTGAAAAAACTCTTCCTGTGTTCCGGTTTTACCGGAAATAAACTGAATGTCGTCAACTAATAGAACGTCTACAGTTCTGAAACGATTTCTGAATATGTCCATCTTTTTTAAACGGAGATGATTGACCATTTCATACATGAATTTCTCAGCGGAACAGTAGCATACGTTCAACTCCGGGGAGTTTTCACGGATGATGTGGCCTATAGAGTTTAACAGATGACTTTTCCCGAGTCCGACACCACCGTAGATAAAAAGAGGGTTATAGGTATCCGCAGGATTATTTGCCACTGCCATGGCTGCGGCATGCGCAAATTGATTACCGGTACCACTCACAAAGAGGTCAAACGTATATTTTGGATTGAGAGGCGTAAATACCTGTTCGAAGGGGGTGTTTTTGCCTGCTGCCGGTTCTGACTCGTTTTTGGTAATAAAATCTTCTGAAATGTATGGCTGGTGTTCCTCGTCGGATCTGATGACAAAGCAGAGAGTAACCGCATATCCGGATGTAGCAGAGAGTGCTCCGGTCAATACCTTCAGATAATGGTCTTCCAACCACTCTTTTATAAACGAGTTGGGAACAGACAAAAAAACGTTGGAACCGCTATTGTGGCTGTATTGAACCGGTTTTATCCAGGTGCCAAAATCAGCTTCCGACATTATTTTTTCTATATTTTTAGTTGCTTGTTGCCATGCATCTAACATCAGTAATAATCACAATCATGGTAGTATTGGTTATCAACATCGAACACATTGTGTAACTGGCACAAGAGAAAGCAAATTATTGTGGCAGAGACATATTTTACAAAGAGTTTTCAACATCATTGTCAACAGCTGTTGACAACTAATTAAATAAACAAAAACAGCATGATAAAGCGTATTTAGGACAGAAATGGGCTTGTTGAAGGTGCTGGAGAATAACAGAGCCGGCCATCTTTTTCAAGGCAAATCAGAGGTGCAGGTGGCATGCAGGGATTTAATATATAACTTGACACAAACGGAGAGTTGTGTTTAATAACCCATTTCCTGAAAAATAAATTTGTAGAGGTAAATCAAGATGAAAAGAACGTATCAGCCAAGCAATACTTCACGTAAGCGCACGCACGGTTTTCTGGTAAGAATGGCCACTAAAAATGGTCGGCTGGTAATCAAGCGCAGAAGAGCAAAAGGGCGTAAAAACCTGTCCGTAAGAATTGCATCAAAATAAGTTCGATATTGCGTGATTGTCGACACAGCGGCCACATTTCCAAAAACTGCACGTTTGCGGAAGCGAGCTGATTATGTTCAGCTCGCTTCCGATCAACACAAAACAACCGTACGCGGGTTTCTTGTCGTGTGGCGTGAAAACAATCTTCAAACAGCTCGACTCGGCATTACGGCCAGCAAGAAAATTGGATGCGCTGTTGTTAGAAATCGTGTTAAACGATTTCTGCGAGAGTTCTTCAGGCATAACCGTTTTGGAATCGCGGCCGTGGATGTTAATGTTATCGCACGACGAGAATCGGCCCGCATGACGTATCCCGAAATTGTGCAGGAACTTAGTAAAGCCTTCAGGTATATAGGCATATCCCCATGTTCAAGAGCTGTTTGCTCCTTGTAATCAGGTTTTATCAGAAGATGATTTCGCCGCTTCTTCCTCAGACCTGTAGATTTTATCCCTCCTGTTCCGAATATTCCCGTGATTCTTTAATTCGGCATGGTGTTGCCAGGGGTATGTTACTTACCTTTGTTCGAATATGTAAGTGTCATCCGTTTCATCCGGGCGGCCACGATCCGGTACCTTAACACAATGTATAGTATTCAGGAGCCTCGATGGAAAAGCGCGCTTTTATAGCTGTAGGTCTTTCAATTGCTGTTTTTTATCTGTTCTCGATGTTGTTTGGTCCGGATAAACAGAAAGTCGAACCTTCTGCCATACAAACGGCTGCTTCGGTGGCGAATAACCCGGCGGCAACGGTTCAACAGCTGTCTTCGTCATTGGCCCCTACGCCAGTCACGACGCAAGCTGCCCCCACAAACGCACCTCAAAAGGAGATCAGAGTAGAAACCGACCTTTATACGGCGGTTTTTTCTTCCCGCAGTGCGAGTCTCAAGAACCTGACACTCAATAACTACCGTGAAGAAAATACACCTGCGGCCAAAAAAGTTATTCTGGGATATGACGCAGACCCGAATATCTTTTCATTTTCAACAAGAGCGGCCGGCCTCAATCTTCTCGACAACACATCGTTCATGTCTGATTCTGACGGGTTCAAAATTGAAAAAAACGGATCACGGCAGCTCACCTTCAATTTTATTTCCGGGCAGGGTTTTACTGTTCGTAAAATATATACGTTTTCATCCGGGAAATATGACATCAAGCTCGAAACCCAGGTTTTCAACAATTCTGCCGGACCATTGGTTGGTGCCATTCAACATGTAATGACCTACCCGGCTGAGCCTAAAGTAATGGATAACCGTTTTGATACAGCCGGTTCATACCTCTTTTCTGATAACAGTCTTCAGTCCGATAAAATCAAAGATGTTTCCAGCGCCTCAAAGCGCTATGAAAAGACAATTCAGTGGTCCGGTTTTGCAGACAAGTATTTTCTTAACGCGATTCTTTCCGAGAAAAACAGTATTGCGTCCGTTGAGTTAAAAAAGAACAGCGCCGGTTTCTTTGAGTCGATCGTCTCATCTCCCCAGTTTACGGTCAATCCCGGTCAGTCTATAACCGTCGCACACCGCCTGTTTGTCGGTCCAAAGGATATTGATATACTGAAAGAGCAGGGTAATTCGCTGGTGCAATCACTTGATCTTGGCTGGTTTACGGTAATCGCCAAGCCGCTGCTCTATTCGCTGAAATTCTTTTATAAATATGTCGGCAACTACGGCATTGCAATCATCATCGTCACGATAATTCTCAAGGCGCTGTTCTTCCCGCTGACACATAAGAGTTACAAGTCAATGAAGGGTATGCAGAAAATTCAGCCCGAGATGACAAAGATGCGTGAGAAGTACAAGGATGACCGCGACGCCATGAACAAGGCGGTCATGGAGTTGTATCGCGAGCATAAGGTTAATCCGATGGGAGGCTGTCTGCCGATGGTTGTGCAGATACCGGTATTTTTCGCCCTCTATAAATCACTGATGTTCTCTATCGAGTTGCGTCACGCACCGTTTCTGCTCTGGATCACCGATCTGGCGGGCCCTGATAACCTGTTTGGCGCGTTGTTTCATCTTCCGTTTATTATTGGACCGTTGCCTATTGTTATGGGTATTACTATGTTCATTCAGCAGAAGATGACTCCTTCTCAAATGGAGCCGCTGCAGCAGAAGATGATGCTGGCCCTGCCGGTTGTTTTCACGTTCATGTTTCTCAGTTTTCCTTCCGGACTGGTACTGTACTGGCTGGTCAATAACGTGTTGACTATCGGCCAACAGATGTACATAAACAAACTGGTAAAAGACTAGTCCGGCAGACCCCTGGAGCATTGACTTATGTATATCCGCGATACTATAGCGGCTGTCAGTACCCCTCCTGGTAATGGCGGTATTGGAATTATCCGTGTGAGTGGCGATCTGGCCGCTGCGGTAGGACATACTGTTTTTAAACCTGTCTATGACGGTGGCCTTGTGAGCCACCGTTTTTCTTTTGGCACTATCTCCGACTCCGCAACCGGTGAGAAGATTGACGAAGCTATGGCTGTTTATATGCGCTCTCCCCGCTCATATACACGCGAAGATGTTCTGGAGTTGCATTGTCATGGTGGCTGGCTGGTTGTCGAACGGGTACTTGCCCTGGTTCTTTCATGCGGGGTAAGGCTGGCGGAACCGGGCGAATTTACGCGGCGGGCGTTTCTTAACGGCCGTATTGATCTGGTCCAGGCTGAAGCGGTCATGGATATTATCGCTTCAAAGAGTGAAGCCGCCCTGCAGTTAGCCCAGAGGCAGCGAGAAGGTATGCTTTCGAGGCGAATCGACGATGTCCGGAGTTGCCTGCTCCAGTCGCTTGCTTTAGTAGAGGCGTATATCGACTTTCCTGACGATGATCTCGGAGAGACCGACGTAGCGGTAATATCTGCCTCCGTTAAAGAAGCTCGGAGTATAATCGCCGGTTTACTTCTCACCTTTGATGAGGGGCGGATCATGCGTGATGGGATCTCGGTTCTGATAGTCGGCAAGCCGAACGCCGGCAAGTCTAGTCTGCTTAATCGGCTGCTGAATGAAAACCGGGCGATTGTAACCCATATTCCCGGCACAACCCGTGACATCATCGAAGAAACTATAACCTTCGAAGGACTATCCGTTCGGCTGCTCGACACTGCCGGAATTCGTCATACTGATGATCTGGTTGAGCAGGAAGGGATCAATAGGGCCCTTGAAAAAATACCGATGGCGGATCTTGTCCTCGCTGTTTTTGATGCTTCCCGCGAGTTCAGTCTGGAAGATCAACTGATCTATGATTCACTCATTGATCGCAGAACGATTGCCGTGCTCAACAAAACGGATCTTCACCAGCTGTTCATCCTGCCCGATGAAGGGCGTTTTGCTGCCATCGTCAGGATTGCCGCGCTTTCAGGAGAAGGGGTTGATCTGCTCAAACAGACGGTCTGCAGGCAGTTTCTCCACTCTACAGAATCTGATGCTCGCGAATTCGTGGCGCTCTCCCAAGCTCGTCACCGGGACGCACTGGTTTCTGCAGAACGATTGCTGCGACAATTTTCTGCAGAGCTTCGAGACCGCAATCTGGAACTGCTTGCTTTGGATCTTCGTGATGCGCTTCAGGCAGTGGGAACTGTTACTGGGCAGACGACTACGGATGAAGTACTTGACCGGATCTTCTCTTCATTTTGTATCGGAAAATAATGCTATGTTTCACGTGAAACAGATCTTTGACGGTGGACTGTACTCATGATGACTTATGATCAGGTTTACGACGTAATTGTTGTCGGAGCCGGACATGCAGGTTGTGAAGCCGCCCTGGCATCTGCCCGTATGGGGTGTCGTACGATGCTGCTGACGATCAATCTAGATGCGATCGCTCTGATGTCCTGTAACCCTTCTATCGGCGGCTTGGCAAAGGGGCATCTGGTCAAGGAAATTGATGCCCTGGGCGGAGAAATGGCGAAGAATATTGACGCTACCGGCATTCAGTTTCGAATTCTGAATACTAAAAAAGGTCCAGCGGTCAGAGCATCACGCGCCCAGGCAGATAAACAGCTATATCGGCTTCGGATGAAGCAGGTACTTGAACAGCAGGCAAATCTTGACCTTAAGCAGGGAGAGGTAACGTCGTTGTATTTAGAGGGGGGCAGATTGCGCGGTGTCGAGCTGCGTTCCGGCATCAGATATCTTTCTTGGACGGTGGTTGTAACTACAGGCACATTCATGCGCGGCCTTATCCATATCGGGTTGAACAATTATCCCGGCGGTCGTGCAGGTGATCAGCCGTCAATAGGTCTCTCGGATCAGTTGCGGGAGCTCGGTTTTGACGTCGGCAGGCTTAAGACCGGCACTCCAGCGCGTCTTGACGCCCGGTCGATAGATTTTTCACAACTGGAGACTCAATTTGGCGATAACCCGCCAATGCCATTCTCTTTTTCAACCAAACAGATCACAATGCCGCAACTCCCCTGTCACATTGCGTACACTAATCATCGTTCGCATGACATTATCCGGTCCGGCTTGGATCGCTCGCCGTTGTATTCAGGAATTATTGAGGGTGTCGGTCCGCGTTATTGCCCTTCAATTGAGGACAAAGTCGTTCGATTTCCGGATAAGGATCGTCACCAGACATTCATCGAACCCGAGGGGCTCGACACCATAGAAGTCTATCCGAGCGGCATGTCCACATCTCTTCCAATTGATATTCAGATTGCTTTTTACCGCTCTATTGTCGGCCTGGAACAAGTTGAAATAATGCGTCCTGCATATGCTATTGAATATGATTATGTTGACCCGATTCAACTGCACAATTCTCTTGAAACAAAGTCGATCAGTAATCTATTCCACGCCGGCCAGATTAACGGTACGTCCGGATATGAAGAGGCGGCTGCTCAGGGGCTCATCGCCGGCATCAATGCCGCTCTTCGGGTAAAGGGTCGCGATCCTCTCGTGCTGACGAGAAGTCAGGCCTACATAGGCGTCATGATTGACGATCTGGTTACGCTCGGCACAAAAGAACCATATCGCATGTTCACATCGCGTGCGGAATACCGTCTCCTGCTTCGTGAAGACAATGCTGACCTGCGTCTCCGTGAGACAGGGTATCAGCTTGGTCTCGTGGCAGAGCAGGAGTTTGCTCTGTTTGCCGAAAAGAGGAACATGATAGCGGATGAGCTTGATCGGATTGCAACCACCCGACTGGTGCATTCCGATCACCAGCTGGAGGCGCTCGCATTGCGAGGGCTTGACGATATCCAAAAGGGTACGACGCTGGAGCATCTGCTCAAACGATCAGACTTCTGTTATTCCGATTTGGCTGAACTGGATCCTGTTTCACGTGAAACACTTCCGGAAATACGTGAACAAGTTGAAATACAGACTAAATATAAGGGATATATTGATCGGCAACTTGAACAGGTAGAGCAAGCAAAAAAGCTCGAAACAACCCGTATACCCGTAAGCCTTGACTATGCTTCAGTGAAAAGCTTGACTACGGAGGTTCGTGAAAAACTTTCGAAAAGCAGGCCGGATACCCTTGGGCAGGCATCGCGAATTCCGGGCGTTACACCGGCGGCTATTTCAATTCTGTCCATAGCACTGAAGTCATCTTTCTGGAAGGGACATGTCCAGTAATGCATTCCATTATCGGTGACATAGTCGCTCAGGAAGCACAAGCGATGGGGCTGACTCTTTCAGATCACGAAATCGGATTATTTGAACTCTATGCTGCCGAACTGAAGAAATGGAACGGCAGGGTTAATCTGACCTCAATTACGAAAGACAGAGAGATTGCGATCAAGCATTTCGTAGATTCACTCAGCCTTGCCCCCCATGTAACAGCCGGTGATCGCCTGCTTGATATAGGATCAGGAGCAGGTCTTCCGGTAATTCCTTTAAAAATTATCAAGCCTGATATTTCTATGGTCTCGGTTGATGCTGTTGCAAAAAAAATAAATTTCCAGCGGCATGTCATTCGCATCCTGAATTTACAGAATATTGAAGCGGTCCACTCACGAGTCGAAGATCTTCTGAAAACGCATCGCCACACATTCAGCATTATTACATCGCGTGCCTTTACCCGGCTTGATCGATTTGTCTCTCTGGCAGCTCCGCTGCTTTCAGATGGAGGAGTGCTGATTGCCATGAAGGGAGATCAGGCTGATGACGAAATTGCTGCCAGTGATGAGATTGTACGTGCCGGCGGATTTACGGTTACGTCGATACATCGCTACACACTGCCGTTCAATATGGGTAAGCGGGTGCTGACATTCATAAAACAGAGCAAAGCCTTATGAAATAAGAGCTGCAGAGCACTTGCTCCAAAAACAGCCTCTGAGGCTCAAACGGAGGGTTTGATATAGAACAACCTGGGTTTTGACGGTTTTAGTGTTCAAGGCTATTTTTGGTTGATTGAGCATAGAGCGCCTGTTTTTTGCTTAAAAATGCCGAGAATAAGTTGCAGATGAATAGAATCTGCACTAGAGTAAATCTCTTACTACGTCATGCAGAAAATGTGGGATTGAGAAAGTACATGGACGTCCGAATATATTATGAAGATACCGATGCCGGCGGTGTTGTGTATCATGCCAATTACATCAAATATCTGGAACGGGCACGAACGGAGTATTTTCGCAGCCACGGGTTTCTTGTTGCGGAACTTGCCAGGTATGGCTTCGTGTTTCCGGTCGTGCGACTGGAAATAGATTTCAAAGCCCCAGCTTTTCATGATGATCTTCTTGTCGTAATGACCAGCCCGGTTCGTGTTGGCGGCTCTTCAATTATACTCTGCCAAAATATTGTACGTCAGAATGACGGGAAGCTGCTGGTAGAAGGATTGGTCACGCTGGCCTGCATAAGTCCGGCCTTGAAAGCCCGGAGGATACCGCTGGAGATTCGCCAGATGCTTGAAAGCGAACGAGAAAGTTGCATGAAGACGCCGAGTATTCTACCATGAAATCAACCGGTGCGATCAGAATTCAGCGTGCAGCGGCTCTTGATCTGTTGATTAACGGGGATCTATTGGCGCTTGGGAAGAGCGCCGACGAAATAAGGCGACAGCTTCATCCTGACGGCACGGTTACCTTTGTTGTTGATCGCAACGTGAACTACACCAATATCTGTGACACGAAATGCTCGTTTTGCGCCTTTTATCGGACCAAAGACGCTGCGGATGCCTATCTTTTGACTCATGATCAGATCTATGGAAAGATTGCCGAACTTGTCGAACAGGGCGGCACCCAACTGCTGATGCAGGGTGGCCTCCACCCCGACTTGAAAATAGATTTTTTTGAAGAGCTCTTTCGGGAAATAAAGAAGCGTTTTCCGAGCGTACAAAATCATTCGTTATCACCGGCCGAGGTAACGTCCATTGCTGACAATTCGTACCTTGCGTTGGATGAAACGTTACTCCGTCTCAAGAACGCCGGGCTCGATTCGATTCCGGGAGGGGGGGCCGAGATATTGGTAGATGAGGTGCGCAGCAGCATTTCTCCCAAAAAAATAGGCTGGGAAAAGTGGGGCGAAGTCATGCTGAAAGCCGCCCTCCTCGGAATGCCGACCACCGGCACGATGATGTTCGGCAGCAGCGAGAAGCCGGAAGATATTATCGAGCATCTTTTCCGGGTGCGTGAAATTCAGGATAAGGGAGGATCGTTCACGGCGTTCATTCCCTGGACATACCAACCGGGCAATACTGAACTGGGGGGAACGACCGCTACCGGCGTCGATTATTTGAAAGTACTGGCGTTGTCGCGGATAGTACTTGATAATATCCCCAACATTCAGGCCAGTTGGGTTACACAAGGCGCCAAAATGGCTTCGGTAGCCCTCTTTTTCGGAGCTAACGACCTTGGCGGCACCATGCTTGAGGAGAATGTAGTAGCTGCCGCCGGCTGCAGTTTCTGCATGTCGCAGCAAGATATGATCACCCTGATACATGGCGCCGGCTTCCGTGCCGCCCAACGTACCACAACTTATTCAATTCTGAGGGAGTTTACGGTTTGAGTTCTTTCCATAGGCAGGCTGGAACCTGCGAAATCATAACCACCATGGCCAGGTTGACCGAATTAGCCGATATTATTTCACACCAGACAGAATTTGCGGTCGATCTGGAAATGGACTCACTCCATCACTATCGTGAAAAAGTCTGCCTCGCTCAGGTCTCAACCCGCCAGCAAAGCTGGCTGATCGACCCGCTGGCGCTCACCTCGTTATCGCCACTGGCTGCTCCGCTCGCCAATCCGGAAATTGTCGTTGTCATGCATGGTTCCGATTACGATATCCGTTCTCTGTATCGGGACTTCGGCATCGAAGTGACGAACCTGTTCGATACCATGATCGCCGCACGCTTTCTGGGGATTGCCGAGTTTGGTCTGGCAGCTCTTTTGAAAGCCCGTTTCGGAATCGAACTGGACAAAAAATACCAGAAGGCTGACTGGAGTAAACGACCCTTGGGCCGCGAGATGTGCGCTTACGCTGTCGCTGATACATCGGATCTGCTGCCGCTCTATGATCAGTTCCAGGTTGAACTTGCAGTCAAAGACAGATTGGCCTGGCTCGATGAAGAGGGCCGGCTGGTGTGTCAGGCGCGGGTTTCCGAAAAAGATGGCCCGTTATTTCTCTACTGCAAAGGTGCCGGCAAGTTGAAAGGGCACACACTCGCTATCCTGGAAGAATTGCTGCAGTTGCGGGATCGACAGTCGGAACTCCTGGATCGACCGCCGTTCAAGGTGTTATCGGCTGATACCCTGATTGAGGTTGCGGAGAACAGACCCAGGACGCTGTATGATCTGTCACTGATCAAAGGGATGACCTCCGGGCAGCTCCAGCGACACGGCGCCGGTATTTTGTCGGCTGTTGAACGGGGAATTGCAACTCCTGAAGCCAGACTGCCCCGTTTCCCCCGTAGCGGTAAAAAAGAGGTGCAGGAGCTGGCCAAGGTACGGCTGAAGAACCTTAAATTGTGGCGGGAGCGTTACAGCCGCGAACTCGGGCTCGATCCGGGGATGCTGGCGCCCAACTGGCTGCTGGAAGCAATCGCCGACACCCAAAGTGCAGCAAAAGAAGAACTTGATGCATTACCCGGCATGAGAGAGTGGCAAAAGCGGCTCTTTGGTGAAGATCTGTCTCATATACTTGCGATGGTCTAAGCTTATGAACTCCCCCCCTGCCATCGGTTCAGATGCGGCCGGGCTGCGCCGGAAAAACCGCTGTCAGACAGGTTTTACCCTGATCGAGATTGCAGTGGTAATGGTAATTATCGGTATGGTGTTGCTGCTGGTTCTCCCGCGACTCCCCTCATCGGACCAGGAAAATCTGAAAATATCTGCCCGGACTCTGGCCTCAACTCTTCGATACCTTCAGGAAAGGGCGGCAACTTCTCATACCGGTTATTATCTGGCTCTGGCACCGGGAACGGACTCCGTAAAAATTGTAGAGATCGGTTCGGACGGGAGCGCCAATGAGCCTTCCGACCCGCTGCTGCAGAAATCACCGGTGAAAGAGGGAATTATCGTTGCCGATGTACGGATACCCCGGCTGGGCAAGGTCAGCGACGGTCAACTGCGACTGGATGTTGGCATGGGGGGGATACGGGACTTTGTCACGGTACATCTCCGCTCTGTTGAGGGACAATTCTGGACGGTGATGGCCTTTCCGTCCGGCGGCAAGGTCAAGGCGTACGAAGGATACCTCGAGGATCCGCCATGAGATGCGCGACTTCAGGCTTTACGCTCCTGGAAGTTATGGTGGCGCTGGCCATCATGGCGGGTGTCATCCTGACCCTGCTGGGATCGGTGAATTATCATCTCGGAATCCTTGCGGGCGAGCGCGACAGTACGACCCTGACGCTACTGGCGCGAAACCGTATGGCAGAGATGGGAAATACACCGGTCAAGGGAGAAGGGACGCTGGCCCCTGCCCATCCGGAGTTGAGTTGGAAAGCCGATCTGCTGCCGACCGATATACCCGTTCTGCAGAAACTAGTTATTAAGGTGAAGCGCGGCAACGACGGCAGGGAGGTGACGCTTGTCCGGTATCTCCCGAAATAACGGCTTCACCCTGCTGGAAGTTCTGATTGCGGTGGTGCTGCTCGGCATCCTCACGACGGCGCTGTATGGTAGTTATTTCGGTATTATGAGGGCCAGGGACCGCGCTTCATCCGGAATGGAATCACGGCGGGAACTGGGTGCCACTCTTGATCTGATCCGCCGAGAAGTCTCATCGTTAATGTTTAAACCTAACAACTCCAAGGAACTGCATTCACTGAAGTTTGTGGTGGAGGATCGTGACAATTTTGGTGCTCCAGCATCGACACTAACTCTGACTACCTTGGCACCTCCAGCATCCGGGTCTCATGGAGAATCTGGCATCGTTATCGTCACGTATCGCGTGGTAGAAAAAGATAAAAAGCTTTCCTTGAGACGTCAGGAACGTGACCTGTTTTCCGAAGAGAGCACTGTCATTGACTTTCCTCAGATGGAGCAGATCAGTTTTTTTTTGGTGGAGTGCTATGATGGGTCAAAGTGGGTCAAAAGCTGGGACACAGCCATAAATGGAAGTTTGCCGAAGAACGCGTCTGGTGGCGGCAGTGTGCGGGTAACGGTGCAGGTAGTGGAGGAGGGGAAACCGGTAGAGTTTACGATACTCTCAACCCCGCGGATTGGCTTGTGATGGGGCGGCTTAAAAACGAATCCGGTTTTGCCCTTATTTTGACGCTGGTTATAACTGCGCTAATGGTGGCGGTGGTGGTTGAGATGATCCACCAGGTATATGTTGATACATCAATAAGTCGCGGGTTTCGTGATGGGCAACAGGCTTCAGTTTTGGCAGAGTCTGGTGTGATGGCGGTGAATAAAGCGCTCTCTCAGAACATTGATCCAACTCTTCTTTCAAACTTTTTAGTAAAACCACTTAGTGATGAAGTTGGATCTCTGGAAATAAAAATCACAGAAGAAAGTGGTAAAATCAATATAAACGATCTGGTAACTCCGGATGGAACGTATAATGATGCCACACAGAAAGCACTTTTGAGACTCGGATCAATTCTGACTCCGCAACTGCCGGGATCTATTTGGCCGCCTGTGGCGGATTGGATTAGCCCGGTCGGCATAACACACCCCGGAGGGGTGGGCCCCTCTTATTATGGCACCCAGAATCCGCCGTACAAAGCCCGCAACGCCAAGCTGCTGACGCTGACGGAACTTTCTCTGGTCATGGGGGTTGCGCCTGAAATACCTAGAAAATTAAGCCCTTATCTGAGGATGTTCTCAGAATTTAATCCCACAATTCCGAGTCAGGTTAACATAAATAGAGCCCCAATTGAGGTACTACAAGCGCTTGACAGTAGTATTGATGCTCGGACTGCCGAGAGAATCATGGAACAGCGGAGGATAAAAGCCTTCGAAAACATAGCGGATGTTAATGTGCGGGTACCCGGGACCGGTCCAGGTCTGGGCGGGGCGATGATCTGTTACAAAGGAAATGTATTTAGAATAACCTCCGTAGCCAGAGTAAAGGATTCCGCGCGGACGGTTGAGGCGGTGGTTCGGTTGTCAGGAGAAGTGTTGTCGTGGCAGGAATATTGATCCCTGAATAAATATATTTCGCAGGTGAGGGTGCAGCGTACCATGGATTATCTGATTCTGCAGGCTGAAGAAAAGCAACTAACCGTTGCCCATTTCGGGATATCTCGACGTTCTACGGAACTGATCGGGGCAGCGATGATCGAGCTGGACGAAGAGCGGCCGCTGGCTGATGCAGTCCGGAGCATAGCAGAAAAAATGACCGGCTCCCCCCGCGTTGTCCTCTGCCTTCCATCGGCGCTGTTTGCGCAGCGTTCCGTGTCGCTCCCGTTTAACGATCTCCGCAAGGTGCGGGAGGTTCTTCCGGCTCATCTGCAGGGTGACATTGCACTGCCGATCGAAGAGCTCTCGCTCGGGGTACTGTCGGCAGGAGAGGGTCAGTTTCTGGCGCTGTGGGCTCGCAAAAGCGACATCAGCGAGGCAATCGGACAGTTCCGAGAGGCCGGCATCGAGCCCCAGGTTGTCAGCTCACTCCCGTTCGCACTGTCCCAGCTGCCGGGAATTCCGCCTGACTGTGCCGTATGCGACGGAAGCTCGCTGTCTCTTTTGCAGGGGGGACGGCTGACCTACTTCCGTGCATTTAATGCCGAAGTGAACACTGCGATGGTAGCCGCCACGCTGTCGGCTCTGGAACTCTCCGGAGGAGAACCCCCACCGCGACTCTGCCTGATCGGGACTGGAGGGAGCGGGCTTTCGGATGCCGGTACGCTGCCATTACCGGTAGAAACGGTGGGAGTGCCGCCGGAGCTGGGGCATCTGTTCAAAAATGAAGAAACCTTTCAGCAGCTGGCTGGGCTCTATGCTGTAGCCCGGGCAAACTATGCCGGCACACTCCCCGATTTCCGCCAGGGGGAACTTGCCTGGACCGCCGGGGACGCCAAACTGCGCAAGAAGCTGATCCTGACCGGAATCCTGGCAGCGGCCGTCATTCTGCTGCTGTTCGTAAACAAAGGACTACAGTACCGCAGTGCTGCAACTGACCTTTCATCCCTGAACAAATCAGTTGCGGCGATTTATCGCGAAATTTTTCCGGGTCGAGCCAAGGCGGTGGATGAAATTTCTGAAATCAAGGGGGAAATCAGGAAACTGGCCGGTGTAGAAAACTCTGGCGGGTATCTGGATCTCATGAAAAAACTGGCCGAAGCCAAAGGGAACTCCATCAACGGTCTGTATGAAGCCGAGCTGGAGGGGCGCAACCTGCGGATAAAAGGGGACGCCCGGTCAGCTCAGGCGGTCAATGAATTTAAGGCCGCGCTTACCCCTCTGTTGGCCTCTGCCGAACTGGGTGAAGTCAAGAGTCGGCCGGATGGCACAGTCGGCTTCAGTTTGACAGGAACGCTTAAGGAGGGGACGAAATGAGACCTCTGGAGATCATCAGCAACAGGTGGCAGGATCTTGACGGCCGCACCCGCCTCCGGATCGGCTACATCCTGATTGTGCTGCTGGCCGCAGCGGTCGGGTGGTCGGCGCTGAGTGCTAAAGTACAGGCGCTTGAAAAGAAACGGGCCGCCCGTGAAACAGTACTGAAGGAGCTGCTACCGCTCAAAGCCGCGTACCTGTCAGCCCGGCTGGCATCCGATCAGCTTAACGAACGTATGGCGTCGCTCCGCCCGGACGACTCACCGGCTAAAATCATCGAAGATACCGGTATCAAAGGAAAATTGATTAAAATTGTTCCGCTCAAGGGTGAAGAGCGGAGCGGTTTTACCGAAGATGCGGCCGATATCCGCATCGATGCGTTAACACTCAATGAAGCGGTCAATCTGCTGTATCGACTCGAAAAAGGGAGCCGCCCGCTCATCATAAAAAAATGTAATCTGCGGGTTCGTTTTGATGATCCGTCCCGATGTGATCTAACAGTCATTCTGGCACTGCTCAGACCGGCCCCTGGTCAGGCAAAGCCATGAACGCTTCAAAGCTGGGTAGGGGAGCAGCCCTTCTGGCCGCGACCCTGATTCTCTTTATAATGTTTAGTTATCTGTTTTTCCCGGCAGCGAGGATCAATGCCGTAGTTGTGCAGATTCTGTCTCGACAGGGATTGACGATTGCTCCGACGGTTCACAAGACTCTCCTCCCCGGTCTGGCATGGGACAATCTGATGCTGTCGTCAGAACAGGGTCAGCTGCTGAGCTGCCGTCGACTGCAGGTCAGATTGCTGTTGCTCCCTCTTTTTGCCGGTCGGGCAGTTATTTCCGGAGGGGCAACGATTGGCAAGGGTCATATGGACATCAGGTATGCCCTGAATGGCAAAGCGGCTCTGGATCTTGACGCAAACGGCATATCTCTTGCCGACATACCCTTTTTCAAGAGTGTCCTCGGAGCCAAAGCGGCCGGGAACCTCTGGAGCCGGGGTAAGCTGCAGCGCGGCGCGAGGGGTTTGAGCGGCGACCTGAAACTTGAGGTGAAGCAGCTTGAATTTTCAGGTGTCAAGCTGGGGGCCTTTCCACTCCCCGATGCGTCCAATCTGAAAACTCAGGGGATGGTTAGAGTCAGTGACGGGAAAGTCCGCCTGGAGAGTTTTACGCTTGAGGGGGACGGCATTTACATGCGGCTGTCAGGTGACATCCCCATGGGGGCCAACACGGCCGTCACCCCCCTCAACATGAGCCTGGAAATAATGCCCAAACCGGAGTTTATGGAAAAACAGAAACTGGTTTTTATGCTTCTGGCCAAGTTTATGGCCTCTCCGGGGGTTTACAAGGTTCCGATCAGGGGCACGCTCCTGAAGCCGGAAATCCTGTAGGGATTTCGTAGGAGCGCCTTGCAGGCGCGAAAATCGCGGCAAAATGCCGCTCCTACGCTCCATTATCGAACGCAACCTGGCTATAAGAGGGAAAAAATGGCTATCAAACTGGGCGAACTGCTGCTGAACGAAAAACTGATTACCCCGGAACAGCTTGATGAAGCGCTTAAAAGTCAGATCATCTTCGGTATCAAACTGGGAAGCAGTCTGGTTGAGCTGGGGTTCATAAGCGATGAGCAGTTGTGTCGTTTTTTGAGTCGTAAGCTGGGAGTTCCGGCGGTTTCTCCTCGCGCCATGTCGTCGGTGCCTCCTGAAGTGCTTGCCCTGGTCCCTGCAGAGCTGGCCGCAAAATACCGCGTGGTGCCGATCAGGGCCGAAGGGAAAAAACTGGCGCTGGCTATGGCGGATCCGACTGATTTTAAAGCGATAGATGAAGTGGCATTTGTCACCGGGTGCGTCATCCTTCCGCACATTGCGCCGGACGTCCGAATTACTTCGGCCCTTTCGACGCATTATCAGATACGGGGCGATATCCGCTACCTCCGGATAGAAGGGGAACTCGCCAACAAACGGAGGTCCGCTCCCGTTGCGGATGAGGTCAAAAAAGCCGAAAAAATTGAAATTCCGATGATGAATGACAGCGGAGAGCTGCTCAATATTGAAATTCCGCTTGAATTCGAGGGGTTTGCCAACATTCCCGGCCATGATATCGAACATGATGCTGTCCTGGACGGCGTGGAACGATATTCGGTTGATCGACTTTCACTCGCGTTTGCCTCCGCAAAAAACCGCGACCAGATTGCCACCGTTTTTATCAAATATCTCGGTCAGGAATTCACGGTTGGCGCTCTGTTCATAATCCGGAACAACATGGCGGTCGGCTGGCGGGGAATCGCTGCAGGAAAACGGATTGATGAGTTGGAAAATCTGAGCTTTCTCCTGAGTAAACCGTCCGTGATGAGGGATGTGCTCGAAACCCGCCAGTTTGCCATGGGGACCTTGATTCAGACGCCCGAAAATATTCAGCTGATTAAGGCCCTTGCGGTAGGCTCCGCTACGCCGTTGTTGGTACTGCCTATAGTCATGCTCAAAAAAGTCGTGGCTGTAGTCATGGTCTCAGCCGACATGGATGCGCTCGGCAAACGGCTGCAGGAGCTTCAAAAACTGGTATACAAGGCATCGCTGGCGTTTGAGATGCTGATCATAAAAAACAAGATTTTGATGACATGAGAATCGGGCTGCTCGGAGGGAGCTTCAATCCGGTTCACAATGCCCATTTGCGCATTGCCGGGGAGGCGCAGGCTGCCTGTCTGCTTGACAGGATCATCTTTGTTCCGGCGGCAGATCCACCGCACAAACTGCTGGCGGGAGACATTTCGTTTGAAGACCGCTCACAAATGGTCAGAATGGCTATCGCAAGCCGTCCGGATTTCGAAATGTCAACAGTCGAGGCTGAGCGGGGCGGCAAGTCATATTCCATTGACACGATCCGGACGTTTCGGGAGCGGCTTCCGGGTGATGATCTGTTTTTTATCATCGGCGGCGATTCATTTCTGGAGCTCGGCACGTGGCATCGCTTTGCCGAAATATTCTGTCTGTGCAACCTGATCGTCGTCGAGCGTCCCGGATGTCCGGTTTCAAACCCGATCGACATCCTGCCGGTTGATGTCAAGATGTTGTTTTCCCTTGGCACAACAGGTCGCCTGACGCACCAATCGGGCACCACCGTAACTTTTATCACGGGCTCCCCGCAGGAGCTTTCTTCAACTGAAATCCGGCGGCTTGCCGCCGGTGGCGCCGACATCACACGATACGTACCACCTGACGTAGCAGCATATATCTCGCAGCAAAGGATCTACCGCTCATGCCAGTAAAAAAAACAACAACCGTCGAAAAGACAACCCTGACCCCCAGTGAGCGCGCACTTAAATGCGCCGAACTGGCGTACGACAAAAAGGCTTTTGATATTTGTGTCCGCAACATCTCACGGATTTCGTCGATTGCCGACTACATGGTGATTATCTCCGGTTCTTCCGACAAACAGAACCAGGCCATTGCCGACAATATCCGCACCGGCCTGAAGAAGTTCGGCAAGGTCAATGATATTGAGGGCGCCAAGGACGGCAGATGGATTGTAATGGATTATGGCGATGTGCTGGTGCACATCTTCCATGACCAGATCCGCCGCTATTATGATCTGGACGGTCTCTGGGGGATGGCGCCCGAACTGGAATTGCCGGCTGAAATAAAAGCGTCCCGCAAGGAATCCGATTTTTGAAAATCAAGGTGCTCTGGGTCGGGAAAAGTCGTGATCCCTGGGTCAAGGATGCGATCGACGAATACGCCGGTCGCATCCGGCGCTACTCTCCGCTGGAGCTGATCGATATCCGCGATGAGAAGGGCGCTGAGGCGGAGGATATGCGCCGCCGGGAGTGCGAACGGTTGGAAAAGCTGATCTCACCCGCTGCAACCCTGCTCCTGCTGGATGAACGAGGCGAACAGATGGACTCCCCCGCCCTTGCGGCCTTTGTCGGCAAACAGCGCGACAGCGGCACCGGCGAGCTGATCTTCGCCATCGGCGGCGCCTACGGGTTCTCCGAAGAATTCCGCAGGCGCGGCAAGATGCTGTCATTGTCGAAAATGACCTTCACCCACCAGATGGTGCGGGTTTTCCTGCTGGAGCAGATCTACCGGGCGTTTACGATCTTGAATGGTGAACCGTATCATCATTAATCTGAAAGGTAGTCCGATGAAAAAACCGCTTCTTCTGATGGTTCTTGACGGCTGGGGAATCAACCGCAATCCCGCCCACAATGCTGTTGCCCTGGCGAAAACCCCCAACCTTACTACATATCTGAACGAATACCCGCATGTTGAGATCAGCTGCTCCGGGATGGCGGTCGGTCTGCCGGAGGGACAGATGGGCAACTCCGAGGTAGGGCATCTGAATCTGGGGGCTGGTCGGGTTGTCTATCAGGAACTGACCCGCGTCACCAAATCCATTCTGGCCGGCGACTTCTTCACCAACCCGGTCCTGCTGAACTGCATCGCCAAAGTCAAAGCGGCTGGCGGGAGGCTGCATCTGGCTGGCCTGCTCTCCGACGGCGGGGTTCATTCGCATAACACGCACCTTTACGCCCTGCTGGAGCTGGCCAAACGCGAGGGTTTGACGGAGGTTTTCGTGCACTGCTTACTGGATGGCCGTGATACGCCTCCCCAGAGCGGCGCCGGGTATCTGGCGCGGTTGGAGGAGGAGATTGTGCGGATCGGCGTCGGGACAATCGCGACGGTCATGGGACGCTATTATGCCATGGACCGCGACAATCGCTGGGACAGGGTAGAGAAGGCCTATAACGCTATCGTCTGCGGCGATGGAGAGTCTCGCGCTTCCTCGAAGGAGGCGATTGAACAGAGCTACGCGGCCGGGGTGCATGATGAATTTGTCGTGCCGGTCGTTGTTGCACAAGGCGCAACACTGAATGACAGCGACGGCTTCATCTTCTTCAACTTCCGCTCCGACCGGGCCCGCGAGATCACCCGGGCACTTGTCCTGGATGGGTTTGACGGTTTCGAGCGCAGCTGTTGGCCAAAACTAGCCGGTTATGTCTGCCTGACGGAGTATGACGCAACCTTCGGGCTGCCGATCGCCTTTGCTTCCAGCGAGCTGACTAACATCCTGGGCGGTGTACTTGCAAAAAACGGGATGAAACAACTGCGCATCGCAGAAACCGAGAAG
>JANNLB010000139.1:0-12969 GCA_031396605.1 Geobacter sp. | reverse complement strand
GCCAGCGGGTTCTCTCTGGTGACCCTCCGTGACATCCGTTCCAGGGCGGAACCTATGCCGCTTACCGTGCTATATGATGGGAGCAGCTCCTCGAATATAATCGGCACAAGTTTTTGCAAACGCTCAGGCATCTCGTCCCGCTGATTTTCAATGGTTGATCTGGTCCTGGCGAGAAAAATGTCGAATGGTTCATCCGACCAGTTGTTCCACTCGGTAACCAGAAAATGATCATAGAACAGGTCGATCAGCACTCCGCGATACAGTCCGTAGTGCGGATCGAGACGCAGCCTGCTCCGCCGGAACAGGTCATCCCGGCTCGCAAAAGAATCTATCCTGCGGTGCAGGGTGAGGCCCTGCCTGATACGCTCGGGAAACCGGTCCGCCAGCGGCCCTTTGACAAAGTCTCCCATGAAGTTGCCGACCAGGATCTGCCCGTCATCACCGGAGAGCAGCATGTGGAAGAGAAAGTTCATCGGATGTCGGGCTCGATAGTGAAGCTGAAATGCCTGGGTGATGAAATCCCGGCAGAACGGTCAAAGGTCCGCTCGACCAACGTCACACGGTCACTATGGTTGATCAGCAGCACGGTTGTTGAACGGGTACCGTAACCTTCGTTTTCGATGAAGACCGGCGAGAGCAGGCGTTCCCGCTCAGGGCCGACCCCCGTATCCGGCAGAAGACCGTCGGCAAAGGGAGCGGGATCGGACAACGCCGTGAAAATCTGCTCCGGGTCTATGCGTGTCATTTTCAAAATGGCTTTGAGTCGGGACTTGGCGACGGTCACCTTGGGCCAGCGGGTGTCAAGCAGATGATTGGAAAGACCATGGATCCCCGGAGTGACCGGACCGGATGAACCGCCCCGGTTGGTGAAATAAAACAGCTCTTTTCCGGCGCCGTACAGCAGATTGAAACCATCGTACAGCTCTCCATCACGGTTGAGAACCCCCTGGAAATCTTCGGGCGTCACCAGCGGATTCCGCAGAAAAGCGGCAACAAGATTACCGCGCGAGGGGGGATCGACAACCTGCTGTCGCGGGTCGCGATAATTGGTGACCGCTGCCACTTTGCCGTTCGTAGTTATCCCCAGCCAGGTTCCCCCGGCCACCTTGTCGCGTCCGGCGAGGAGGTGAGGGGCGTCACTCCAGAACCGGGCCGGGTCGGTCGGGCGATCACGGAACTCATCCCGGTTTGCACCCAGGATCAGCCGGTAGACCGGATGACAGTTATATGCAAATACGATCAGACACATGGCATAATGGTTGCTCTGTAAGTCCCAATTCCCTGCCGACGAAATACTTACCGGGAAACCCCATGATGATCAAATTCGTTGTCTACCGCGCAGACAACGTCGAGCTCAGCAACTGCTCGAATTCCTTCAGATTGTAAGGCTTCGTAATAGCGCCATTAAAACCGTAGGCGGCATAGTCAGAAATGATCGGATCATTTGAATAGCCGCTCGACACAATCAGGCATGCCTTCGGATCGATGGCAAGAATCTGCTCTGCTGTTTCCTTTCCTCCCATGCCGCCCGGAATAGTCAGATCCATGATAACCGCCGAAAAGGGCACCCCTGATTCACTTGCAGCTTTATACTGCGCTATTGCCTCTGCGCCATTCTCACATACTGTCGCCTGATACCCCATATATTCCAACATTTCAATCGTCATATTCCGAATCATCTCCTCGTCGTCCATGACAAGAATGGAACCGCCCGCATGTTCACCGGGACTCTGTGTAACTGAGTCGGTTTGATAGTTTGAGTAAGCCTTGCCGATTGACGGGAAGTGGATTGTGAAGGTGGCGCCTTTACCTGTTACGGAACTGACGCCGATATGCCCGCCATGCCGGTTTACGATCGAGTGGACCGAAGCGAGCCCAAGCCCGTTTCCGGACGACTTGGTCGTGAAGTAGGGGTCAAAGATTCTTTTCAGATCGCCATCCGATATTCCGCAGCCCTGATCGGTGAATGACAGCCTGACATAACTTCCGCCCGGAAGGGTCATGGTATTCGAATTGTACAGCGTCTCGTTCTGTGCGACGACAGTCAGCGTCCCGCCCCCCGGCATCGCTTGCGTAGCGTTGATGATGATATTGTGGAATACCTGGATCATCTGCCCTTCGTCCGCTTCGATGGCGTGGATCGAGTCGGGGATTTCGATGGTTCCCTTGACGTTTGAGCCGCGCAGAACAAGCGAGATGGTTTCATTCACCAGGTGCTGGAGTGAAACCACCTTCTTGACCGGATCGCCGCCACGGGCAAAGGTCAGGAGCTGATTGGCGAGTTCTCCGGCCCGCAGCGACGCCTTTTCCGCCTCAGCCAGTGGTTTATACGATTTGTGAGCGGCATCAAGGAACATCTGCGCAAAGGATATGTTTCCCATGATTCCGGTCAGGATGTTGTTGAAATCGTGGGCAATGCCTCCGGCGAGGGCACCAAGGGATTCCAGCTTTTCAATCTTCAGCAGTTCTTTTTCGTGTTCCCTGCGTTCGGTAATTTCGCGATGAAAGCACTGCAAATAGGATTCCCCACCGTAAGAGACCTGTCCTGCCAATACCTCGAGCGGAAAAGTGTGGCCATCCCTGTGATAGTGTTCCACCTCAAACATCAGGGTTTCTCCGGTCAACAGACGTCGTATCCTCTCCGGAGCCAAAAGGGAGGATTCAGGCGTATGGAGGTCTTCCAGCCCCAACTGCTGCATTTCCTGGCAGCTGTAACCGTGCATCCGGGCAAATGATTCATTAACCTCTACCAGCCTTGCATCCGTGGATAAAATGATGATCCCGTCACCTGCGCCGGTAAACAAAAACCGGTAACGCTCTTCGCTCTCCCGCAGCGTCTCCTCGGCCTGCTTGTGCTCCGCTATTTCTCTCAGCAGCTCTTCATTTGCACGTTGCAGATTTTCATTTGCCTCGGACAGCTGAATCGTCCGTTCGACGACCAGCTCTTCCAGGTACAGATTGCGCTCCTCCAGCTCCTTCAGCGGGTAGACTTCACCGTCATGAGCCATGCCGAATGGAATGGAAATACTGCTGTGCGAGATTTTCCACCCGGCGGATTCCAAGCGGAATATCAGTACCAGGCGGGCTATCTTTCGTGACAGAACGTGGTCTTTGATCGGCAGGTGGATGGTGAAGGCGCTGGTTGCGACGGCGATCGTCTCAGCCAGGGACTGGATGGTCAGGTCCTTGAGTTCGATATGAATCGGATCCTTGACCTGGGCGAAGTCCTGGCGGGTAATCGCGACCCATTCTTCCCTGTCTTTGACCAGAAAGTCCCCGCTTCCGGTAATGCCGGAAAAGTCCTCGCTGAAATGGGTGGTGAGCCGGTCATCGCGGGATGAATACATCCGCAGGTAGTCGTCAAACAGTTGCCGGATTATCTGGTAGTCATTTGCATCCATGGGGCGGGACCTCTTTATCTGCACTACATCTTGATGGGTGTGTGAACAGGAAATATACAGGGTCAAAACGCTGTCTGGCTAAATAGATTGAGTCGAGCATACCCGTTTCTACTGACCTGTCAAACATTTTGGTGAACCTGTAAACGGCAGTTTCACCTCAGAGTACACAGAGGCACGGAGAGGAAAATCAAAACAGAGGGAGTAAAAAGAGGATACATGGGGGAAAATTGTAAGTTTTTGATTCAACCATAAAGATTTTGACGTTCATCCGTGAATATCAAACCGGTCTGCTCAAAACTGCAAGTTTAACTTGAGGACGATGCCGCTGGTGGAAGGACTATCCGGCCGCTGTGCGATTCTGAGCCGCTCCTGGATCTCGAAAATACCGGGCGGGGTGTAGGCAACGGCCAGAGAAACATCACCGTGCCGTAGCACCAGATCACCGTTCTCGTTGAGACAGATATCCACTTGCCGCCTGACTGTCTGCCGTGAAAATTCAGGCACGGGATGGCTGCCCCACACATCATCCTGCTGCAGGATCAGTTCGGCATTGGTTGCAGATGGAGCCATGAAGAAAACCAGTATGACGACCGGAATCAACTTCTTAAGGAATGAACCAATCGTTCTTCTCTCAAAACGTGACATTGAGGTATCCTTCTGCCTGGCTGTGCGCCCAATGCCTCTTTTTTCCGGCAAAAAAAAGCCGGGGCGCCGATACCATTACGATATTTCGGCGACCCGGCTATCTCAGAGAGACCCAATAGGCTTTCCGTCCCACCCTTGCGGATGGTTTAGTATTTTCGTGTATCAATCTATTTTGCTTGATAAATTGCACAGCACAAAGCGTGCCTCATCGTGTAATTTTTATGCCGTTCCATGCTGGAAGCAGATTAGCCATAAATCTGCAATGATCATGCGACGTCGCCCCATGGTTAAATGACGGAAATTGTCGCTAACGAATGGTACTTTTCCGTGCAAAGCAACTAAACCTCTCCCCTAAAATCCCCCTTCACCTGAATCCTATCCACAAAAAATGTGGATAACCCTGTTGATTCTGTGGATATGTTTCATAAATGTCACATGAAATCTGGTGTCTTACCGGTTTGCATAGAGAATAAACAGGCTTTGTAACTAGCTTAAATTACGTGTAAATAGTTATTTTTGGCATGTATACAAACAAGCTCGCAATAGTCTGATACCTTAAAAGCTAAAAAATAGGCAGTGCATCAGCAACTAACGAAAAAACAGGTCAATTTGATACTCACTTAGCGAAGACGGGGTTGATTCTAATAGATTGAGTTGTAGTTCCTGCAACGTAATAAATTCAATGCATTCATGGTCATGACAACCTCATGGTTTTGATTCAGCACTTCAATGAAAGATCTGACAATGCCACGGTCTGGCTTGGAATTTGATTGGCGTGCTTCGAGAACTGTTACCCGTATAGACAACTCATCGCCAGGACGTACGGGATATTTCCATCGTAACTCATCAACACCAGGAGAACTCAGACTTGCCACCTTGGACAGATAATGGTCTGCATAGAGGCGCATCATTAATGCCGCAGTATGCCATCCACTGGCTATTAAACCACCAAAGATTGTTTGTTTGGCAGCTTCCGGATCAGTATGAAAATCTTGAGGATCGAAGCTTTTTGCAAAAGAGATGACATCATCCTGAACAACCGCAATAGTACCAAATTCGTATATGGAGCCTGGCACATAATCCTCAAAGTAGCGATCTGTAATGGCCGTATTGAATGTATGGCTGATCATATTCACCTCACTAATTGATTAATTTCAAACATCTCTTCTATACAACCAAAAGTCTGATTCTAAGCAGAGTGAAGGAGACTGTCAATAGCCCCCTGTGTCGGGAACGTACCCGAAGACGCCCGCTCCGGTTCGTAAAATTTGAACTACATCTCCCGAGCCCATACCGAAACCTTCCCAGCCATGCACTTAAATTCACCCCACCCGTCGTTATTGGTTGTAACTGGAGTCGCCACATGTCCGGTAATGTCCGTATATGTCGCATTCGGGTGTCCCGTTTCCATCCATTTCCACCCGTCGCCGCCATTGCTCATCAGTACTGCCATGCCATCGGGATGGCTTTCATCGCCCAGACGGGTCCAGCCGATGCTGTTCGGATGGTCGAAATAGTCGTACTGGGGGCCGTATCCGTACCTGTGCCGGGCATGCAGAAACCTGTCGATCAGGAAGCGGTGCGATTGCATTGAGATGTGGTACACATTCCCGTCGCGCCCTTTATCATCGTACTCGGCGCCGTAATAATCGGCGTGGAACAGGCACGGGTAGCCATCTTTCCGCAGCAGGATAATGGCGTAAGCAAGGGGTTTGAACCAGGGTTCGACACTCGACTCAAGCGCCTGTAGCGGCTGGGAATCGTGGTTGTCGACAAATGTGACGGCGTGTGTGGGGCGATCCTTCACCAGGGTGTCATCCAGAATGCGCCGCATGTCATAATCACGGCCGAGCCGTCCGGCTGAATAGAAGTTGAAATGGAGCGGAACATCCAGAACCGTGAGACGGCCGCCGACGTCGTTGATGTACCGATGCAGCGCGGGGAGGCTGTTGGCCCAGTACTCTCCGACCATGAACAGCTCTTTGCCGGCATGCTTCTCCAGTGCATCGTGCCATTCGGGAAAGAACCACGCCGCGATGTGTTTGATGGCATCGAGCCGGAAACCGTCAACGCCGGTGGTATCCAGGCACCATTTCCCCCAGCGTATCAGCTCGTCCCGCACCTCTTTATTCTGGCAATCAAGGTCGCAACCCATCAAATAGGCAAAGTTGCCGTATTCCGACGACACGTCGTCGTCAAAGGACTTACCGTCGAAAAGATAGATGGTGTCAAAGTCGGTCGGGTTGTCAGCCTCGAAATCGAGAGCATCGAAATGGTTCCAGTGCCACTCGAAACCGGAGTATTTCCCGCTTCTACCGGGAAAGGTAAAGTGAGTCCAGGACAGGATCTCACGCTGCGCCCCTTTTGGGTTGATGCGGTCACTCTTCGAGTAAGGGGTTGCACGGCTCGACTCGGCCCTGTCCGCTCCCATGCGGTGGTTCAGTACCGCATCGGCGTACACCTGAATCCCGGCCGTCTTGAGCGCTGCTACGGCATCAATGTACTGCTGCCGTGTCCCGTATTTCGTCCGTATCGATCCCTTCTGGTCAAACTCTCCGAGGTCGTAAAGGTCATACACTCCGTAGCCGACATCTGCGCCACCCCCGATCCCCTTGTATGCAGGAGGAAGCCAGAGGGAGGTGATTCCGGCTTCAACAAGTTCCCTGGATTTTGCTGCGACAGAATCCCACAGGGTCCCATCCGCGGGAATGTACCAATGGAAGTACTGCATCATCACGCCGTTTATGTCTGACATATATCCTCGGTGGTAGACAAAAAAATGGAAACTAGTGACCTTTGAGCGCATAGATAGCGGGTGCGTTTCTCCAGTACCCTTTATAATCGAGCCCGTAACCGAACAGAAAGCGATCGCCAACCTCGATGCCGGTGAAGTCTGCCCGCATCCCCGGCGTCACCTTGCGCAGATGGAGTTTTTCAACCAGCACCGCCATCATCACCTTCGAAGCACCCTGGTGGCGACAGTACTCTGCGATGGCGGCCAGCGTTACCCCTTCGTCAAGAATATCATCCAGCAGCACCACCGTTCTGTTATGCAGATCAATCTGCGGTCTGACCTTCCAGTCAAGTGCTACACCGTTTATCGTATGGCCGTAACGGGTAGCATGCACATAATCGACCTGCAACGGAAATACCAGCTTTGTCAGCAGCTGTCCGGCAAATACCAATCCCCCGTTCATGCAGCAGATCAGGACCGGATTCGAACCCTTCAGTTCTGCAGTCATCTCACCTGCTATCCGCGTGATAGCGGTTGCGACCTCCTGTTCGCTGACCAGCAGATCTCCCTCTTCCAGCATCCTTCCCGCTTCTTCAAAATTCATAGTATCTCCTTTAGTTGTGCCCCGACGACCCTCTCGATTCCGCCTGAATCGAGTGCGGAAACCGGTTCGTTAAAGCTGCTGGTGCTCAGAAACAGCCGTATAACATCTTTGGACTGACCGATACCGATCTCCACCAGCAGCCATCCTCCCGTGTTCAGATGCTCAACTGCTGCCGGGATAAGTGACCGGTATATATCGAGTCCGTCACTGCCACCATCAAGGGCGGAAACAGGATCATAATCGCGAACTTCATGATCGAGTGCTCCGATATCAGCCGTGGGTATATACGGAGGATTAGACACTATCAGGTCGAAACGTCGGCCGTCAATCGGCGCGAACAGGGAGCCGGACAGAAACTCGATCGAGGCGCCGTGCGCTTCGGCGTTGCGACGGGCAACTAAAAGCGCTGCTTCCGAGATATCCGTGCCGGTGACAACCGCCCGGGGGAGACTCTTCTGCAAGGAAACGGCAAGACATCCGCTCCCGGTGCCGATATCCAGAACCGTGCAGGCACCCGGATGACGTTTTATCGCCTCTTTCACCAGCACCTCACTGTCATGCCGCGGAATCAGAACATCTGAACTGACCTCAAATTCGAGTCCAAAGAACTCCTGACTTCCGAGAATATGCTGGAGAGGTTCACGGCGCGCTCGGCGCGCAATCATGGCTCGAAATGCGGCCAGTTCGGTGTCAGTCAAAGGCTTGTCATACTGCAGATACAATCCGACCCGATCGAGCCCCATTGCGGCACACAACAGCCATTCGGCTTCCAGGCGCGCGTTGGCAATCCCTTTGGAAAAGAGGAAATCCCTTGTCCATGCGAGTATTTTCAGTGTTGTCCAGATTTCCTTCTGCGTCATCATTCTGCTCCATGAAAGCGTACTTCATTTTCGTAGTAATGCCAATTTCAAATCAAAGCGCTATCTTCGTTGGCCCTTCGACTTCGCTCAGGACAGGCTCGTATTCGGCTCCTCAACGTACTAATTGTACGCCTCGTCGCCTCAATCCTCGCCGCCTTGATTTCATCTTTGATTTGAAATTGGAATAACGGAAATGTCTCTATTTATCCGGATAAACCGCACCATTTTCGGCGCAGCAGCATACATGCGCCTCATGGCTCTTCTGACGCAACCACCAATCCTTGAATGATCCGGTTTCAGCCCTGTTGTGGAAATACGCCATTTCTTCTTTCCTGCTCATGTTTTTGATTTCTTCGTAGATTTGCAACTGAGCTGCTCGTTTAAAGGCAATACAGTCGAATGTTTTTTCAATCTTCTTCATCTGTCATAACCTCCACCGGAGAGATGATAGTCAATATACCGTATTCCATGGCCATTCTTCACTGGATATCTTACACCGCTTCCAGACTCTCACCCTGTCGCCGTGCAATCTCGATAATTGCAGAGGAATCATCCTCACGCCATTGCCTTGATCCACAAGGAATCGGCTCAATACGGCTGTCGATGCGTGCAGCCAATCGCCATAACAGATTAATACTGCTCCGATCTTTCATGTCGTCAAACTGTGTAGATACGACCAAGAGATCAATATCACTCCATGATTGTGCGTGTCCTGACGCCTGTGACCCAAAGACGACACCACGCTCCACCACTATTCCGTTTGCCGCCACCGCAGCAAGATAGTTTTGCACGGATTTTAAAACAGATTGTTCAAGCATTGCAGCACCTCGTCTATCCTGAACATATATCCATCGGCCTCTTCGCGTGAAGGTATCCCATAGGCATTGCCACTACCGGTCAATTTCACTCTGTAGCGTAGGGTGGGCAGGTTATTATTGCCCACCGGTTTTAGTTGCAGATTCTAGTCATATTGACAATTGTCGCATTGTTTCCGCGAGGTCATGGTGAAACTAGAGAAGAACCAAGGGGACATTATAGATTGCAAACTTGCTTTCAGAGACGGAATAAGGTTACCCAACTTAACTACGTTATATATGATTACTGATACTCCACAAAACCCAGCACCAGATCGGTAAACTTCTTCGGCTTGTATTTACCAAACCCTTCCTCATCCACATACACAAAGGCGTATTTCACGGCGTCTTGCGCCTTGTTGATGTCCTCACACCAGGTTCGCAGCCGCTCTATCTTCAGCGGCACATCAAGGTCTGCTTGTCCCTTGGTTTCGACAATATAGATTTCAGTATCCGATTTCTTGACGATGAAGTCCGGATAGTAGTTGGAAATGTCGCCGTCGGCGTTGACGTAATCCAGCTTGAAGTGAACGGCAAAGTAATTCTTGGCATAGGAAATGATGTCGTCGCAGTTATCCAGAAACGCTGCAAAGAGAAGCTCCAGCCCGCTGTCGCCGATGATCTTGTTGAAGACGCTCTTTTTAGGCACCAGATAGCCCTGTTCCTTGACCACAAAGGGGCGGGTCTTGCGCAGCTTGATGGTGTCCTGAATCCGGGCATCCCCCTTGTCCTGCACGGTCAGGGCGTTGATCTCCTTCTTGAAGGTTTCGATCAGCGTTCGGGTGGCGGCGAGCTCCGAGAGATTGCGCAGGGTGTTCAGGTCGTCAAGATCAACCTTCCTGTCAAAAAGGCTGTCGCGGACAAACTCCTTCACCTTGGGATAGAGAACGTCATAGCCGCTTACCAACCGCAGGTCTTTCATGATGGTCTGAGCAAAATACCCCACCACACTGCGGTAGTCGGTCACGCCGGTTGAATCCAATATGGTGACATGGTTGATTCCACCGGTGGTGATGTCCTTGAAAACGATCTCCCGTTGTTCCTCCTCGCTGAATTGCCGGTAGACAACCTTTGTATGCCCGAAGCCGACAGGATTTAGCGTTGCCAGGTTTTTGTATTCCCGATAGATCCGGGCGCTGAGAATCGGCAGTTCGATATCCAGTTTATCCAGGTCTTTGGTTGTGCTCTCGTTGTCCACCTCGACGATCAGCGGCGTGATCGGCTTTGTCCCCTTGCCCATCTCCTTCCGTTCGAGGGTGACGCCCTCGCTCTGGATCGATTCAACAAAATCCATGAAGGCGTCGGTGCCAACCACACTGACATACTCCTCAACTTCATTGCCGGGGTACATCTTGCGCAGACCGCGCCCCAGGGTCTGTTCCGGCAGAATCCGTGCCGGAGAGTTGTAGGCCCGCAAGCCAACAATGGTGGTGACATTACGCACGTCCCACCCTTCCTTGAGCATCAGCACCGAAACAATCGCCCGGTAAGGGCTCTCAAAGCTGTCAATGGCGTTGGCCTGCTTGCGTAGCCGTTCCAGCTCCTCTTTATCCTTGCCCGTGACCGATTCGGAAATCTCACCGTTCTTCTTGGTGTGGATCGTCAGCACCGCCCCTTTCAGGTCGGGATAGGTGGCGTCCAGATACTCGGCCACGTCGTCGCAGTTTTTGGTGTCGTCGGTCATCACAAACAGGATGGCCTTCTTTCCCAGCTTTTCATGTTCCGTGTAGACCTTGCGCCACTCCTCAACCCCCAGATGCAGATAATCGGCGTAACGCTCGGTATAGCGGGCGCTTTGTCGTTCCTGGAGCTTGGCCCGGCTGGCGGCGTCCGGCAGAACGGGATGCTTGACCACATTCTGGGAGATAGCCTCCACCAGTGGATAATCTGCCACGGTCTGCACAAAGATAGCACCATTGTCGTGTTTGGGAGTGGCGGACATGTCAACTTGGAGTGAGAGAAAGTCCCCCTTTTGTTTAAGCTGGTTGTGGATGTCCTCGATGGATTTGAACCATGCCAATGACTTGTTGTGGATATGGTGGGCCTCGTCATTGATCACCACCAGCTCGTCAATGTCGCGGACGATCTCCCCCAGATCAACCTTTGAATCGTTGGTTGCGCCGGTGGGCCGTTTCCCCAGGAAGTAATCCTTGGTGTCGTCGTCATCCGCCGTCGGCTCAACATCATTACCGGCATACACTCGGTGGATGTTGGTCAGGAAGAAGTTGCCCACCGGATTGACCACCTGCACGTCATCCTGGATATGGAGCGTCACCTGGAAATCATCCTGCCAGTTGCGCCCCTCGTAGCCGTTGTCCGGTAGCACCGGGTCGGCGTAAAAGATGCGCAGGCCGTCAAAGTCGGCACGCAGACGATCCAGAACAATGATGTTCGGGGCGATCATGAGGAAGTTGCGGGCTAGTTTTGAATCCGGCTCATACAGTTTGTGGAAATAGCACCAAGCCAGCACCAAACTCATTACCTTGGTCTTGCCGCTGCCGGTGGCCATCTTTACCACCAGCCGCAGCCAGTCCTCGTCAAACATCCCCGCCGATACTGCGCCGGAGGAGTCATAGCGCAGCAGGTCGTACTTATCCTTCACCCCCACCAGGTCATAGAGGTAGATGATGGTTTCCACCGCTCCACGCTGGGCAAAGTAATAGCGGAACTCCGTCATTGTCCCATCAGCGGCAGGAATAAGATGCTGACTGTTGAACCACCAGTTCAGCAGCGCCCGGCTGGTATCGCTGGCCCCGACGTAGCGATCGGTCCGCCATTGCTGCACCAGACGACGAAGTTGATGCACCAGCGGCGGTATCAGCTTGCCATAGCCCGATTCGCGCAACGCCTCATCAGCAGGAAACCAGCGCACATCGGGATTGAGGACAACATGAGGGGAAGCCGGAAAGTCAGGATGGAGGGCCATTAGTTCTTTCCTCCTTCCAGCTTGAGAATCCGTGCATCATCGGTCAGCAGCTTCATCTGCTGTATGGCGATCCTGTTCAGTTTCAGCAGTCGCTCCGGTTGCGGCATCTTTTCCGTGATGAACAGGGCATTAAGATTCTCAAGGTTGGAAAGGCAGACAAGCTGGGAGACATTGGCATAGTCCCGAATGTTTCCCTTCTTGCCGGGATGGGTGTCACGCCATACCCTGGCGGTCTGGCCGAACAGCGCCATATTCAGGACATCGGCCTCAGAGGCATAGACCAGCGTGGTTTGCTGTTTCGTCAGCTCAGGCGGAATCAGGTTTTCTCTGATGGCATCGGTGTGGATACGGTAGTTGATCTTTACCAGATTGCGTTTGATATCCCAGCCGAGCTGTTTATACTCTTCCTCCTTGAGCCGTTGGAACTCCATAATGAGATAGATTTTGAACTCGGCGCTAATCCACATGCCGAACTCAAAAGCGATATCTTTATGGGCATAGGTGCCTCCGTATCTACCTGCGGTTGCCTTGATGCCGATGGCATTGGTCTTTTCCACCCATTCTTTTACGCTGATTTTGTAGCTGTTAAGACCAGCTTGGCTTTTAATTGCGGCGAATTCGCCGTAATTAAAATTTGGGTTATGGACTCTCTCCCAGATGCCAAGGAACTCGACGGTATTTCTGTTGCGCAGCCAGTCGCAAATAAAGAAATCTCCATCCTTGGCCTTCAGCATATCCGTCAATGAGATGTAATCTTCCTTTTCCACCGTGAAGATTCGAATCTCGGTCCCGATCACTTCTATTTTCTTAGTCATATTCAGCCCCTTTTAAAAACCCCCAAATTCGAGGAAATTAAATTCCCACCTCAACCACCTTCATGGTGTCGTTGCCGAAGATGTCCACCACCTTTACCGCTACCTTGCGGCGGCCCGGCGGAGATTCGTG
>JANNLB010000117.1:0-2369 GCA_031396605.1 Geobacter sp. | reverse complement strand
CAGATCAGCCGTCAGGACGGAGTGAGAAGGATCGGCATCGAGATGAACATCACCGGTCGGGATATCGGCAGTTTCGTTGCCGAGGCCAAACAGAAGATCAAGGAACAGGTCAAATTACCGGCCGGTTATTATCTTACCTGGGGAGGGCAGTTCGAAAACCAGCAGCGGGCGATGAACAGGCTGATGATTATCGGCCCTGTCGCTATCGGCTTGATCCTGCTGCTCTTGTACGTCACCTTCAGGTCGATCCGTCTGGCGCTGCTGGTAATTTCCAACCTGCCCTTTGCCTTGATCGGCGGAGTCTTCGCTCTCTACATATCCGGACAATATCTGTCTGTGCCGGCGTCAGTCGGCTTTGTCGTCCTGTTTGGCGTCGCAGTGCTGAACGGACTGGTGCTGGTGTCGCGCATCTCGCAACTGCGCGAAGAAGGATTTGATTTGCCGACAGCGATCAGGAAGGGAAGTCTCGACAGGCTGCGCCCGGTATTGATGACCGCATCAATATCAATTTTCAGCCTGATCCCGATGCTGCTGGCCGGTGGGGCAGGGTCTGAAATACAAAAGCCGCTGGCAACGGTTGTTGTGGGAGGATTGATTACCTCAACCTTGCTGACGTTGTTGATTATTCCGTCTGTTTACAGTTGGTTTGAAAAGAGAACAGTTGAAGATGAGATGTAAATGAACGATAAATGACTATCTCGCATATCAATGAAAGGTCATAAGGGCAATTATATATGAAAGAGATAAAAGCAATAATAAGACCGTCCAGATTGTTGGAAGTAACTGAAGAGCTTCATAGAATTGAAGGACTGCCGGGAGTGACCGTATCAGAAATCAAAGGATTCGGCAAAGGCAGAGCCAGGAACGCAGAAGATAAAGTTGTTTACGAAATGGTGGAGTTTATTCCACGCATACAACTGGAAGTTGTTGTAAATGATGAGATGGTTGCTGAAGTGGTCAACTTAATTCAGAAATATTCTCATACCGGCAATACTGGTGATGGGAAAATATTCGTGTCTACTGTTGACGAAATAGTAAAAATCAGAACAAATGATAGAGGAAGAGATGCTATTTAGTCCCGAAAAACCAACAGATATTTTGGACCAAAAGGAGAATCCATGAAAAAGAACATTTTTATCGCCGTCGCCCTGGCGGCCGGCATCGCATTGGCATACGCACTTTTCTTCAGGGGGGACGCTAACGCCCTCCAGGTCAATCAGGTTGCCTCTGATCCATCAGCCTACAGCGGAACGATAACGGTCACCGGTATCATGGCGGGTACGTCCCCGCAGGATCCAAGCGTGTTCGGCATCTTCGATCTCAAGGAGCTTAAGTGCACCACCCCCAACTGCAACAAGATCTATCTGCCGGTCAAGCACCAGGGAACCATGCCGAAACAGGGTGATGAGGTACGGGTAGGCGGCAGTTTCATGCAGGAAGCGGGCGGCTACATTTTTTCTGCCTCGAGCGTCAAGGTGGTACGTAACCACCGTATCGGAGGTTAGATGACGCCGGCCAAGCTCGTTTTCAGAAATATCACCCGCCGCAGGGGAAGGTTCGTTTTTACACTGCTCGGCATCACCATAGGCATCGCCTCCTTCGTTACCTTCATGGCAATGGGGGGCAATCTCAAGCGTGAGATCCATCGCGAGACGGCTGCACTGGGTGCCAGCCTGATGGTGTTACCAAAAGGATCGTGCGGCTACGAACAACTCTCGATCCTGACCGGCGATCAGATGCCGACCAATATCACCGCTGACGAAGTAAAAAAGATCAGAGACATCAAGGGATTGACCGCGGTTCCCTACCTCTCGCAGCAGACCGCCCTCAACAACCGGCCGGTCAGCGTCACCGGCATCGAGCCGCAGGCGACATTCGCCTTCAAGCGCTGGCAGATGGCGCAGGGAAGTTATTTCAGCGGTGAGGAGTCAAAAGATGCGGTTATCGGGGTGGTGGCAGCCAAACAGTTCGACCTGGAACCGGGCTCCGTCATAACCATCCGTGGCGAGCGACTGACGGTGCTCGGGATCCTGTCCGAGACCGGCGGCAGAGACGACGCCGGTATTTTCCTCGCCTTACCGTTGGCCCAGCGGCTCTTCAAAGCTCACGGGCAAGTATCTTACGTGGCGGTCAGGGTGGACAACCTGGCCCAGACCGAAGCGTATATTGAAAAGATCCGCGAGGCGGTAAGCCTGGGTGTGGTTTCGGACAAGCAGATGCTCAAGTCGGTGATGGGCATCGTCGGCTCGGTCAATATCACCCTGCAGCTGATCGCCGCAGTGGCGGTGCTGGCGTCCGCCTTCGGCATCGTCAACACCATGATGGCCGCCACCTACGAGCGCAAGCGCGAAATCGGCATCCTCCAGGCG
>JANNLB010000106.1:0-4976 GCA_031396605.1 Geobacter sp. | reverse complement strand
GTTCTGATTGACATCCATGCCGCAGGCAAGGGCGCTTTCCGCCAAAACCTTTGAAGCCAGCAGGACCACTTGTCCACCTACCCCGGCGATTACGATATTGAATACATTCATTGTTTCCCACCTATCCTTTAGTAAGTTAGAAATCATTTTCTGCTGTCTTTGGCAGATAATGATTTCGTTAACGCACTTATCCTGCATAGCAGGGCTAGTAAGTTAGAAGTTATTTTCTGCGTTGTTCTGGCAGAAAATAACTTAGTTAACGCACTTATCCTGCCTGTCCGGGTTCGCCACGGACATAGCGTCAAATTTACAAAGCTGCGTACAGACACCACATCCATTACAGATGTTGGGGTCAATCCGTACCTTTTGCTTCTCGCCGGAAGCAGCCGCTCCCAGCCCCAATGCCACGCAGGCGGCCTTCAGGCAGGCCCGGCAACCGCTGCATTTATCCGGATCGACCGCAATTGCCGACTGCTTGATCCGGTAGCGAAGAATGCAGGGATTTTTGTCGATCAGTACATAAGGCCCGGGGGTCTCCATCCCTTGTTTGATGGCGGCCTCGGTCGCCGCAAGGTCGTAGGTGTTGATCTCTACGACATTCTCGATGCCGAGCACCTTGACTAGCGCCACGATGTCAACCTGTTTGGTATCTTCTCCCTGCAATATCCGCCCGGAACCGGGGTTCTCCTGACCACCGGTCATGCCGGTGGTGCGGTTGTCCATGATGATCACCAGGGCGTTGCCCTTGTTGTAGGCCATGCTCAGGAGCCCGGTGATGCCTGAATGGAAGAAGGTGGAATCGCCGATGACGGCAACCGGTTTTTCACTCCTCCCGGCGATCTCGTTGACCTTGGCCATGCCGTGAGCGGCGCTGATGCTGGCTCCCATATCTATGACCGAATGCATGGCGCTCAGCGGAGGAAGCGCTCCCAGTGTGTAGCAGCCGATGTCGCCGGAAACAAAGACTTTGAGTTTGCTCAATATGGAGAAGAGACCGCGATGGGCGCAGCCGGGACAGAATGTGGGGGGACGCTGGGGAAGAGCGGCGACCGGCTCGGCACAAGGGGTCACCGCATCACCGACTGCTGACCTGATAATGTCGGCGCTGACCTCACCACAATAGGAAATCCTGTTTTTGCCGATATCGACCCGAATCCCCATGGCTCGAATCTGTTCCTCAAAGATGTCGTCCATCTCCTCAACGACCATGAAGCGCTTGACCTTGCCGGCAAATTCCCGAATCATTTTCTCCGGGAGCGGATGAACCAGACCGAGCTTGAGGATCGAGGCGTCTGGATAGGCCTCCTTGACATGCTGATAGGAAACGCCTGAAGTAAGAATGCCGAGTTCGCTATCACCCATTTCTACCCGGTTGAGCGGAGTTGTTTCGGCAAATTCCCTGAGTTTGATGAGACGCGCCTCTACTTCCACATGCTTGATCTTGCCGAAGTTTGGCAGCATGACGTATTTGGGAACGTTCTTGACCCACTCCCCTACGACCGGCTTGATTTTTTCCCTCTGCACCACCACTCCTTTTGCATGGGCGATACGGGTGGTGGTGCGGAGCATGAGCGGCGTATCAAACTGCTCGGAAATTTCGAACCCGGCCCGGACAAAATCGTAGGCTTCCTGGGAATCGGAAGGATCGAGCATCGGTATTTTGGCGAACCTGGCATAGTTGCGGCTGTCCTGCTCATTCTGGGAGGAATGCATGCCCGGGTCGTCGGCCACCATCAGAATCAGTCCGGCATTGACGCCGGTATAGGTGAGGGTCATGAGCGCATCGGCAGCCACGTTGACGCCGACATGCTTCATGGTGGAGAGGCACCTGCCGCCGGCGATGGAGGCGCCGATGACCGATTCCAGAGCGACCTTCTCGTTGGGGGCCCACTCGCAGTAGACTTCGCCCAGACGGGCCACCTCTTCCAGCGTTTCAGTGCTCGGCGTTCCTGGATAGCCGGAGGCAAAAACTCCGCCCGAATCACCGAAGCTCAAGGCGATCGCCTCGTTTCCGGAAATAATCTTTTTCATGTATTCGCATCCTTTCCTGTTGGTTTATAACTTCGTGAGTATATTATTTCGGCCTGTTGTCGACTATCCGCTTGGCTTTGCCCTCGCTGCGCGGAATCGTGCCTGGGGGAACCAGCGTAACCTTGACGGTGATGCCGATGATATCCTTGATGTCCCGGACAAGATTCTGAGTCTTTTCGCGTGCTGCAAGTACATCGCTGACGATATCATGTTCGCCCCCTTTGAGGACGTGGGCGGCAGCTTTTGCCATGAATTCTTCGGTGACCTCGATTCTGACTTCAACTTCATCGAGAGTCCCCTGGCGTTCAACCACAACCATATAGTGGGGTGATACCCCGTGCCGTTTCAGTATGATTGACTCTATCTGCGACGGGAAGAAGTTAACCCCCCGGATAATGAGGAGATCGTCTGTTCGCCCTGTCAGCTTGTTCATCTTGATCAGCGTGCGGCCGCAGATGCAGGGTTCCTGGCTGAGGCTTGTGATGTCCCGCGTGCGATACCGCAGCAAAGGTTGTCCCTCTTTTCCAAGCGTAGTGAAGACCAGCTCACCTTCATCACCGACCGGAAGCGATTCGCCTGTGCGGGAATTGATTATTTCCGGGTAGAAATAGTCTTCATTGATGTGCAAGCCATTCTGGGCTTCATGACACTCACAGGATACCCCCGGGCCGGTAATTTCAGTCAGACCGTAGATATCGCAGGCTTTGAGCCCGAAACTTTCCTGAATCTTTTCCCGCATCGACTCCGTCCAGAATTCGGCTCCCAGCACGGCTGTGCGAAGATTGAGTTTTCTGAAATCAATCCCCATCTCGGCCCCGACTTCATGAATATGCATAAGAAATGAGGGGGTGACCGTCAAGGCGGTCGTACCAAAATCCTGCATCAGCATAATCTGTTTCTGGGTGTTCCCTCCTGATATGGGAATCACTCCTGCCCCGATTTTCAGTCCGCCATAATGCGCGCCCAGGCCGCCGGTAAAAAGGCCGTAACCGTAGATATTCTGCAGAACGTCTGTTTTCGAGATTCCTGATGCGGTCAGGCAGCGGGCCATGACTTCCGACCAGGTTTCGACATCGTTTCTGGTGTAACCGACGACGATCGGCTTTCCGGTAGTTCCGGAAGTGGCATGATACTCTACAATTTCCTCCCTGCCAGCGGTAAAAAGCTTGAAGGGATAATTATCGCGAAGATCATCCTTGACGGTAAAGGGGAGCCTCCTGATATCATCCAGCGACCTGATGTCGGAAGGTTTCACTCCCGCCTTGTCAAGACTCATTTTGTAGACCGGATTCTTATCGTACACATCGCTGACCGTTTTCTGAAGCCTGCCAAGCTGGATGCTCTGCATTTCGCCGCGGCTGCATGTCTCAACCTTGTTCCATATCATGGTCACACCCCCACTTTCGTATAATTTCAGCTCGTACTGAAGAGAATTCCGTTACAAATAATGCAGCTCCCTTGCCTGACAGGTGATTTCCTCCCGGAAGCGGGGGTCGGCTATGTTTATGAGCGCCTGCGCCCGCTGGCGGACTGTCTTGCCGTACAACTCCGCAACGCCGAACTCGGTGACCACAAAGTGGACGTGGTTGCGGCTGGTCACCACTCCGGCACCCTGCTTCAGCATCGGCACGATTTTACTGATAACGCTTCCGTCCCGCAACGTTGAAGTGCTGGGAAGTGCGATAATCGGCACACCGCCCCTGGATCGTGAGGCGCCGTAGATGAAATCAAGCTGCCCCCCGACTGCCGAGTACATTCGGGGACCGATACTGTCGGCGCAGACCTGACCGGTAAGATCCACTTCGAGAGCGGAGTTGATCGCCACCATATGGTCGTTCTGCGCAACCACGAACGGATCGTTGACATACTCGGTGCGATGAAGCTCAACCAAAGGATTGTTATCCACCCAGTCATACAGACGTTTGGTACCCAGCAGAAATCCGCACACAATCTTGCCATGATGAAGGGTTTTACGCGAACCGTTGATAACACCTGCTTCCACCAGATCGATCACTCCATCCGAGATCAATTCGGAATGAACGCCCAGATCCTTTTTTTCATACAGATGCTTGAGCACTGCATCCGGGATCGCGCCGATTCCCAACTGCATGGTGGCGCCATCCGGGATCAGGCCGGCGATATGACCGGCGATCATTTCGACAATATCCGCATTTCCTTCCGCACCCATGTGATGCTCGCTGATCGGACAATTCAACGGTATGATATGGTGCATGCAATCAACGTGCATCAAAGTATCACCCAGAGTTCGCGGCATCTGCTCGTTCACCTGTGCGATGACGGTTTTGGCAACTTCCGCTGCTGATATGGTAAGGCCAGATTCAGCCCCCATCGAACAGAATCCATGATGATCTGGCGGCGAGACATGAATGAGTGCCACGTCCAGCGGAAGATGGCCGTTTTTGAACAGCAGCGGGAACTCGGACAGCATGACCGGTGTAAAATCGGCACGTCCCTCGTTTACCGCCTTGCGGACATTGGCGCTGATAAACATCGTATTGATACGGAGATGTCCTTCCATTTCAGGAGACACATAATCCGATGGACATATGGCCAAAGGATGACAGATCTCGACGTTTTTCAGCTCCGGCGCGCGCTTCACCAGTGCTGCCAGCAATTGTAGCGGCACCGAGGCATTGCCGGTCAGAAACACGCGATCTCCCGATTTGACCACCTTGACCGCCTCTTCAACTGTCGTCACTCGTGATTGATAACTTTCCTGCCAGTTCGACATAGCATCACCTTTACTTTATTGTATTCTTTCAGATTATATAGGTCAGTTTACCTTGATGACGATTGATGCGGCGGTGTCGCCGGCGGCGCAGCCGGAGAAGAGGAGGTACCCTCCCCCTTTCATGGCGACTTCTTCGATCCCTTCGATCATGAGACGGGCGCCGGTGGGGGCCTGGGGGTGGCCGTAGATGAGC
>JANNLB010000019.1:0-4820 GCA_031396605.1 Geobacter sp. | reverse complement strand
TAAAAAAGGCTGTTGACTGGATCGATGTTCGTGTCGGAATCCGCGAGGTGGTGGAGAAGGAGCTGACCGGCTATCTCCTGCCGCGCAACATAAATGTCTGGTATTCGATGGGAAGTATTCTGCTCTTCGCCTTTGTCCTGCAGGTGGTGACCGGCATGCTGCTTCTGATCTACTACGTGCCGGATGCGGACAAGGCCTTCAAAAGCGTCACCGCCATCATGAACGATGTCCCCTACGGCTGGCTGATCCGCATGTGCCACGCCATAGGTTCCAAAATGATGGTGCTGGTGCTGCTGTTCCATATGCTTTCGGTGCTGATCATGGGGAGTTACAAGAGGCCGCGCGAGTTGAACTGGGTGACCGGTTTCGTCCTGCTCACCATGGTTCAGGGTAGCTCACTGACCGGCTACCTGCTCCCCTGGAGCCAGCTCTCCTTCTGGGCCACCACAGTGGCCACCAACAGTGCCAACGCCATACCGGTAGTGGGACCATACCTGGTAGCGTTCCTGCGCGGCAGTCCGCTGGTCGGCCCTCCGACCCTGGGGCACTTCTTCGCCCTGCATGTAACGGTCATCCCGGCCGGCATCGTGGCCCTGATCGGTGCCCATCTCTTCCTTCTCAAGCGTACCGGGGTATCGACGCCTCCTTTCGGACAGATGGACACTTCCAACCGGTGGCAAGAGGATAGCTACAGGCATGAGAATCATCCGGGGGGGATTCCCTTCTTTCCCAATTACGCTCTTGAAGATCTGAGGTCGATTACAATCTACATGGCCTGTCTACTGGCGGTGGTTTTTTTCGACCCGTACCTGTTCTTTCCCAAGGATGCCTTCATCCCGGCCAATCCCTTTGTGACCCCGGCCCACATCAAGCCGGAGTGGTACTTTCTGGCCAACTATCAGACCCTGAAAATTTTCCCCAATGAGCTGATCGGCCTGTCACTGCAGGTTGTTGCCATGACCTTCCTGGCGCTGCTCCCCTTCATCGACCGCGGCAGGGAGCGCCACCCTCTGAAGCGGCCGCTGTTCATGGCCTGTTGCATCGGCGGGCTGCTGCTCTGGATCGGACTCAGCATCTGGGGGCATTTATCATGAAACATCGGGAAACTGCCATGAATATTCGTGTGCGGCTCTATGCCATCCTGTTGCTCGCGCTCGTTACATATCTCCCTCCGTCGGCAGCGCTTGCGCAAGAAACGGCCGAACCGGTTTGTATCGAGTGTCACTCCAAATTGCCCGAAAAGTACAGCCAGCCGGTCGCTCTCTGGCGGGGGAGCGTCCATGCCGGGAACGGCGTTTTCTGCAACGACTGCCACGGGGGCGACCCGAAAGACGCCGCCAATGCCATGAGCCCGGCGCGCGGTTTCCTGGGTGCGCCCAGGGAGAAGGCCATCCCCGCTTTCTGTGGACGTTGTCATGTCGGCGTGTTGAAGGACTACCTGGCCAGCGCCCATGGGCGTGCGCTGGGTAATGGTGGGGCAACCTGTGTCACCTGTCATGGCAACCATCAGGTGGTAAAGGCATCGCTCGAATTGATCAACGAAAAGAGCTGCAGTCGCTGCCATAGCTTTGAGCGTGCCGGAGTGATCCGCGCCGCCATGCAGGAAACCGAGACGATGATCGAGGCCATCGATGGACGCATCGGCGCCTTCAAAAAGATCGGCACCGATACCGAAAAGCTGGAAAAAGAGCTTTTTGCCGTGCGGAATCGTTTCCACACCCTGTTCCACAACGTGAATGTCGAGCTGGTCAAAATGGAGTCAGCCCGGATTCAGGCCGATCTGAAGAAAATCCAGGTCGCGCTTGCCAAGCTGGATGATGCACATAAGAATCGCAAGATTGCCGGGGCGGTTGTAGTGCCGTTCATGCTGCTGATCGCCCTGGTGCTGCATCTGCTCAGAAAGACTTTCGATTGATGTTCAATTTTGTAAACGTAGGAGCCGCCATGTCTGACACAACCGTTCAGGATCGTGCAACAGGCGCCATCATGGGCGCCTTTATCGGCGACGCCATGGCACTGGGGCAGCACTGGTACTTCGACCTTGATGAACTGCTCCGCGACTACGGCGAGTGGATCACCGATTATACCGACCCCAAGCCGGGCCGCTACCATGCCGGACTCAAGGCCGGGCAGCTCTCCCTGGCCGCACATGTGGATATCTCCGTCTAACTGTGAGGAGGTATGATGACTTTTTGAGTCCAATCAAGGAGAATGTATTCGTGACAACCCAAAAAAACAATTTTATACATTCCCTCTGGGATTTTTTCTGTTCACTGAAGCTGACCATTTTCCTGTTGATCTCTCTTGCGGTCATCTCGATCATCGGGACGGTCATCCCCCAAGGGGTACCTTCCGAGGAATATCTCGCCCGGATCAGTCCTGAAAAAATTAAGCTGTACAAGGCACTCGGTTTTTTCGATATGTACCATTCATGGTGGTTCATTCTGCTGCTCTACCTGCTGACCGTCAGCCTGATCGCCTGCTCCATCAAACGACTCCCCCACATCTGGAAAATTATTACCCGGCCGGTAACGGTTCTTAACGGCAGCCTGGAACAGTCGCTTGCCAATGTTGCCACAATCCGGACCACAGACGAGCCTGCGGCAGCCAGAGAGAAAGTTATCGCATTCCTGAGTGAGGAATTTGCCGCACCGGTCGTGACCGAGGCTGACGGCGTCTGGCACCTCTTTGCCCAGAAAACCCCCTGGTGCCGCCTCTCCGTCTATTTCGTTCACCTGAGCGTCATTATCATCTTCATCGGCGCCATGGCAGGCTCGTTTTTCGGCTACAAGGGATTCGTGAATATTCTCGAAGGAGAAACCGTTTCCAGCGTCATGCTGCGCTCGGAAAAAGAACTCAACCTCGGATTCTCTCTGCGGCTCGATCAATTCAGCGTGGCAAAATATTCCACCGGAGCCCCGAAGGAGTTCAAGAGTATCCTGACGGTACTGGAGAACGGCCGGCCGGTACCTGATTACACAAACGTGCGCGTCATCGTCAACGATCCGCTGACGTATAAGGGGATCACCTTCTACCAGTCCAGCTACGGTAATGCCGGCAACTATTATTTCACCGTCAGCGATCTGAATGGAAAAAATCCGGTCTCCCTGGTCGTTGCCGGGCAATCCTCCGTGAATCTGCCCGACGGCAGCAGCATGCATGTGATAGAGGCGACAAGGGATGTTTCCGCTTTCGTCAAGGATCTTTTCGGCCCTGCGGCACAGGTTGAGCTGCATACCCCCAACGGGAAGCCGGAAAGTTTTGTTGTGTATGCCAATCATCCCGAGCTTAATATCCAGCATGCGGAGCGGCACGGTTCCGGGCCGGTAATCCACTACCGGGGTGCCGAGGAGAAGATGTACACCGGGCTTCAGGTGGCCAAGGATCCGGGAGTAGAGATCGTCTGGCTTGGCTGCTTTCTGATGGTATCCGGCATTTATGCCGCCTTCTTCCTGTCGCACCGTCGCATCTGGGTGCGTATCCAGGGGGGAACGGTCACGGTTGGCGGCAATGCCAGCAAAAATCAGGGGGCCTTTCAGCAGTCCTTCGAGGGGTTTGTCGATCGTCTCAAATACGATCTCAACGGGGAAAAACAGCCATGACCCGTTCACTTCCTTTTAAAAGCAGCTAGAAATGGAAATCCACGAGAAGCTTGAAGGTGAGAAGAAGTCTCATCCGCTCGTGTATAAAAACACCCGACCATCAAGATGCCGGCTTTAAGTTTTCCCCTTCTGATCGGCGTCGCTCTTATAGGCGATGGGCTTGATATGATGCACATACCCAAAGGATGCTTCCCCTACACCGGGATCACTATCGTGGGTGGAGGCAGCTTTCTCGTTCAAAGGGATGCTGCGGTCCGTTTTGTACGGCACCTGGACATCCTCATCGTACAGTACTGGCGCTCTTTGCCGCCAACTGGGTCGCCATGCGCTGGGAAGAAGTAATGGTAATCAGGATAGTCGCTGATGCAGGGTTTTCCCCGCATATGTCACCTTCTCCGGACGTATTCTGGTCAGAATCTGATCCATGTAGTAGTAGACCACCGGAGTAATATAGAGAGTCAACAACTGAGAAGTCAGTAACCCCCCCACAACCGCAAGACCCAACGGCTGCCGCGACTCGCCGCCGGCGCCCAGCCCCATGGCGATCGGCAGGGTTCCCATCAGGGCCGCCATGGTGGTCATCATGATCGGCCTGAAACGTACAATCGCCCCTTCATAAATGGCGTCCAGCGGCCGCTTTCCTTCAGTTCTCTCAGCTTCCAGGGCAAAGTCGATCATCATGATGGCGTTCTTTTTGACGATGCCGATCAGCATGATGATCCCGACAAAAGCATAGATGTTCAGATCGCACTTGAAGATCATCAGTGTAATCAGGGCCCCGAATCCGGCGGCAGGCAGCCCTGAGAGGATCGTGATCGGGTGGATATAGCTTTCATAGAGTATGCCGAGCACAACGTAGATGACAAAGATGGTCATTGCCAGCAGCATCCATAACCCGCTGAACGAGGACTTGAATGCCTGGGCGGTACCCTGGAAACTGGTGCTGACGGACGGGGGGAGTTCCGTGCCGGCAAGCTTGTCGACCAGCTTCATCGCATCTCCCAGCGCTACCCCGGGACGGAGATTGAACGAGAGCGTTACCGCCGGGAGCAGTCCCTGATGGTTGACCGCCAGCGGGCCGATGGTTTTGGAAATGGTCGCGATGGTTTCGAGCGGTATCAGCTGCCCGGTATTGGCTTGAATGTAGAGCATCCCCAGCGCTGCCGGGTCCCCCTGGTAGAGCGGGTCAAGTTCGAGGATTACCTGGTACTGGTTGGT
>JANNLB010000013.1:0-3223 GCA_031396605.1 Geobacter sp. | reverse complement strand
CCCATATCCTGTCCAGTATGTGCAGGTAAAGATTGGATAACAGCGGCGAGATGACTCCGCCTCGCCTAGAGGCGCCTACTTTTGGTGCGGTGTTCCTGTGCGGTTGCCTTTGCCGCCGCCGAGGTTCCGCTTCGTTCCATCCTTGTCCATTTCCATGATCGGTGCTTTGAGCCACATCTGGATGAGGCGAAGTATCTCACCGTCACAGATGCGCTCGGCTACCGTTGCCATGAGGTTGGCATGGGGGATGGTGTCGAAGTATTTGGAGAGATCGGCATCGATGATTTCGGTGTAGCCGGTGTTCATGGCGTACGTTACGTCATCGACTGCGTCGTGGGCTGATTTCTTCGGTCTGAATCCGTATGAGGTTTCGCAGAAGTCAGCCTCAAAAATCGGCTCTATGACCAGTTTTGCGGCCATTTGAGCCACCCGGTCCCGGATGGTCGGGATACCCAGGGGGCGCTGACTGCCGTCGCTCTTTGGTATCATGACCCGTTTGACCGGATCGGGTTTGTACGTCTTGTTTCTCAGTGCTTCTTCCAGCTCCCCAATAAATGCGGGTGCCCCTTCGTTTTCCTCGATGGCCTCGAAGGTTACGCCGTCAATTCCAGCGCTCCCTTTGTTGGCACGGACAAGATTATGAACAGCGACAGGGACGTTGTTTAATAGTTTACTAACTTGTGCATTTAAGCCCGAGTTAATAGACAAATAAACAACGTCCCCGAAAAGATTCCCGCCGCATTCAGCGCTGGCGGCATCCGCAGATTCCGTTTTCGCCTGACCGGCGCGTCCGAGCTGCTGGTCGCACAGAACTGGAGTGATCTGTCGGAGCGGTATGCGTCGTTTGTGGAGTAGAGTGTTGCGGCGATATGAGTAAAAAAGTACCCACAAAGACAGGGAACCGGATCATCTGGCGGGGCGACTTAAAGAAATTGTGAATAGGGAATTGAAAAACCGGAACCGGTTTTGAAAACGACATTTGCGAGAGAACAGGTCGTTGGAGGAGGACGTAGATGAGTAAAGCCGCTGTCACCCGTCCACAAAGGGCTGTCGCCGTTGATGCGGCAGATATTCTTGCCGATCTGCGCGAGTTGATACATTCTGCCCGTCAACGGGTAGCCACGGTTGCCAATGCCGAACAGACGCTGCTTTACTGGCGGCTGGGAAGGCGGATTGCATCTGAAAACCTCATTGAAGGCCGCGCTGAATATGGCAAACAGATTCTTGCGACAATGTCGCAAGAATTGGTGGCGGACTTTGGTAATGGTTTTAGTTACTCGGCGCTTACTCGCATGGTCCGTTTTGCTGAACTTTTTTCTGACGAAGCAATTGTTGTATCACTGTTACAACAATTGGGGTGGGCGCACTTTCTGGCGCTGCTGCCGATCAAAGAACCCCTTGCCCGAGAATTTTACGCCGAGATGGGAGTATCTCCGGGGTCAGGATTGACATTTGGACATTTGGGAAAATCCCGGCATTTTGTACCACATAACTCCATGAAAGCGAAATATGTTGGTACAAAAAAGTTGTACCACATAACATCAATATTATGCTATAGTGTTGGTACAAAAGAGGTGTTGCCATGCGCGGAAAAGAAAAAGACACGAGCATTTTCAGGATGCTGCAATCAGAGCGTGACCGTTGCGCCCTTGTCATCGAGAAAATAAGCAGCGAACTCGACAAGCTGCCGAAGGGGTCTCTCGGGCAGAGGAAAGTGAAGAGTCATGGTAAGGAATACATCTACCCATGCCTGAGATACCGGGAAGGTGCAGCTGTAAAGTTCGAGCATCTTGCTCCCGAAAAGGCGGAAGAGCTGAAGCCGGCGCTTGAGCGGCGCAAGAAGCTGCAGGCCGATCTGCGGGCCAACAAGAAGCGGGTGGCAACCCTGAATGCCATCCTGCCTGACCCTGATAAAAGAGACGATCCGTGAATATTACGTTTAAGAAGAGCCCTTTCCTGCAACCTGTCACCGATCTCCTGCGTGAGATGGACAAAGCAGGATTTTTCTCCCATGGCCTGCTCATAGGGAGCTGGCCCATGCTGGTCTATAGCGAATACTTCACACTCCCCTACGGTCTGGCGACCAATGACATCGACTTTGCTGTTGATAATGCGGTGAAGATTCCATCAACCGGTGGAGAGACTATCCCCCAGATTCTGGAACGATTGGGCTATACCTCAGTTCTCGATTATTCGGGTATCGAGACGTTTCTGCAGGGAACTTTTGAAGTCGAATTCATTACCCATCGTCGCGGTGGTGCTGCTCCGTCGGCAGTTGTCATCCCACCCTGGAAGGTTTCCGCTCAGCCGTTGCCGTTCATTGATCTGCTCTTTATCAGACCGATTACGGTAAACATCGAAGATTTCACGGTCCGCATTCCTTCACCGGAAGCCCTCATGCTGCACAAACTTATTATTGCCCAACGCAGGACAGGCCGAGACAGGGAATTCAAAAAAGAGAAGGATCTGCAACAGTGCTCAGTATTGGCAGAGGCCGTCAGGAGTGAAGAGATCCTGCAAATTACCAGTGAGTATCGCTTGTCAAAGGATGCGAGAACGTTGATGAGCGAATCTTGCGCCGCCATCGGTATTCCATTCCAATCACTGGGGTATTAAGTGATTTTTTGATACGGGTAAGGAATGAAACTCTGTATTGGCTTAGATTGCTGGAAGCTGCAGAAGTCATTCCAGATGACCGTTATCGACTGGCACGACTTTGATGGCGACATTCTTGAACTCATTGAGGAATCGCAGTATATATATCCGCTGTTCAGGTCGACAGTGTTGCGGCGATATGAGTCAAATGAACCCACAAAAGAAAAATAGCACAGTAAAGGCCGATCTGGAGCGGTTGGGCTGGCGGGTGATAACCGTCCGGGAGTGTGAACTTCGGGAACCGGAACAACTGGCAACTCGGCTGGATGCCAACTTGAGAAGTGAGTCCCGGAAATAACATACTTGATTAAAATAGCGGCCAAGTGGCTACCATTCATATCTTCCATAAAGTACGTCTTCTGAGTTTCGGAGAAAACCATGACCAAACCCACCATGTCGAAAAAGCTGGCAAGAGAAGTCACCAAAAGGCATATCTCACCGTTCGAGCAGATTCGCCGCACCAACGACGCTGGTAACGAATACTGGTCGAGCCGCGATTTCGCCCAGGTTCTTGGTTATTCCGATTACCGGAATTTTGAACAGGTTATCAATAAGGCCCGCACAGCCT
>JANNLB010000276.1:0-15894 GCA_031396605.1 Geobacter sp. | reverse complement strand
TGGAGCGGGAAACGGGATTCGGACCCGCGACTTCAACCTTGGCAAGGTTGCACTCTACCACTGAGTTATTCCCGCTTGCAAGGCTTTGTTATATAGCAAATCAAAATATTGGTGTCAATGATTTTTAGCACATGATGTGATTTTTCAGTCTAAAAAGTATCCTGCTTTGATGTCAGCAATGATCGGTAGACATATTCCAGCTGCCGTGATCTGACATTCCAGGAGTGCATCCTGACCGCTCTCTCCCGGAGCTTCCCCGAGAGAGAACTCATACGTTCGCTGTTATGAATTGTTGCTACAATGGTTTTTGCCAGCAAAGCGGCGCTGCCATGTTCAACATATATCCCGTCATCCCCAAGTATCTCCCGATTGATCTGGTTATCAAATACCACCGTCGGCAGTCCACAGGCCATATAGTTGAACAATTTACCATTTGCCTCGGTTTGTGCCAGTTTAGGTGACACCGCAAGGTCTCCGGCACTCAGAAAAAACGGGGCACGATCATAATTCAGACGCCCGGTGAACGTGATTACATCGCCGATGCCCATCTCCCCGGCCTTCCTTCGGTACTCTGAATCGGGGAAACCCATCAGCAGAAACCGCACGTCCGGAGCCTCGGCCTTGACAATGGCAATTGAATCCATCAGCAGATCGACCCCCTGATAGCGATTAAACAGGCCGAGATAGACAACCAGCTTCACATCTTCCGGAATGCCGAGCTCGCGGCGTACTTCGCTGCGGGAGTGCGCCCGGAATATATCTGTATCTACGCCATCAATAAGTGTGGATACCTTTTCAGGTGCAATGTTCCAATCGCCAATCAGTTCCTGACGTCCTTTATCAGAACTGGTGATTATGTGGTCTGCTCTGCGATCAATAAAACGTTCGAGCGCTTGAAATATTTCCCTCAGAAGTGACGCCTCACGAAAAAAATCATGATTGAGGGACTCGCCACTCAAACTGCCCTGATAATCGAACAGCAGCGGGACCTTCAGTACTCGCTTGAGAACAGAGCCGATCAAGGCTCCTTCGTGCAAATGGGCATGAATCAGATGAGGGCGGAACGAACGGACTTCAGCAAGGGATTTCCACAAAAGCAGGAGATCGAGATACGGCTTATGCCACGAGGGGCCTGCTTCGAGCTTGTTATACCACGGAACGTGTGCGGTTCGTACCACGCGAACCCCCGGCATGTCACGGCCGAGGTGATACGTCACGATACAGACCTCATGACCAAGCTTCGTCAGCGCCCGTGCTTCTTCATATATCCTGACATGACACCCCCTGTCGGAGAAATAGGGGGTCGGGGCGATCATGAGTACGCGGAGTGCGTCTTCAGTCAATGTTTATCCTGTCTTTAACGACATAAATTGGCTTTCCCTGCGACTCAAAGTAGGTCCTGGCATTCAGCTCACCAAGCAGCCCCAGCACAATAAACTGAACCCCCATAAAGAGGAGAAATGCCGTAACGATCAGAAGCGGATTTCTATTCATGCTGAGGTGGTCAAACAGCTTCATGTACGCGGTCATGGCACCCGTGCCGAAACCGGCCAGCATTGTGTAGACACCCCATTTCCCGAATAACTGAATAGGCTTGGTGGAATAAGTCATCAAAAACTTGACCGTCATCAGATCGAGGATGACTCGCAACGTCCGGGAGATGCCGTATTTACTGACTCCATGCAAGCGGGGAAAGTGATTGACCGGCAGCTCCGTCACTTTTGCGCCAAACTGTGAAGCCAGCGCCGGAACAAAGCGATGCATTTCACCGTACAGATTGATGCCATCCAGCACTTCGCGGCGATAGGCTTTGAGCGTGCAGCCGTAATCATGCAAATGAACGCCGGTCAGGCGGGAAATGAGCGAGTTTGCCAACAGGGATGGGATTTTCCGGGTAATAAACGTATCCTTGCGATCGCGCCGCCAGCCCGAAACAACGTCATACCCTTCGTGTATTTTCTCGATCAGTCGCGGTATATCGGTGGGGTCATTCTGCAAGTCACCATCCATCGGTATGATAATATCGCCCTCCGCGTAATCAAAACCGGCCGACATTGCCGCAGTCTGGCCGAAGTTTCTCCGGAACCGGATGACCTTAAGAGCAGCGTCGCCGGACGCAAGGCCGGTCAGCGTACGATATGATCCGTCAGAAGAGCCGTCATCAACCATGATGATCTCATATGAGCAGCCCAGGGCCTTCAATACAGAGCTTATCGCAGAATAAACCGCCTCTATATTATCCTGCTCATTGTATACCGGTACGACGATGCTTATATCCACGGTTTTTCTCCATCGGTGACCTGCAAACAGATGCAGATGTTCTTATTCCCCAGTCAGTCAGTTCTTACTCGTTTTATCAGGAAAACGATTCCCCCAACCCCTTTATTCTGCGTATCCGTATGGCACTGTCAAATACCGGATCCGGCTTCCCCCGTAGTAACCCCCAGAGCAGGCCGACTCCATTGACAATATGCATGAGCAGATAGATGCCCGGCAGAAGCAGGGCATATAAACGTCCTGTCCCGAGCAGCACCTGGAGTGAACTCAGGAAGGTCGCACACAGATATATCACGAGAGGAACAAGCAGTAAAACATACTTTATGCAAATAAGTGCAAGAACAATATAAACGACAAAAAAGAGCGGGATGAAGCTGGTGAAAGAAAAGGATGTCGTGAGGAGCGTTTGCTGGCCTCTGCCGCGCCCATAGCTGAACATCTGACGGATAAAAGCTTTCAGAGTCCGGCGTTGACTCCTGAATACAATCATGGAAGGGTCATGAAGCAGCGTGTAGCCGGCAGCGGCAACCCTCCCCAGAAATTCGTTTTCCTCGTTTGGATACAGCCGTTCGTTAAAACCGCCAAGTTCAATAAAGAGCGAGCGGCGTACGGCCAGATTGCACAGAATCAGCTCCTTGTCAGTTGTCACACGGGTATTGCCATGAGCGTGATAGCGATAATGTACCGCGCCGGAACCGAATGCCGACGCAAGCGCAGAGCCGAACAGCTGCTGTAGCCAGCTATCACCTTCAGGGGTAAGTGAAGGCCCTCCGACTACAGCGACCGACGGATCGCTCATGTCACCGAAGCAGAGCGCAAGATTTTCAGGAAGTATCAGTGAATCGTCGTCGAGAAAATACAGTACATCACCGATCGCTTCTTTCGCCGCACGGTTGCGCTGCTGGCTAGGCGCACTCCCTTCGGCAAGCAGAATTTCATACCGGGAGTCATCAGGCATGATCTTTCTGAGGTGCAGGCAGGCAGCCACGTAGCCGCCCGGCTTTACAGGAATAATGACTGAAAAAGTATTCACAGGAAACTCTCTACATGAAACCGATTATCGCAGACGCGGCTTGTCAGCGGCACCCGGAACTGCTGTTCCCAACCGTAGCACTGCATCATTGTAACAGGCCTCATCCCCACTCTCCTTGCAGACAATTGAAAGATTTGTAAGCGCATCCTTATGGTAGGGATCTCGAATGACCGCCTCGGAAAAAGCGGTGCGGGCACCCTGCTTGTCATTATTTCTGTAGCGGACGATGCCCAGATTATACCATGCCGGGACATGATTATTATTGACTGCAAGTGCCTTTTTCAGCACTGATTCCGCTTCGGGCAGATTATTCGCGCGCTCATAGGCTACCCCCAGATTTGTATACGCGTCAACATAATCCGGGCGTAATTTCAGGGCGGATTTGAACGATTCAATTGCCTGACCGGATTTACCCAGATCATCGTACACGGAACCGAGGGCAATATGTACTTCCGGTGCCAGCGGGTTCTTCTTTTGAGACTCCAAAAATAATATCCGCGACTCATTCAACCTGCCGTGAACAAAGTTAATGTTGCCTAGAATCAAATACGGGCGATAATCGGTACCATCCCTCTCCATGGCCATTTCGGCGTACTTTGAAGAAATATCATATTCTTTTGCAGAATAATATGCGTTTGAAAGGCCTACCATCCCTTCGAGTGAACGAGGGCTTATTTTCAGCATATGGGAGTACAGGCTCATCTCATTGCGCCAGACACGGGACTGATTCCAGGTCAGAATCGCGCCTGCAGAGAGAACGCAGATCCAGCCGAATACTAAATATCTTCCGGCTACGGAGAGCAGCTGTTCCGAAAGCAGAACCGCCAGTATGCATAGACCGGCCGACGGGGCATACATATATCGGTCTGCGGCAAAATAGGAAAAGTGCCACAAAATATTAGCCGTCGGCAGCCAGAGAATCGCACCGAAAAGCAGTAGAAATAATAACGGAGGGGACCTTCTTCTCCATCGATATGCCAGCACGCAGAAAGCCGGGATCAGGAGCAGAGCTGAAATAACCCAGGGATCAAGGATGGACTTCGGCACGGAGTAAATATATTCCATCGAAAGGTCGAGCGGCAGGATAAGCTTTGAAAACATGAACGAGAATGACTTGAGAACCATCAGGGTGTAGGCGGAAACAGAAAAATCGGCAAGATTCTCAGTCTTGATAAACGCACCCATAATAGCCATTCTGAACGAGGGGAGCGTTGAAATATACCCATACCAGGCAAATAATCCGACGACAGAAGAAGCACACAGTATCGGAACCATCCTCTTCCACCTGATGATTATTCTTTGCCCCTCGGGAACCAGTGCATATTCATACGCCATGACGAGAGCCGGAAATACGAGTGAGTTCCCCTTCGCAAAGAAGGCGGTAATCCAGAGGGCACACGAGCCGGCCAGCCAGAAAAAACGCCGTGACGTCGCTTTCTGATCGAATATGTTCATATAGGACAGAAGTGCCATCAGCAGAAACGCGAGCGCCAGACTGTCTTTACGGTGTGATGAGTTGGCCACTACTTCGACATGGACAGGATGAACCAGAAACAAAAGGGAGGAGATCCAGGCAACAGTTGCACTCAAATTGAGGCGGATGGCCAGTACGTATATCAGCCAGCAGTTCAGGGCATGCCAGAAAATATTCTGGAAATGATACCCCCATGGGTCAAGACCGAAGCAGAAGTAATCAAAAAGATAGGAAACTTCGCGCAGAGGACGCCCGGGAAACCTGTTGGCGATAAAATCGGCAAACGATCTGATATCGGGATTGTTGACGATTACTGAGAAATCATCCATCGTCCAGGCGCCGTTGAAGGTTGGCTGGTACAGCAGGAATGAGCAGATCAGCAGTACAACGGGAGCAATCAGGGGATAGTTTAATAAAGGGGATAACTTCACGGAAATCCTGTGTACACGGTCAGGTACACGGCCGGTCAGAATGATCTACGAATGTTACCGGTAAATCTGTTTTCGCGTGCTCCATCGGTTTTCCGGATGCCGCTGACATAATCAAGAGAAGCCTGCAACAAGCGGAAATTCGCCGTTGCAGAGGCATTCCAAACTACCGTGTAGTCTCTGATTGAGGTGGTATACGCATACCCTGCCGCTGTTGCCAGGGTGAGCTGACGGATCGGATAATATTTGAAACCGAGCATCAGAGACTTGTTAAATGCGTGATTAACATTTGATGTCCCATCGGCATACAGCAGGGTTTCGTTAATCTCGAACAGCTTGCGCGCAATCCCCGCCCTGCTGAAATAGTTGTAGTTGAGCCGCTGCTCAAGATTGGTGTCATAGTAGGTGTTGTCATTTGAAGAACTGGCTGTATATGAAGCACTGGCACTGGCATCGAGACTGCGGCTGTGAACATAGCGAAGGGAGGTGCTGTTGGTAATTGAGTTCGCATTATCATCCAACGAGACTCTGCTTCCATGCGCGTATTTGAACGTATCGCTGAGACTCCAGGCTTCATTTGTAAAACTGGCTCCGAACAAAACTTCGGTAACGGGGCTTATGCCCAACACTGAAGATTTATAGACATCCTCACTCAGGGTAATGTAAGTATTCAGGCGCGGTTTCGGACTCCAGAAGGCGGAGAGAGTAGAAACAGAATTGAAACTGTCCGATCCGATATCGGCAGATAGCTGACTCCGTGGGTTATAATACTGACTCAGGAGGGTTTGAGAATTGCGGGTTGAGCCGTCAAAAGTAGTCAGATTTCCTTTAGTCAAGGTAGTGCTCTGACGCATCTCGAACCTGAGCGTGTTCGATGCCGTAAAACTGCCATGCAGTTCAAGCCTCTGTTCAAGGAAATCTGATGATGAAACCGCATCAGTCGATGTCATCGAGTTTTTGATGTTGTAGAAAGCACCAAGGTTTATATTACGGGAAAAACGGGGGGTACTCGTAGTTTCAATGCCGCCGGAAAGCGTTACATAGTCAGACAAGTTCGTTTTTGAAGATTCAGCATCAAAACTCTGGCTCAGGGTGAAGGGTGCATTCTTGAAGGCATCGACGCGGTAGCCGGCCAATATATTAATAAATTTCGAACTCATCCCCTGGGAATCAATGTCATGATTATCCCGGAAAGAAGTGCGGGCGTTCCATGACAGATCCTGGCTGACGACTCCTGAAACATATAGCGGAACTGTCGTCTGGTAGGAGAGCTTGTTGTATTCATCTTTATAACGGTTAAATGTGGTAAACGTCCGCGCATTCCAGTACTTCCGTTCACCGGTCAGAAATAAATTAAGATTGATTTCCTCAATCGGGTTAACCTGATAATTACTTTTTCTCTTGGACAACTGAAGGTCGGTCGAAACCTTGAGCCAGTTGGAAAAATCTACCCAGCGCCGAGTCATATTCTGGTCTACCGTTCCGAGCTGGATTTCATTTTCAACATAATTATTACGATTATCGATGCTATCATCAAAAATCGTGTGCCGGTAATGAAACCAGTTGTCTTTCTTGTTCAGACTTACAAACGCCAACCTGCTGAGTTGATTATCAACCGGATTAATTGATCTCAGATCCCGATTGATGGTGTTCTTATAATCGACGAGAATCATCGGGAAATGACGCAGTACTTCGTTATATCCGTTTGTCATACCGTTTTTAACACCGGCAACCAGCGTAGCGCCGCTCTCAAGGTGAATGCCGTCATTGATGTTGTTCGGTTCATTATTATTGCCGAAAATTGAACTGAAGGTCTGCATATCTGTACTACTGTTTGTCGTGATGGTATTACGAGTCATATCACGACTATACGCGTTCAGCTTGAGAGGAATTTCTTTGGGATCGAGAAGGATTTCACCCCTATAGAGAATATGCCCTCGATCCGATTTATAATATTCAGAAGAACGGGTAGATGAGTTGATGGATGTATCAAGAGCGGACCAGTTGTATCCGAGTGCAACATCATAGCGTCCGACGCGGGAGTTGTAAATTGGACCATAAGAGGAATACAGGAGTGAATAATTTTGAACCAGCGAATGCGAAGACATGCTGTTCCGGCCGACAGCCTGTCCGTTATCATCCCTGACATCAGCACTGCCGGCATAATTGCTGTAGGTGAGAGATGCGTCACCCGACAGGAGTGCGCTGGCGACGTTGGAAAACATCAGAATCAGAGCAAGAGCAGTTGCGGAGTAGAGAGCGCCGCGAGCACTCAATCCGAGACAAAGCAGTGAGTGAATGACTCTATATTGAAAAGAAAATTTCACAGGGGCTTTTCTGCAATAATTACGCCAACTAAGACTATTCATTAATGCCATGCGTAGTTACGTCATGTTACATCATCACACTTTCAGAAACGGTCGAAAATGTGCGAATCTGCCTGCCATATCGCAGGTTATCTGCGCGAAACAACAGTAGTTTAATTCGGTACCGGCGTACGATTCAAGGTCGCGGAGAGCGACGGAGATATTCTTCGGAAAAATATTGAAAAACCTGCACTCGGGTATTCATCTGATCGACGACGTAGATTTTGTCCGTGGAGTCAATATCAATGCCGATTGGAACAGAAAAACCGCCGGGAGCAAGTTTGCCGGTCTCGGAAGAAGCATAAAAACTTCCCAGAACCAGCAGCAATTCTCCCTGTTCATTAAAAATTGTAATATTATGCGCGCGTCCGTCAACAACATATATATTATCTGATGAATCAATCCCTATGGATTTAATGAGTTGAAAATCGCCCGGCGAATCTCCCCGGCGACCGAATTTCCGGAGAAATTTTCCGGACTGATCAAATATCTGGATTGCGGCACTGAAAGCATCGGCAACAACCAGATGCCCTCTGGAATTCAGCGCCAATGAAATCGGGAGATTAAACTGCCCGTCTGCATCACCCGACCCGCCAATACCTCTGATGAACTCTCCTCTGAAATCAGTAACAATAACTTTGCGGGTCGCGGCATCGGAAACATACATCTGGCGGCTCTTTTTATCGATGACCATTGAAGTAGGACTGGTGATTGATACTGATTTAAGGCTGATTGCTCTCTTATACTTCTCGGCTTTGTCAAACACAAGGACCGTCGCAGCACGGCGCTCGAGAACGTAAATGAATCCCTCTTCATCAACCGCAATAGATAACGGCAACTGAAGCGGCGGTGCTCCAGCCGGGATTTCAAGGGTTCGCATTTCGTGGGCGGCAAGATCGAAAACGACGACCGCCCCCCTGCTGATATCGGAAACAAGGAATTTATTCAGCTCCGGAACCGACTTAACCTCAACCGGCTTAACCAAAGAACGTGGCGGGTCATCACCTGAAATGGCTGCCCAGAAACGCTGTGAAGGGGTTTTTTCAATATCAAGCTGACTGCTGTACGCCTTCAGCCATTCAATACGGGCAACATCGGGCGGAGGGGGCCAGAAATAGCGTTCCCGGACAACTGGATGCGGGGCGGCACAGGCAGCACACAACAGCGTAATAACAAATACAGCCGATATTCTGAACATACCGCCCCGGACAACAATTAAATTATGAACCACGAGCACACTATAAAATATTACTGTTGTTGTCAACGCCCGAATGACACGGTTATTTGGACAATGAGGCATCCCCCGAAAGTGACGGAGAATTACGGCAGTAACTTTTTTTTCTCAACGAAGCAGGCATCGGGGGATTGTACATGAAGGAATATGAATAAAGAACGGGTGAGCGCCCGTTTGGCACTCACCCGCTAAGAACAGCGTTTATATCACTGCAACGTTATTTAACGTGGCAGGTTCTGCAGAGCGCGCTAGCTGAATTGCTAACGGCAAGAAACTTACCTTGAGTGTTGTCATGCACAGAGTGACAGGTTGCGCATTCCATTGAGCCGGCGCCGGTGGCAGCATTGGAGAAGAGGCGAACAGCAGCGACACCAACGCTTGCAGTACCGGTAGCGGCGACCAGACCTGTAAGGTCTGCACCTTGGGCGGTGACATAGTTTATGCCAACCGGATGATCATTTGTCAGATTTAACATATTACCGGTCTTGGCGCCCCACCTTGCTTCAGCAGTTGCGTTTGAGGCATTAGTCACAGTCGAACCGGATGACGGGATAGTATTAGTAACCAGCCCGGCAGTTGTAGCAAGAGAGTGGCAGGAAAGACAGAGCAGAGAAGTGCTGGAATCTGACAGTGTTGTTCTGGAAATCAGTGCGGTTCTCATTGCAGAGGTGTTATAGCTGGTGAAAATCCCGAAAGATGCGCCACTCAACGTATTAGCTCTGTTCCAAAGGAGCTTGTTAACGACGGCATTATGCGGAGTATGGCAAAAAACACAGGTCTGGTTTGTACCCGTCATATAAACCGAGTTGACACCGACTACCGACAAATCGTGTTTGGTGCCTGCAATCGTTGCGGCCTGTGCTGAAGCTGCCATTCCGGCCAAAAGCGTTACTGCGAGTAGTACTTTTTTCATTTTCTCTCTCCTTTTTTTCGGACTGATAGCCCGTATGTAGTTTGTACTGCATACTTTCAAAACATAAACAGTAAACTGATAATTTCTACAGGGAGCAGTATGCGTGCCAATAAATGGTATTTATTTATTATCAATTATATTGAATAGTTAGCAAGAGCTTCATTGCATTTGCCTGCTCGCTCATTAAAACGATTCGCAAATTAGCTGAAGTTGCTAGTTGAATGACAGGATTTTTATTACGGTAATTGCCTGGTCTGATCGATCGGATGATCTTCCAGATAGCGCTTGCTCAAATACTGAAACACCTGGACTCTTCGATTGAAACTGTCGGCAACATAGATACGATCATTCTTGTCAATACTGATCCCCTGTGGAATCTGAAAACCGCCACGCGCTATATTGCCCCTGCTGATTGAAAATGGTCCTCCGATTACCAGCAGCGCATTACCATCCTTTTCGAATAGCGTCACCGTATGAAGTCGTCCGTCGGTAGCGTAAATATGGTCTTCGCTATCAACTGCAACTCCGGTTACAAGCGAAAGACTTCCGGCTATATCACCACGACGTCCGATCGAATTCAGATATTTCCCTTCAGCGGAAAATCTCACTATGGTGGCATTGAAAGAGTCGGCAATGACCATGCTGCCGTCTGATAAGACAGCAACCGCATTCGGATACGAAAAATACCCTTTCCCTTCCACCGTTAAGAGCAATTCACCCGTCAGGGTAAATATCAGCACCTTGCTCCCTTTGGCATCAGGTATCACAAGCCGTGCACGGGCACGGTCAACAACCAGACTGCCGATACTTTTAACATGTTCGGAGAGATCCAGAACCCGCAGTATAGAGTTTGCACCATTTGCAATAAAAACCTTGCGGGAGGCGGTATCGGCAACATAGAAATTACCCTCGCCGTCTACTGCAACCCCGGACGGTTGTTTGAAGTCGGCAGCGCCCGCACTTCCACCGAAGAGAAAGGCTTCACGCCGCTTGAGATCGAACAGGAAAACCTGCCCCAACTCCGGATCGGAAACCACAAAGCGACCTTCACCGTCGCCTGCAACTGAAACGGGGCGTTTAAACTCCACGGAGGGATCATCACCGACAATAACCGACATCAAACCTTTTTCAGTAATATCAATATCGCCAAGATATGTTGCGATCCATTCAACACGGGGCTGATCCGGCTCGGGAGGCCAGAAAAAACGTTTTTGGACAATCTGGGGCGTTGCGGTACAGGCGCCCAGAATAGTCGTCATAACCGCGACCATCATGAGGAAATACAGCTTAACTTTCATATCGAATTCTCCATAAATCTCATTTATTGTGACACATTTGACACAGTGCCATACGGTCATCAACATTGTTAGTGAAAAAATTTCGTACGTCTCCGCCATGAGGCGCATGACAGGATATACAGCTCATCTGCCTGCCGCTCCCCTTTTTGGAAGGGTCGTCCTTGCCGCTTAAGGGATGCCCTTCCCCGCCACTGGTTCTGACGACATGCTTCTGAGTACGGATATGACCATGACATGACAGGCAGAGCTCATTAACCGGTTTCAGCAGTTGCGATTCATTCTGGCTGCCGTGCGGATCGTGGCAGGCTTCGCACATCCCCGCTTCAATCGGACCATGAACAAACTTTTTCTTCTTGATCTGAACCGACATATCGGCATGACAATCATAACAGAGCGAGGCGCCCCGCTTCGGGACAGCGTGCTTCGGATTTCCCTTGCTGGCATGACAATAGCCGCAGGAATAGGTGCCCACCGGTCCATGAACATATTTTACTGTCATCAACTTCTTGTGGCAGATATAACAGGGATTATTCTTTTCAACACTGCTGTTCATCTGTGCCGGTGTCGGATTCATCACGTGACAGGACTGACAGAGACGCTCCTTCTCGAGTCGATGCATGGTGATCGGCACATACTCCGGCGGAGTTTTTTGATTACCGTCTTCCGGGGCATAAAAAACTGACATCCCTGCAGATTCAATTTTCTGTGCGCCCCTGAAAAGATCGACGACAAGCTTGTTGACTCCCGGATCCCATAACGACTGGGCAATAAAGAAATCCTGAAACAGTTTGCGATATTCCGGTGAACCGACATCGACCGGGTCACCGGCAAGACCGTTATGAGTAATACGAAGGGAGGACACATCCGTTTGATTGAGCTTGAAAATAAGGTGACCGGAAGAAGTAACAGCAGAGTTTGGAGTTGGGAAGATGAAATCAATTGCACCCCATGAGGATGGTGCAAAAATAAGTACAAAAACTGAAATAAGTATCAGTAACCGCTTCAGCATTGCACTCTCCTTACGGGTTTTTAACCGGATTAATCCGGTTATACGACTTTGGTTTATGACAACCGGTAACACAAGTTCCGCCATCGACTTTTTTCATATATCGGATCGGGATCCGCCAGCTGCCGAATCCGGTGACTTTGCTTGATATCAGGAAGGGCTGGCTTCCGGCGTGTGGCTCGTGACAGACTTTACAGGTACGCCCTTTCGTGACTCTGTTGACGTGAACAAAATGGAGGTTGAAAATGCCGTTCCTGAAGTTTGTTTCCGAATCAGTGCGCTGGCTGTCCGCCAGTGTGTCGGAATGGCAGCCGAAGCAGAGGGTAAAGTTCGCCTTGTCAAACGATTGATACATCCCGTCAGGAACAGCGCCTTTTAACAGGTGATGCCTCTCTGTGCCATGAGGTGCATGACATGAGGCGCAGTCGCCGGCAGCTACCGGTGCATGAACGGATCTCCCGGTAAACTCGGCCTTGTTGTGGCAGATCATGCAGAGAGCCATTCCCTCGGCTTTAAGCATATATTTTCGATCCGTCTGATGCGGATCGTGGCAGCTCAGGCAATTGCCATCCGCGACCGGCTTATGGGGGATCGAACGGTCAAGCTTGCTTTTTTCGTGACACATATAACAGAGCGCCGCCCCCGCTTCTTTCAGCTGGAACTTGTTGTCGCTCTGGTGCGGATCATGACAATCCAGACAATCACCGGCAGCTACGGGCGGGTGCACATGTTTTTTCGTATCCTTGCGTTCATGACATTCGCTGCAGAGCTCGGCTTTATTCTTGTTCAGCGGCACAAAGGCTTCTTTTTTGAATTTCGGATGCTGTTGTCCTGATGGCTTATGACACAACGAACACTCACCTTCCTTGACCGGAAAGTGGACAAAGGCTTTATCGATCTGTCGAGTGTGGCATCCGCAATTTTCCGCTCCGGCCGCTTCTGCCGTACGCTCTTTGGCAACCAGCGAGATGGCGACAATTCCCATCAGAATTGCAGTGCACAGGCAGATGGTTTTTCCAAAAAAAGAGTTCATGGGGAAACACACCCTTTACTACTTAGAGCCGCCGTAACTGTGCAGACCGGAAAGGAGCAGATTGACGCCCAGATAGCAGAAGATGGTGGCGGCAAAACCGATGACCGATAGCCAGGCGGCGCGTTTTCCGACCCAGCCTTTGGTGATTCGGGCGTGCAGAAAGGCTGCATAGACAAACCAGACGATCAGCGACCATGTTTCCTTGGGGTCCCAGCTCCAGTAGGTACCCCAGGCATAGTTAGCCCAGATGGCACCGGTAATGATGCCGAGCGTCAGGAGCGGAAAACCGATCATGATCGAGCGGTAGTTGAGGTCATCCATCACCTTCAAAGGGGGAAACATAGACATCAGTCCGCCGGCCGGGGCCGACGTATCGGCGCCTTCAGCGGCAGTTTTGATCAGATACATGATTGAAATTCCACAGGCGACGGCAAAGGCGGCATAACCAAGGAAGCAGGTAATTACGTGGTACAGCAGCCAGTTGCTCTGCAGCGCCGGAACGAGCGGCTCTATCCCGGTATTCATGCCAAGCTGCGCCCAAGCCATGCCCAGCAGCGCAAACGGCAAAACAAACGCTCCGATAATCCGGTATTTGTAACGGATGTCGATGTAGGCAAGAAACAGAACAATAGTCCAGGAAAAGAATACTATCGATTCATACAGGTTGGCCATCGGAGCATGGCCGACACCCATATCGTAGGATTCTTTCCAGCGCAGCGCGATGGCCACCGTTTGAACGGCAAGACCGGCATATGCAATGAAGCTGCCGGCCAGACCGAGCGATTTGTTTTTACTGGCCAGGAACGCAAAAAAAATGATCGTGGAAATCAGGTATGTGAAGGTTGTAACGTTAAAAAGCATTGAGCTGGTCATAGAGCAGGTAACCTCCGCTAGATTTTTATTTCCTGGAATTTTTTAGAAATGTCTTCGAACTGCATCTGAAACGCTGCCTGATTTTTGCTGGCATTGCCATACATGCGGGCATGCCCTTTTGATACAACCACCCAGATCCGTTTGTGCGACATGAAAAAAGCGACGCTTATACCGATAACCATCAAGGCGCACCCCAGCCAGACCACCCAGACCCCGGGGTCTTTGGCGACCTGCAAACCGGTGTACTGCCTGGCGTTCGTCCCTTCATAGCCAAAGATCAGGGCATCCCCCCGCTGAGCATTCACATCGGGAAAATTCTTGAATGCGATAAAAGTCTGCGGCGCAGCCCCCTTTCGAGTCACTTCAATGCGGGCAGCCGGGCCGGAAAACCCGGGGGCAAACTGGCGGACTTCCTGTGTTGCCTCGAGCAGCTTGAAGGTCGTGCCATCCTTCAGGGTAACCACAACGCCTTCACGAACAGCAATCATTTCGGGTGCTCCGCCGTTTCGCGGAGTCACTGTCATGTAATGATCGCTCCCCTCACTCGCCTGGCCGTAACTGGACTGATAAAACGTGATGCCCTTGTAAGTCAACGGATCATTAACTATAACCTTCACCTGAGAATAACCGGGAACCGGTTTGCCATTTTCCAGAATCGTCAAAATGCTTCTGAATTCCTTGGGAGCGCCGGTGGCGTAAAACTCAACGCTGAATTTTTCGCAGAAGACTTCAAAGCCGAGCGGCATCTGCTGGCCGTTCCGGCCCTCAAACGCATTGACACTGGTTCCTTCGACAATGGTGACAAACCCCTTGAATCCAGCCAGAGATCCGATAATTGCCCCTATAAAGATCACCAGTATGCTGAGGTGTACAACATAGACACCCAGGCGGCACCAGGCCGTTTTTTGCGCAAAAAGGTGGTATTCACCATTATGTTCGGTAATGATCGGAGTGGAAAATTCTTTCCCGAGAAATTCTACAAGCCGCTCTTTCCCTTTTTCGATGGATCCGGAAAACGTCAGCTCTTTCTTTAACGGGAATGAGCTACGCAGTCCCTCCTCCAGGACAAGGATCGGCTCGCTGATAAACTTGAATACGTGCGGTAGACGCTTGATTGAGCAGGAGACGAGATTCAGGCTGAACACATACAGCAGGGTAATGAACCACCAGGAGTGGTACATGTCAAAAAAACCGAGTTTAGAGTAAATCTGCAGCTTGGTCGGACTGATCTGGGCGACGTATTCAGGCGGCAGGACACCTTGAGGGAGCACTGTGCCGATTATCGAAGTCAAAGCCAGTGAAATCAACAGAAAGAGGGTCAGTTTGAGAGAACAGAAAAAATCCCAGACGGTGGTAACAAAGTTTCGTTCAGTGGTTGGCAATGGAATCTCCAGGATCGTGTAATGTATGAACTGCGGGGCAAAACGTATTTCATTAACTTTTGAACAATACCCCAAATTCCAAAAAAAATGCACCATTTTTTTCACTCGTCACTCAATAAATCCTGCTCTGTTCTCATTGCTTTCGAATCCTGAATCATCGTGAACAGTCAAACCGATACAAACTATGGCAGTTTTTTTGCCAGTTTCCAGGTGAGCCGCGCCGCCGTGAAGGCTCGCCCGCCTTTCGTTGCTATATCAGAGATATTACCCAGTTGCCTCACGGGTGACCCGCCGGGATCGCCCCTGCGAAAAACGGTATATCAATAATTTTTTAAGTCCCTTTATGTTTACTCATCGCAGAATTATTATTGACATTTTTAACGTACAACTGATATTTTTTACAGCAGTTTTCACACTGTTCAACTCAACATACATAATTCTTATCGAGAGCGACTGAGGGACTGGCCCTGTGATGTCGCGGCAACCAGCCTTTAGTAAGTTAGAAGTTATTTTCTGATCTTTTTGGCAGAAAATAACTTCGTTAACGCACTTATCCTGTTTATCAGGGCCCGGCAAG
>JANNLB010000269.1:0-7335 GCA_031396605.1 Geobacter sp. | reverse complement strand
AAAACTGAATCAAATTTATCGGATCTCCGGTTGCAGTGCTCCGTACTTGTCAATAAATGACTGCACCTGACGGGCGGTTTCGCTTTTTGACTCCAGCTCCAGGTACTGCCGCCAGATCACGAGCGCCTTCGGGATGTCGTTCAGGTCGAAGGCGTACACGTATCCGCTGTTGTACAGACTTTCGAGGTTATATGGATCTATGTCGTTCGCCTTTTCAAAGTTTGTTACTGCGCGCTGAAAATCGCCGGTCTGGCGATACATGGCACCCTGGTCATTCAGGATATCAGTGTCATCGGGCCGCAGAACGAGCGCCTGCTCATATGCTTTGATCGCCTGTACAGGCTGGTCGGTATCAAAATAGATGTTTCCAAGTTCTTTCCACGTGTCAGCTGTTGCTTCTTTTGAGGCGCTTTTTTTTCGCAGGTTTTCAATCTGTAGCAGCTTGTCGCCGCTGAGCGGCGTGTCATCGGTTGTGGCCGCTTCCCCTGCTTCATCCTCTGCTTCTGTGTCTTCATCAAGAATCGGACAGATGCGCCGGGCTGCGTTATCAAGCACCGTCCCGGACAGTATCTGATCAGGCCGAGTGCCTCCCTGCAGCCGCTTTAACCGCACTCTTGCTGCCCCTAAGATATCGATTAAACCGAGTACTGCGGTCTGTTCGCTGCAGTCAATTTCATAGTATTCCAGATGCGATCGATAGCGTTTTTCCTTGTACTCTGCCGCCGCGGATTTACGCTCAGACTCACCCCGGGGGATAAAACGGAGCCATATTTCCAGGCGTCCCAGAGGAGTCAACCTGACGGACTGCTTGTCATACGCGACCTTGAAGCGTGCCGTGCCGTTGAGCGACTGCCACTGGACGGCATGAACGTTGGTGCCGACTCCGCACAGCATCATTGTCAGTACGCACAATTGTAAGAAAAAGTGCATATCTTTCCTGTTCTTGATAGTAAAATGGCAGGTTATTGCTCGCTGTGTATGTAAATGCATCCGGTTGAATTTATGCGTATGATGTGTCTGTTGTCAAGCCGCTTCAAAGAAGTTGACCGAATATGCCAGTTTGGCTTTTTGTTGAACCGCTCAACGATACCATGGCATACATGAGCCGTGCAGGATGCCTCATGGTTTCGCTTTAAAATTGAAAAAAATATACAATCAAGAGCATACATATGCTAGTAATAAAGACGTTACGGTAAGAAATCAACTTCCTGGCAAGTAGTGCTGGAGTAGATGGGGAGCGCGCCTGGATGAAAATGCACAAGTATTCAATTTCACATTCTCTTACATCGTTTAATACACAGACGGCAGTTTCTGATGCCTTGCCTGTTGCGAAAACTCCCGGTAAAATCCATCATCTTCCCCCCACAATCTGGAAAAAAATGGTTGGCGATGCAGAGGGCCCTCTCGACAAGGCTATAGAGCGAACCAGGGATTTCTTTTTTAGCGAGCAGCTGCCTGATGGCTACTGGTGGGCCGAGCTTGAATCGAACGTAACCATCACTGCTGAATATATCATGCTGTACCATTTTCTTGGTATGGTCGATAGGCCGCGCGAATGTAAGATGACGCATTATATCTTGAGCAAACAAACGAAAGAGGGGGCCTGGTCGATCTGGTTTGGCGGCCCGGGAGATCTTTCTACAACGGTTGAAGCCTATTTTGCGCTTAAACTGGCAGGTTATGATGCTGCTGATCCGGCCATGTGCAAGGCACGAAAATTCATCCTTTCCAAAGGTGGAATTCTCAAGACACGAGTGTTTACAAAAGTGTTTCTGGCGCTGTTCGGCGAATTCTCCTGGCTGGGAGTGCCGTCAATGCCGATAGAGCTTATGATGCTCCCGGAATGGGCTTATTTTAACATCAGTGAATTATCCAGCTGGTCCCGCGCAACGATTATCCCGCTTTCAGTCGTCATGTCGGAAAATCCGGTCAGAAAATTACCTCCACGGGCACGGATCCAGGAACTTTTTGTCCGCCCGCCCCGTCCCAGTGATTATACGTTTTCCCGCCATGACGGCATCATGAGCTGGAAGAACTTTTTTATCGGGGTTGACCATCTGCTGAAGATCCATGAATTGTCTCCCATACGCCCTTTAAAGAAAAAATCGGTTGCTCTTGCTGAACAATGGATTCTTGATCATCAGGAGTCGAGCGGAGACTGGGGGGGGATCCAGCCGGCAATGCTCAACTCTATTCTTGCCCTGCACTGCCTCGGGTACGCAAATGATCATCCGGCCATTGCAAATGGCCTTGAAGCGCTTTCCAACTTCTGTATCGAGGATGAGAGTAGTCTGGTCCTTCAGTCGTGTGTTTCTCCCGTCTGGGATACCGCTCTTGTTCTGGTTGCAATGCAGGAGGCAGGTGTCCCGGTTGACCATCCGGCTCTTGTTAAATCCGCTCAGTGGCTGCTGGACCATGAGGTGCGCTTCAAAGGGGACTGGCAGATCAAATCTCCCGATCTCGAGCCGGGAGGATGGGCGTTTGAATTTACTAATGACTGGTATCCGGATGTTGATGACTCCGGTTTTGTCATGCTGGCAATTAAAGATATCAAGGTTCGTGATAAAAAGCAGAAGGACCAGGCCATCAAGCGAGGCATTGCCTGGTGTCTCGGGATGCAGAGCGAAAATGGCGGCTGGGGAGCTTTTGATAAAGACAACACAAAACATCTTCTGAACAAGATACCGTTTGCCGATCTGGAGGCATTGATTGATCCGCCGACCGCCGATCTAACCGGCCGAATGCTTGAGCTGTTGGGTACATTTAATTTTCCCGGTAATCATGAGGCCGTAGTTCGTGCACTGGATTTTCTCAAAGCGGAGCAGGAACCTGAAGGTCCCTGGTGGGGCCGCTGGGGAGTTAACTACATCTATGGTACCTGGTCTGCTCTGAGTGGATTGGAGGCTATTAACGAAGATATGACCCAGCCGTACATCAGTAAGGCGGTCAACTGGCTCAAGTCCAAACAGAATCTGGATGGCGGCTGGGGAGAGGTCTGTGAATCGTATGATGACCGGTCTCTGATGGGGTGCGGTCCCAGCACCCCGTCGCAATCCGGCTGGGCGCTCCTTTCCCTGTTTGCTGCGGGCGAGGTGCATTCAAAAGCAGCTTTGCGCGGAGTTGAATATCTTATTGCTACCCAGAAGCCTGATGGCTCCTGGGATGAAGATTCGTTTACCGGAACAGGATTCCCTAAATTTTTCATGATAAAATATCACATTTACCGTAATTGCTTTCCATTGACAGCGCTTGGCAGATACCGTCGTCTGCTGCTTGAGAGTGCAAAAAACGTATGAAGACCTTTGTTACCGGTGCTACCGGATTTATCGGCGCCAGTATCGTCCGTGAACTTCTTGCTGATGGGCGGGAAGTACGGGCGCTGGCGCGGTCGACATCTGATCTTTCCAATCTGAAAGGGCTTGATGTCGAGGTATGGCAGGGGGATCTTCTCGACACAACCGGTTTGCTCAGCGGGCTGAAAGGGTGTGATGTCCTGTATCATGCGGCGGCTGATTATCGTCTTTGGACGCGCTCCCCCGATGAAATGTATCGTACCAATGTGGGGGGGACGACCTCTGTTCTGGAAGCGGCGATGGAGAGCGGCATTTCACGGGTTGTCTACACCAGCAGCGTCGGAACGCTCGGAAATCCCGGTCATGGTATGCCGGGAACTGAAGATGCTCCGGTAACGCTGGCTGATATGGTCGGACATTACAAGAAGAGCAAATTCCTTGCCGAACGCGAGGCGGAGCGGTTTATTGCCAATGGATTGCCACTGGTAATTGTCAATCCTTCGACACCGGTCGGGCCGTGGGATATAAAGCCTACTCCCACCGGTAAAATCATTGTCGATTTTCTTAAACGGAAGATGCCGGCCTATCTCGATACCGGCCTGAATCTGATCGGTGTCGAAGAGTGTGCGCGCGGACATATTCTGGCGGAGCAGAAGGGTTCTCCCGGCAGCAGATATATTCTCGGCAATGAGAACCTTTCCTTGCGTGAAATCTTCCGGATTCTTCAGGAGATAACCGGAATTCCGGCGCCAAAAGTCAGATTGCCCTATGCTCCGGTACTGGTGGCAGCATGGCTCAATGAAGGGTTCTCACGAATATCGGGGATCGAGCCGTTGATACCGCTCGCGGGAGTCCGGATGGCGGCGCATCATATGTATTTCGACTCCGGGAAAGCGGTTCGGGAACTCGGATTGCAGCTGACGCCGGTTCAGGGGGCTCTGGAGCGGGCGGTTGAGTGGTTTCGCACAAACGGGTATGGGAGTTAGAAATTATTTTCTGCGTATTTTTCAGAGGATAATTCCGGGCCAGAAACAGTTGAGGTGTCAAAAATGCTGCTTGAAACAATAGACTCGCCTTCTGATCTGAAAAAATTGAAACAGGAACAACTCCCTGAGCTTGCGGCAGAAATCAGGAAATTCCTTCTGGAAACGGTTTCTACGACGGGCGGCCATCTCGGTTCCAATCTCGGAACGGTTGAACTGTCAATCGCCTTGCATTACTGTTTTAACTCCCCCGTGGACAAAATAATCTGGGACGTCGGGCATCAGGCTTATACCCACAAGATTCTCACCGGGCGCCGCGACCGCTTTCATACCCAGCGCCAGTACAAGGGTATTTCCGGTTTCCCCAAACGCTGCGAGTCGGAACATGACGCATTTGGCGTCGGCCACTCCTCAACCTCCATCTCGGCCGGCCTCGGCCTGGCAGCGGCTGCGAGCCTTGACGGAAAACGGAGTCATTCAATTGCAGTAATCGGCGACGGCTCCCTGACCGGCGGTATGGCTTTTGAAGCCCTCAATCAGGCCGGCCACCTCAAAAAAAATCTTATCGTCATACTGAATGACAACGAAATGTCTATTTCAAAGAACGTCGGCGCTTTTTCCGCGTTTATATCCCGCAAAATGACGGGGCGTTACTACCGTGATTTAAAAAAAGAAATGCAGATATTACTCAAGCATATTCCGGCGTTTGGTACGGACATCCTTCAGTTTGCCCGTCGTGCCGAGAATTCGCTGAAAGGGTTTCTGACCCCCGGTTCCTTGTTTGAAGCTCTCGGTTTCGATTATATCGGTCCTCTGAACGGCCACGATCTGGGTCAGCTGGTTGATGTGTTCAATAACATCAATGAACTGGATGGGCCGCTGCTGGTGCATATCATGACAACCAAGGGCAAGGGATACAAGCCTGCCGAAGAAACCCCGGACAAATATCATGGTGTCGGCGCATTTGATGTTGCTACCGGCAAAGGGGCCGCCAAGCCGGCGGTCAAATCGTATACCGATCAGTTCGGTGAGACTCTGGTGCAGTTGGCGGAAGAAGATTCAAAAATTATTGCCATAACCGCCGCCATGCCGGACGGAACCGGACTCAATCAATTTTCGCATCGTTTTCCGGATCGTTTTTTTGATGTCGGCATCGCCGAGCAGCATGCCATGGCCTTTGCCGCAGGACTGGCTGTAGACGGCTTCAAGCCGGTTGTCGCAATATACTCAACCTTTGTTCAACGCGCGTATGATCAGGTCTTTCATGATATCTGCCTGCAGCATCTGCCGGTCACCATCGCCATGGATCGCGCCGGGCTGGTGGGTGATGACGGCCCGACTCATCATGGCGTATTCGATATTTCCTATTTGCGGCATCTGCCGGGAATAACCATGATGGCCCCTAAAGATGAGAATGAATTGCGCCATATGCTCAAGACAGCCGTTTATTCCGCTCTTCCGATTGCGCTTCGCTACCCGAGAGGGGCGGGTTATGGCGTAGGGCTGGACATTGAGCTGAAATGTCTCGAAATCGGGAAGGGTGAAGAGCTGCTTGACGGCGCCGATCTGACCATCGTCGCAGTCGGAGCAACGGTTTATCCCGCACTTCAGGCAGCGGAAGCGCTCAGGTTGAATGGGATTGTCGCCGGGGTCATCAACGCACGTTTTGTGAAACCTCTTGATGCAGAGCTTATTCTGGGTGCTGCCCGCAGGACCGGCAGGATTATGACGGTAGAAGAGAATGTCCTTCAGGGCGGTTTTGGCAGTGCCGTTCTGGAACTTCTGTATGACAATACCATGCAGAATGTGAAGGTGCGGCGACTCGGCCTTCCCGATCATTATATCGAACAGGGGAGTCAGGCCCAGCTCCGCAAGGATGTCGGGATAGATACTGAAGGTATCATCGCCGCGGCAGTGGAATTCATGAAATGAGGACGCAATGACGTTGGAAGAAGCACGAAACAAGATCATATTTGCTCTGGATGTACATGGTCTGGATGACATTGACCGGTGGGCTGATACATTGGCGGGTAAAGTGGGGATGTTCAAAGTCGGCAAGGAGTTGTTCACCTCCTGCGGGCCGGCCGCAGTCATAGCCGTTCAGCGACATGGCGGCCAGGTTTTTCTCGATCTGAAATACCACGATATTCCGAATACTGTTGCGAGTGCGATGCTCGCGGCGGCCCGCCTCGGCGTACAGATAACCAATCTGCACGCACTTGGCGGCGCCGAAATGATGGAAACGGCTGTCGCTGCAGTGCACAGGGAATTCAGTCATGCGGAGCGTCCCCGGCTTTTGGCGGTGACTATTCTGACCTCATCCACAGTAGAAACTCTGCGACAGGTGGGAATCGAACATTCAGTTCAGGATATGGTCGTGCGTCTGGCCAGGCTTGCCAAAGCATCCGGTATGGATGGAGTGGTGGCCTCACCGCTTGAGACCGGTCTGATCAGAGAAGCCTGCGGCCCCGATTTTCTGATTGTTACCCCGGGGGTGCGTCCAGCTTTTGCCGCTGCTGATGATCAGAAGCGGATTATGACTCCGGCGGAGGCTGTCTCATCGGGAGCTGACTATCTGGTAATCGGTCGTCCGATAGCCAAAGCGGCGAACCCCGCTGAGGCGGCGGAATGTATCGCTGTGGAAATTACGGAAGGTACAGTATGAAGGGTGAGCTGATATTTGGTGTCAATCCGGTAAAAGAGTCTTTACAAGGAACGCGCGGCGCATACAACCTGTATGTGCAGATCAGTGCCACCGATCATCGGGTCGAAAAGATTATCAGGTTGGCCGAGGAGCGGGGCGTTGCGGTCCATCGGCGGGACAAGGTCGATCTTACGAAGATGTGCGCCTCTTCACATCACCAGGGGATCGCCCTGGAGGTGGAACCCTTTCGTTATTCCGACTTCGACGACCTGCTGGTCTCGATCAACCAGTCCGGAAGCGCCGGATTTATTCTGGTCCTCGATGCGATTCAGGACCCTCACAATCTGGGAGCGTTGATCCGTTCGGCCGCCTGTGCCGGGGTTGACGGCGTCGTTATACCCAAAGACCGTGCCTG
>JANNLB010000248.1:0-8180 GCA_031396605.1 Geobacter sp. | reverse complement strand
GCTGCCGGTGGACCACATCGCGGCGGGCAAGCCGCTGCGGGACTGTTTGAGAGGGCTGTAGGAGGAGAAATAGGAACGGAGGCCGGTCATGACGCTGCTGCCGGTCAACAGCCCGGTATTCAGGATCAGCGGGTTTTCCGGGGAGTACGCTGTCGTAATGGCGCGTTCGGCGAGGATTTGAAATGAGCGCCCGAAGCCGCCTAAAACATCTTCAAGGTTGCGGCAGGGTTCGTCGGTGAGGGAGACGGAGTCGTTCGCAAGATCGATGGTGCAGCGGCGATGTATGACGGTTGTTGGGTCATTGGCCGGATTGGTGCTCGTGCTCTTCATGCGGTCCTCCCCCTCTGGTCTCTGGCATCAGTTCTCGGATTCTTTCATTTCAGCCATGGCAATGGCTCCGGTGGCGGCAGCTGGCCGGTGCGAAGGTCAGCCGCCGTCTATGAGCGGCATGAGCGACAGGACATCCCCTTCGTGCAGTGGGTCGTTCAAGGAGGCGTGGACGCCGTTCAGCACGATGATGAAGCTTTCGTTGTCCGGGATGCCGATGGCGGTGACAACGTCGAGTATCCGGGCGCCGGGACGACACTTCCGGATTATTTCCTGACCCCATTTTATGCGGAACGAGGCGAACAGTTTTACGGTCACATTCATATTGAATCATCCTGGAGACGCTTTTTGTCAGCAAATTTTCAATTGCTTTCATGCAGATCCGACGCTTGTTATGAACAAGTTTGCATGGGGGCATTCGGCAGACTGCCACCGACATCAAAAAACAGAACAGATGTTTGCAAACAGTGCACTGAATATGCCAACAACGGAGAAGAGGTTTATTTTGTGGAGTTGGGACAGAAAAGGGGGATAGAGGTGCATTACGGCAATCAATATGCAACATACTGACAGTATTAAAATAATGCCTGCATTATGATATTTTTTACCTTCAGCTGTCGATAGCAGGTTGGCCTATATTCTCACTGCGTGTCATGCTAAATATACAAACATAATTTTATACATTAAACCCGCCCGCAGATATTGATGCGTAAATGCATCAAAATAAAGCTCCGGATGAGTGTGGGCACCGGTGTCAACTCAAACCATGTTTTTCGAGCTTGCGGGCAATGGTCGATTGATTGATACCCAGTGCGGCGGCCATGCGTCTCTGATTTCCATGCTGCTTCATGGACTGGACAAGCATTTTCCGTTCAAGAGTATCAAGTGCCTGCTGAAGGGTCATATCGCTCATCCAGTCTGTTGCTTCAGCCGTAACCTCTTTGACACGGGGAACGATATCGTTTGGCAGGTCCTTGAGATCGATCAGTTCTGTTTCGGACATTACCACCAATCGTTCACAGATGTTCATCAATTCTCGCACGTTACCCGGATAGGGGTATGAAAGCAGCGCATCCGAGGCGGCACGTGTCAGACGTTTACTGATGCCGTTCTTCGTCCCGAAAAACTCGATATAATGCTGGATCAGCGGAAGAATGCAATCCCTGCGCTCCCTGACTGCCGGGACACTGATCGGAACCACTTTCAGGCGGTAATAGAGATCGAGCCTGAACTTTCCCTGCCCGATCATCTCTTCCAGATCCCGATGTGTCGCTGCAAGTATCCGAACATCTACGGTCCGGCTCACGGTACCCCCGAGTCGGGTAATGCGGCCGTCCTCCAGAAAACGGAGCAGCTTTACCTGTGAAGGAGCTGGTAACTCTGCTATCTCATCCAGAAAAAGCGTCCCGCCGTCTGCAAGTTCAAGATATCCCGGCTTGCCTCCCGTACTGGCGCCGGTAAAGGCCCCTTTTTCATAGCCGAAAAGCTCGGATTCTATAAGGGAATCGGGAATGGCGCCGCAATTAATCCTGATGAGCGGCTTTTCTGACCTCCGGGAATTTTTGTGGATTATATCGGCGATGAGTCCCTTCCCGACACCTGACTCTCCGAGGAGAAGCACTGAAGAATCAACATAGCCGACCTTTATCGCCTGCCGAAGGGTCTTCAGCATGCAGGGGCTTTTGGCAATTACCCGCCTTGAGGCCAGTTCAATATGCTGCAGTTCCAGCATGTGATTGCGCAACTGGTCCTTCATGGCCTCCTGTTCCTCAAGTTCCCGCTGCATGGTTTCGATCTCGGTGATATCCCGCACACTCGACACAACCCTGATGAGTTTCCCGTCCGGGTCAAAGACCGGTGTTCCGGTTATGACCAGTTTTCGCCCTTTCCTGTGCTGCAGAATGTTTACAACACCTCTGACTTTGATCACCTCAAGAGTGGCTGACTTGTCAATGAAGCCTTCATCGACCAGCTCCTGCATGTTGCGGCCTATTACATCTCCAGCTCTGATGTCATGGATTCGCTCCGACGCAGGATTCATACGGAGAACGTTGGCCTCACCGTCGCAAATCCAGAGCCCTTCCGAGGATGAATTGATTACCGCTTCCAGCTCACCGATGATCTCCTGAAAGAAGCTCATCTGCATCGCCATCTCTTCCAGCCCTGAGCTCTCGACAAATACACAGATTGCCCCAACTTGTTCCGAGTCGATCTCTATCGGGTTGATCCTGATCAGATAATTTTTATTTTTCCGCCGAAGCGAAAATTCACTGTTTTGTTTTCGCCCATTCAGTATGCGCTGGGTCTTCGGCCATAATTCGGGAAAAGCTTCTTTCAGATTAACTCCCGGATATGTTCCGAAACTCTCACAGGCAATGGAATTGGCCAGAATGGTAATGCCTGAGGTATCGATCGCCAGAAAGCCGACACCCATTGCATTCACCAGTGCCTGGCTGAAATTGTCAACGTGAAGCGTCTTACTGTCCTCTCTGGAGCCTGCTTGTGGCAGATGGGCTGTTTTTGCTGTCATAACGGAGGGCCTCTTTCTGATCAATCTAAAAATATCAGTTCTACTATCGCCCGTTAGCGGGCTACTATGCCCGGTAATCGACTTTAGACTACAGGCGTCGAACGCATTATGCACAAATGCATCTAAGATGCAAAGTGGAATCATACAAAATAATCACATAGACCGGACATGGTAACTACACTATAATGCAACCTGATCCTGGGCGATTGATGCACGTACCGCCGGTCACAACACAGGGTATGTTGTGATAATACGTTAATCCCGCAGAAGGAGAATTGATGAGAGCGGCTATACTGACCTTGAGTGACAAAGGTTCCCGGGGCGAACGGATTGATGAGAGCGGTCCCGCGTTGGCGGCCTGGCTGGCGGTGCGCGGGGTACAGACCGTGCGGTCCCGCGTCATTGCCGATGAATTCGAGCAGATCGTGGAAGTGTTGACTGAATGGGCTGATGCCGATGCGGCCGATCTGATTCTGACAACCGGCGGCACCGGCGTTTCGCCCCGGGACATAACTCCTGAGGCAACGTTGCGGGTTGTGGAGCGAACCATCCCCGGTCTCGGCGAGTTGATGCGCACCAGGAGCCTTGAGAAAACTCCGATGGCTTCACTGTCCCGAGCAGTTGCCGGGATTCGCAATCAGTCGCTGATTATCAACCTCCCCGGCAGTCCCAAAGGCGCAGTGGAAAACCTTGAAGCGGTCTGGCCGACGATCGGCCATGCCGTTGAGAAGATCCGTGGCGGCCAGGAAGATTGCGGCGGGAGATTTTCAAAATAGAATTGTGGAGATCCCTGTGAGTACGAAGGATGCAGTACGCATTGTCGGCCCTGAAACAGTCAGGATGCTGGAACTGGGTCACCCCTGGGTCGTCGCGGATGCCTATACAAGGAAATGGACAGCAGGCAGCGTCGGACAGATCGTTGAACTGTGCGACAGTCAGGGACGTTTTCTGGCGACGGCTCTGCTTGATCCTCAGGATCGGATCATTGCACGGGTACTGGACCGGAAGCGGATACAGCTTGATCGAACCTGGCTGGCGGAGCGACTGCGGAGCGCAATAGAACTGCGCCGCCACCATGCAGATCTGGCCGATTCCACTGCTTACCGTGTAGTGAACGCCGAGGGTGATGGCCTGCCGGGACTGACGATTGACCGTTACGCCGATTACCTGATGCTGCAGCTCTACAGCGCTGCCTGGCGGCCGCACCTGAAGCTGGTCACACAGGTTCTTCAGGAACTGCTGTCGCCGCACGGTATTTACGAAAAAAGCCGTCCGCAGAAGACCCGCGAGCTGGAAGCGATCAGCGGCAGCAAAAATTATGGGCGCCTGCTGGCGGGAAAAGCCGCGCCGCAGCGACTGGATGTCCTGGAGAACGGTCTCACCTTTCTGGTAAGTCTGGAGCAGGGTCTGAACACCGGGCTGTTCATCGATCAGCGCCGCAATAGGCGCGATCTGATGGGGCGGGTAAAAGGGAAACGAGTGCTCAACCTGTTCGCTTACACCGGCGCGTTTTCAGTGGCGGCAGCCGCTACCGGAGCTGCGCAGGTCACGAGTGTGGACGCCTCGACCGGCTACACCGACTGGGCCAGAGACAACTTCGCTGCCAACCGGCTCAACCCCCGGAAGCATGAATTCATCGTCGGTGACTGTCTGGAGGTGTTGGGCAAGCTGGCGCAGAGCGGGAAAAGCTACGATGTTATTCTGATGGACCCACCCTCTTTTTCCACCACTGCCAGGAGCCGATTTACTACTCACGGCGGCACATCTGACCTGGTGGCGGCGGCTCTGCCGCTGCTGACCGATAACGGTCTTTTGATCGCATCGTCCAATCATCAGAAGGTTGATGTAGCAGAATATTTGAAGGAGCTGCGCCGGGGCGCGCTGCAGGCCGGCTGTGATTTGCGGGTGGTCTCCCTGCTCGGGCAGCCGGAAGACTTTCCCTATCCGGTCACCTTTCCGGAAGGGCGTTATTTAAAATATGCGGTTTGCGTCAAAGCATGAGAGTCCTATGACGGTTGAAATAAAGGAAACAGACATAAAGATCGAATTCTACCGCGGCTCCGGTCCGGGGGGGCAGCATCGCAATACAACCGATTCCGCAGTGCGCATCCGTCATCTGCCGACCGGTATTGTCGCCCAGGCCTCGGAAAACCGCTCCCAGTTTCAAAACCGGGAAGTTGCGATGGAGCGTCTTCGAATTGCGCTGGAACGGCGTGAGCGTAAGGTCAAGAAGCGTATTTCCACCCGTGTGCCGAAGCGGACCAAAGAAGCTCGTCTCACCGGCAAAAGGATCATCTCTGAAAAAAAACGCCAGCGCACAACCCTGGATTAGTAAGAACCCGCCACAATCCCTCCGAGAATTCGTTTGACTCAAGCGTGATAACACTGTAATTTGTCTGAGTTTATATCGGGAGTTTGTGATGGTTCGTGCATATCTCTTTCTTGCGGTTTTTATTCCGCTTACATTTCTTTTTTCAGTCAGTGCCTTTATCTCGACGTTGTTTGATTCAGGCGGCCGGATCTATGCCTGGCACGCCCGCCTCTGGGGACGACTGGGACTGGCGCTGAATCTGATAAAAGTTACGGTAACGGGAAGCGAGCATCTCCCCGATGGTCCGGTGATTTTCATGAGCAACCATCAGAGCAACTTCGATATTTTATCGCTTCTGGCCGCCATGCCGCGGCAGTTTCACTGGATCGCCAAAAAAGAACTCTTCGAAATTCCGGTGTTCGGCCACTCCATGCGGCGCGGCGGGTATATACCCCTTGATCGCGGCGACGGGCGCAAGGCGCTGCAGAGTATAGATGAAGCTGCGACCGCGATTCATCAGGGCAAGAGCGTGGTCCTGTTTCCCGAAGGAACCCGCACAACGGATGGCAACCTCCTTCCATTCAAGCGGGGCGGGTTCATTCTGGCCCGCAAAGCTGACGTGCCGGTGATTCCGGTTACCATCAACGGCAGCGGCAGAATAAATCCGGCGGGCCAGATAAGGCTGTACAGCGGAAATATCTCCATTACCCTGCACCCTCCGGTTGTTATCCCCTCCGGACTCCGCCGGAGTGAAGCTGAAACCTGGTTGCTGGAGACCGTGCGGGAACGGATTGAATCCGCTCTGGAGCATTAAATGAACATGGGCTATCGGTACATACTGCTGATTGTTGCCGGTCTTGCAGGAATAATCTGGGGACTTCCGGCCGCGCACCGGCTGAAAAGCCCCTTTGACATCGCTGCAGCGGCGGTTGTTCTCTGTGGAGTGGTCGCTTTTGCACTGGGCGTCCTTTTGACTTTTATTCCAGGTTTCTTTTTAGTACGCTGAAGGCAGGTAAGCGGATGAACGAACAGGCAAAGAACGTTATAGCAAACAGCATCGTCATCGTCATGATCAGTCTGATGATGTTTTTCGCGAGTACCTGGTGGCGCTTGAACAGTCAACTCAAGCGGGGTGAAGCGGCGTTCCGGGCGGGAGATTTTGCCGGCGCTGTTGCGGGATTCGAATCTGCCCTGCATATGTATATCCCGTTTCACCCCGCAATCAATAGTGCGGCAGAGAAGTTATGGCAGATTGGCGAAACCTTTGAGAACCGGGGAGACATCAACCGTGCCCTGATCGCCTATCGCTCCCTGCGGAGTTCATTCTACGCCGCTCACTGGCTGGTCACACCCGGCACGATCTGGATCGGAAAATGCGATAAAAAGATAGCCTCGCTAATACCCCTGCTGCATGAAAGATAGAACTATGGATGAAATAGAATCACACTCGGCGCTGCAGATTGTCGCCCTCGGCGGATTAGGCGAAATCGGCATGAACATGATGGCCTACCAGTATGGTAACGATATCCTGATCGTCGATTGCGGCCTCATGTTTCCCTCCCCCGACATGCTCGGCATCGACTACGTAATCCCCGATATCAGCTGGCTTCGTGAGCGGTCCGAAAATGTCCGTGCGATCTGCCTGACCCACGGACATGAGGACCATATCGGCGCCCTCCCCTTTGTACTGCAGGAGCTGAATGTGCCGGTCTACGGCACCGCCCTGACGCTCGGTCTGGTTAACGCCAAGCTGGAGGAGTACAAACTGGACGAATCAGCTGAGCTTGTAACAGTTAAGCCGCGAGAGACCGTACAGATCGGCTGTTTTCAGGTCGAGTTCCTGCGGGTGGCCCACTCGATCGTCGACGGCTGCGCTCTGGCGATAACCTCTCCGGAGGGGGTCGTAATCCATACCGGCGATTTCAAAATCGATCACACCCCGGTTGACGGCCAGTTGACCGACCTGGCCAGTCTGTCACGCTACGGAGAAGCGGGTGTTCTGGCGTTGCTGTCGGATTCGACCAATGTCGAGCGCGAGGGGTATACCCTTTCCGAGAAATATGTCGGCGAAGCATTCGGTGACATATTCCCGAAATGCACCGGACGGATTATTGTCGCCGCGTTCTCCAGCAGCATCCACCGTGTGCAGCAGGTCGCCGATGTCGCTGCGCGCTGCGGCCGGAAGATTCTGCTGAACGGGCGCTCGATGCTGAAAAACGTCCAGATCGCCCGGGATCTGGGCTACCTGACGATTGCCGACGAACAGCTGATGGATCTGCGGGAACTGCCGCACTTGCCTCCCGAGCAGGTCTGCATCATTTCCACCGGCAGCCAGGGAGAGCCGATGAGCGCCCTGACCCGCATTGCCATGGATGATCATAAACAGATCAAGCTGGAGAAGGGCGATACCGTCATCCTCTCCTCAAGGGTCATCCCAGGCAACGAACGGACCATTTCGGAGCTGATCAACCATCTCTACCGTCGCGGCGCGGAAGTATTCCATGAAAAAGTGTCCGAAGTGCATGTTTCCGGTCACGCCAGCCAGGAAGAGTTGAAGCTGATGCTCAACACCGTTCAGCCGCGCTTCTTCATTCCGATCCACGGCGAATATCGCCACTTGGTCAAACATATCAAGCTGGCCCGCACGGTCGGCATCCCTGAGGAGCGCTGCATCCTGGCAACCAATGGCGAAGTGGTTTCCTTCTATTCCGATACCGCTGCGATTGTGGAGCATATAGAGTCCGGCAGGGTTTTCGTCGACGGCAAAGGGGTGGGGGATGTCGGCAGAATGGTTCTGAGGGATCGCAAGCATCTCTCGGAGGATGGCATGATCGTCGTCATCATCGGTCTCAACATGACCACGGGCGCCATTATTTACGGCCCCGATATTGTCTCCCGCGGCTTCGTTTTCGAGGATGAAAGTCAGGAGTATCTGGAAGATGCCCGCAAGGTGGTGGTGTCTGCGCTGGAGGAAATCAACACCGAAATGCGCTGTGACGCTGATGAGGTCAA
>JANNLB010000245.1:0-8631 GCA_031396605.1 Geobacter sp. | reverse complement strand
GGGATAAATTGCATCGGTCAGGGGAACAGCGCCAAACCTTCCAACCCCATCGTTTCAGGGAATCCGCAGACCAGATTCATGTTCTGTACCGCCTGCCCGGAAGCGCCTTTTACCAGATTATCGATAGCCGAGATGACTATGATTCGCCCGGTACGTGCATCCACAAGGGGGGCGATGTCGCAAAAGTTGGAGCCGCGCACGAAAGCGGTTGAAGGGAGGCTGCCGTTCGTAAGTACCCGCACGAATGGCTCTCCGGCGTAGAACTCCCGATACAGCTGGCCAATCGTTCCGTTGTTGATCGATTTTTTAGGCATAGCGTAAATTGTCGAAAGAATGCCCCTGTCCATCGGTGCCAGATGCGGTGTGAAGGTTATTTTCAACTGTTCGCCGGCCAGCAGGGAGAGTTCCTGCTCGATCTCGGGGGTATGCCGATGTACGCCGCCAATTCCATATGCCTTGAAGCCCTCATTCACCTCGCAGTACAGGCTGTCGACACTGGCAGAGCGGCCGGCGCCGGTAACGCCGGAAGCGGAGTCGGCGATAATGCTTGACAGGTCGAGCAACCCCTTCTTCAGCAGCGGAGCCAAACCGAGGATAATGCTGGTAGGGTAGCAGCCTGGGTTGGCGACCAGTTTTGCGCCCTTGATTTTGGCCCGTCTGATCTCCGGCAGTCCGTAAACCGCCTTCCTCAGATTGGCAGGATTGATATGAGGCTCGTACCACTCCCCGTATACCGCCGGATCGGAAAGACGGTAATCGGCCGACAGATCAATGATCTTTTTGCCCAGTTTAAGGAAGGTCGGCACAACCTCCATGGCCGCTTTATGGGGCAGGGCCGTGAAGATTATATCCGCTTTTTCGGCAACCCGCACCGGTTCCAGATTTTCCAGCACGATATCACACCGCCCGCGCAGAGTCGGGAATACATCGGAAATGCACTTGCCGGCACTCTGCTCGGAAGTCAGACAAGTCACCGCCACTTCGGGGTGGCAATGAAGGATGCGGATCAATTCCAGCCCGGTGTAGCCGCTGGCTCCTACGATAGCAATCTTCAACATGGACATGACTCCTTTCAAATAGGAAAGGCCGACTCTTTATAGCCGACCTTCCATCAAAACGTGTCCCCGAAGTATCTGTTCTCTTAACCGTAACAGGCTCGGCTCACAATCGTTGGACTAAATTAAATAGCCAATTGTGGCCGCGGAGGCACGCACTAAACTCTTTCTCTCATTGATTGCATAATAGACCTTCGTAACGGAAATGACAACAAGTATCGGGTTGGCGCCGTGGTATAGGTCTAGATCTGACGTCCTTGCAGTCCTAAACAGAATATTGAAAAACCGGCGAGGGTTAGACAATTCCTGAATCTACGATAAAATGAATCTAAATACTCTTTGTAACAACGGAGGAGAGAATGCGCAGAGGATGGAGGAGCATGTTCAGCCGCTTCTTTGGGTCGATGGGCCTGTTTCTTATGTCGGCACTGGCGATACTCGGGTACGCTGAGAAGGTCCTGGCTGTGGAACCGAGACCTGGCGGAGGCCTGAGCGTAGGGGTCGATCTGGAATTCCGCGGTTTCGACCCGCTCAAGGCGGTATATCTGCAGTCCGGCGACCGCAACGTCATCATGGCGATCGAGGAACGGCTCTTCGACATGGACCGAAAAGGGAAGCTCGTTCCCGAACTCGCCCTTTCCGCCACTCCGTCGGAAGATGGCAAGAGCTGGACCATCAGGCTGCGCCAGGGGGTTTCATTCCATGACGGAACCCCGTTCAAAGCCGACGCAGTGGTGGAACATTGGCAGAGAATTCTCAATCCTGAAAATCGTTTCTCAGGAGCGGCCTTTATCGAGCCGGTTAAATCGGTGAAAAAGATCGACGACGACACCCTCCTGTTCACCCTGAAGCACCCCTGGGGCGCGTTCTTGTCCATGCTCAGCGGCACGCAGTGGACGGGTGCATTTATCCCTTCACCAAAGGCGGTGCGCGAGAATAAGCAGAACCGCTCACCAGTCGGTACCGGCCCGTTCATCTTCAAGGAATGGATCGCCAACGACCGCCTTGTAGTGGTCAGGAATTCCGACTACTGGCGAAAGGGAATACCCTACCTGGACACAGTAGCCTTCCGTCCGGTCCCCGACATCGAGGCCCGGTTTTCCGGGCTCCTCTCCGGTGAAACCGACGTCATCCTGACCTACCGGGGACAGCACATCCTCCAGGCAAAGAATGATCGGTCGCTTAGAGTCTACAGCGCTGATGCCAGTGGTCCGTACACTTTCATCATGAATACCGACAGGCCTCCCCTGGACGACGTACGTGTACGCCGCGCCCTGGCCCATGCCTGGGACCAGGATCTATATCTGAAGTCCGACAATCAAGGGACCCTTCCCGTAGCCAGGGAGCCGTTCGGCGGGACACTCTCCTGCGGCGACTGCGGGTATCGTGAATACGATCCGGCCAAGGCGAGGCAACTTCTTGCCGAATACGGGAAACCGGTAGCCCTGGAGCTTCTGGAGACCGATATCCCACGGGAACGGGAGGCCGGAGAGATCATGCAGAGGCTGTTCAAGGATATCGGCGTGACCCTGAAGCTTACCCTGCTGGCCGAGGAGCAGCTGGTCAAGCGGGTCATGGCCGGCGACTACGACATTTCCGGATGGAGGCTGATGGACCTCAACGACATGGGACCATATCTGAATGTGTGCCTGCATTCCAAGGGGAGGCTCAACTTCAGCCAGTATCAGAACCCCGCGATGGACGAGTTGCTGGTGACCCAACAACAGAGCAAAGACGAGACGACGAGACAGAAGGCGCTCTGCGGGGTTGCCAACCTGATCAACGCGGATGTGATGTACCTGTACGGCGGTGGACGGCGTTTTCACGCCATTGCCAGAGCGTCCGTCCAGGGGATAGACCATTTCGACCAGGGAATTATCCGTGTTAGCGAGGCTTGGGTGAAAGTGGAGGAGAAGAAGATCGAGAAGGTGAAGAAAGAGAAGGTGAAGAAAGAGAAGAAGGTCAAAAAAGTGAAATGAGTAACCTGCCTGCCGCCGGACCCCGAGCAGCAGCTCACCGCTTCACGGATTTTTCTCCCTTTCTGCACTGCTTCCCTTGAACACGACTTCCAGAATGAAGGTCGTGGCGTAGTTGGTAGGGAACTTGCCGTCGGCCTGCCTCGGCCAGGAGATCTCGGGCACCAGCTCGTAAAAGAGCCAGCTCCTAAGGAAGTTTCGACGATAGCGCGCGAGCAGCCGGTAATTACTTATCACGTCATCGATGCTCGTATTGCCATAGACGCCACCCGTCAGGGTTATGGCACTCTTGGGGGACAACTCATGTATCAGGGAGAGTTCCGTCCCCCAATCCAGACCTTGGATTTTATGGGAAACCGTCCCCGTAGAGTCCCATCGAAGAATAGTTTTCGAGTTGAGCAAACGTTCCAGGCTGATCTCCGTAGTCTCGCCTAACCCGACGATATTGTTCACAAAGAGGGTCTCTCCGAACCGGGCAATGGTTACTTCGTTGATACGGTGGGTGTGCTGTAAGCGGCTCCGTACAAAGGTCTCCAGCGGAATGACGAGACTGAACCCGGCACCCAGGAAAATGTTCGTTGAGGGGGTCTGTAAGAACCCGAAACGAAGCTCCGTGTTGGCTATTCTGGCAGTCAGGGCGGGGCGGTCGAAGCCAGGGTTGCCCGGGTCCTCCGGGAGACGGGGAGCGAACTGTTCCGGCTCGTTGTCACCCGAAATGTAAAGGCGCAGCCGATCATTGATCCTGGAAAGTTTGACGTTGGCCCGTAACGATGCGCCATATTTCAGGTTCCCCCCCTGTTCCACCCTGACAAAATTCCGCACTCGGAGCTGGTATCCGGTTTTTTGGTCGTCCACGCTCTTGTGATTGCCGAAAAAGTTGTCGAAACGGATAACCTGTCCGAGGATGCCCTGCTCGAGATCGTCGTGGACCTCATCCACGTTCTTCTTGATCTCGGTCATCTTTTCTTTGACGAAAATTTCCACAGGATATGGCTTTTCTGACTCGGCGGGTGTTGCTGCAGGCGCCGGCTGCGGCGGCGGAGCGGATTGTGTGGCCGGTCCAGGCTGCGTCAAAGGCGCCAGCTGTGTGGCCGGGTCTTCACCGGCTATTGATATTTCGGCACTGCCTGACGAAAAAATTAAAGACACGACGAGAACAAGAGCAATTAACCGGCGCAAAGGACTTGATTTTTCAGGCATCCGCCGCTCCTTCAGGAATAAAGACAGAACATGCATAAAACCCTTAGTAAGTTTAGGAATAAAAGAAGGGGAAACCCTTGCGGATTTCCCCTTGTATCATACCAGTGCGTTGTAATCCAGCGATTAACGTTTGGAGAACTGGAAGCGGGCACGGGCAGCTTTCCTGCCGTACTTTTTGCGCTCTTTTATGCGTGAGTCGCGGGTGATGAAACCGGCTTTTTTGAGGACGCCACGCAGTTCCGGCTCATGCAGCAGCAGAGCCTTGGTGATGCCGTGCTTGATAGCACCGGCCTGACCGGTATCGCCGCCACCTGAAACAGTTACAAACACATCAAAAATGCCCACTTTTTCAACCAGTTCAAACGGCTGACGGACAACCATCTTGGATGTTTCGCGACCGAAGTATTCATCAAGAGTTTTGTGGTTGACGGTAAAGGTACCTACACCAGGCTTAAGCCAAACGCGAGCAATTGAAGTTTTGCGTTTGCCTGTTCCATAATAACTGACTGCGGCCATATCATTTTCTCCTTGGAGTATTAAAGTGCCAGGTTCTTGGGCTGTTGAGCCGCGTGTGGGTGGCTTGGTCCCGCATAAATTTTAAGCTTGCTGAGCATTGCCCGTGCAAGTTTATTCTTGGGGAGCATCCCTTTGACAGCCTTCTTGATGAGCTCTTCCGGCTTCTTCTCAAGCAGTTTGCCGGCCGAAATCTCTTTCAGCCCCCCGACGTATCCTGAATGGCTGTAGTAAATTTTGTCAGCCAGCTTACGGCCGGTCAGGGCGATCTTTTCAGCGTTTACAACGATTACAAAATCACCGGTATCAACACTGGGTGTGTAAAGAGTCTTGTTTTTACCGCGCAGAACACCTGCGATCTGAGTTGACAGACGACCCAGAACCGCATCCTGTGCATCAACAATATACCAGTCACGTACTACATTCTCTGCTTTTGCAACTTCTGTTTTCATAAATTCCTCACCCGCGGTACAACCTGTAGATGAATACAGGTCAAGATTTTTTTGAAGAGGTGTAACTTACTGAAAGTGTGTATCCATGTCAAGGGAAAAATTTTCAGGGCAACTTATTGATCTTATCAATGTTGTAACGGAGCGGATTCCATGATACAACCACCCGGCAATTATCAGATTTTCCGGAGTAGGCGCTATGAAGATAACGGTTACAGAAGTCGAGCATGTAGCGCGACTGGCCCGACTTGAACTCACTGTTGGAGAAAAAGAGCTGTTTGTAGGTCAGATGGATGCAATTCTCGGGTATGTGGAAAAGCTGAAAGAGGTTAACACGGAGGGGATCCTGCCGACCTCCCATGCGGTACCGATGGAAAATGCGTTCCGTGAAGATGTCGCAACACCTTCCATCGGCCTTGAGAAGGCTTTGGCCAACGCTCCCCTGGTTTCCGGCTCCTTTTTTGCCGTACCGAAAGTCATCGAATAACGCAGGGGATTTTATCACCATGAATATTTTTGATATGACCATCCATGAACTCCACACGGCGCTGCAAGGGAAGCAGATTTCTTCTCTGGAAGCCACAACAGCAATGCTGGAGCGCATTAAATCTGTTGAGCCGCAGGTTGGCTCTTTCATCACCATCACTCCGGAACAGGCTCTGGCTGCTGCGAAAAACGCTGACCAGCAGATCGCGCGGGGCGAGTGTCATCTGCTGACCGGTATCCCGCTGGCAATCAAGGATATCTTTCTGACGGAAGGGATCCGCACCACCTGTGGCTCACGTATTCTGGAAAATTTTATTCCCCCTTACAGCGCCACCTCGTGGGAGAAGCTGCGCCATCTTGGAGCGGTGCTGCTCGGGAAGTTGAACCAGGATGAATTTGCCATGGGCTCTTCAAACGAATCGAGCGCCTTCGGTACTACCCGCAATCCGTGGGATACGACCCGTATCCCCGGAGGGTCGTCGGGAGGTTCAGCTGCGGCTGTTGCCGCCCGCGAGGCGGTTGCGACACTCGGTACCGACACCGGCGGTTCCATCCGGCAGCCTGCTTCGCACTGCGGCTGCGTCGGCCTGAAACCGACCTATGGCAGGGTTTCCCGCTACGGCGTAATTGCCTACGCATCTTCACTGGACCAGGTCGGGCCGCTGACCCGCGATGTGGCCGACTGCGCGGTCATGCTGGAGGCACTCGCCGGCTACGACCCCAAAGACTCCACCAGCGTCGATACTCCCGTGCCGGACTATAGCGCCGCCCTGACGCAGTGTGTAAAAGGGCTGAAGATCGGCCTTCCGAAAGAGTACTTCATCGACGGCCTAGACCCGGATGTACAAAAGACGATGGAGGCTGCCATCGAAACCTACCGGCGCCTCGGAGCAGAATTTGTTGATATTTCGCTGCCGCATACCGACTACGCCGTAGCAACCTATTATCTGATCGCCACTGCCGAGGCCAGCTCCAACCTGGCCCGTTACGAGGGAGTTCGCTTCGGACACAGAAGCGACAAGGCCGAGGGGCTGATCGACATGATGACCAAGAGCCGCAGTGAAGGGTTTGGCGCCGAGGTCAAGCGCCGCATCATGCTCGGAACCTACGCCCTGTCATCCGGCTATTACGACGCCTATTACGTCAAGGCTCAAAAAGTGCGTACGCTGATCATGAACGATTTCACCAAGGCGTTTGCCGATGTCGATGTCATGCTGACACCGGTTGCACCGACACCGGCGTTCAAAATCGGCGAAAAAATCAACGATCCTCTGCAGATGTACCTGTCCGATATTTTCACCATCCCGGTCAATCTGGCCGGTACCTGCGCCATGTCGCTCCCGGCCGGTTTTTCGGCTTCAGGTCTCCCGATCGGTCTGCAATTGATCGGTAAACCGTTCGGCGAGGAGACCATCTTGCGGGCAGGCTATGCTTTTGAGCAAGGCACTGAGTGGCACACAAAGAAAGCAACGATATGAACTTCCGGAGCATGCTATGAAATACCAACCAGTCATCGGTCTTGAAGTTCATGTACAGCTCCTGACCGACACCAAAATATTCTGTGGTTGCTCGACAAAGTTCGGTTCAGAACCCAACTCCCAGACCTGCCCGGTCTGCCTGGGACTGCCGGGCGCTCTGCCGGTGCTCAACAAGAAGGTAGTGGAATTTGCCATCAAGGCCGGGCTTTCCACCAACTGCTCCATCACTCCTCGCAGCATTTTCGCGCGCAAGAACTACTTTTATCCCGATCTTCCCAAGGGGTACCAGATCAGCCAGTTTGAAGATCCGATCTGTCAGCGGGGGTGGCTGGATATCAAGGTTGACGGACAGGAGCTGAAACGGATCGGCATCACCCGCATCCATATGGAAGAGGACGCCGGCAAACTTGTCCATGGCGATCTCTCCGATCAGAATGACGATTCAGGTGTTGACCTGAACCGGGCTTGCACTCCTCTCTTGGAAGTTGTTTCCGAGCCGGACCTTCGCTCGTCTGACGAAGCGGTGGTTTACTTGAAGCAGTTGCACCAGATCGTAACCTGGCTCGGAATTTGTGACGGGAACATGGAAGAGGGAAGTTTCCGCTGTGACGCCAACATTTCGGTTATGCCTGTCGGCTCAAACACCTTCGGCACGCGTGCCGAGATCAAAAACGTCAATTCCTTCAAATTTGTCAAACAGGCCATAGAATATGAGACCCAGCGCCAGATCGACCTGATTGAGGAGGGAGGCACGGTCGTTCAGGAAACGCGTCTTTTTGACCCGAACAGCGGAGAAACCCGCTCGATGCGCAGCAAGGAAGAGGCTCACGATTACCGCTATTTTCCTGATCCCGATCTGGTCCCGCTGGTTATCGGCGACCAGTGGATAGAACGTTTGCGTCAGGAGTTGCCGGAGTTGCCGGAACAGCGTCAACAACGCTTTATGATCGACCTTGGTCTGCCCCCATATGACGCTGAAGTTCTGACCGCCAGCCGGCCTCTGGCCGACTATTTTGAAGCGGCAGTTGCCGCACACGGCAATGCCAAGACGGTCGGCAACTGGATCATGGGTGAAATAACCAGGGCCCTGAATGACAGCGGGACATCGATTGAAGCATGTCCGGTCGCTCCGGGGCAGCTGGCAGAACTCTTGAAGCTGATCGACAACGGCACCATTTCCGGCAAGATTGCCAAAACCGTTTTTGACGAGATGTGGCGCAGCGGCAAAGCGCCGCATACCATTGTCGAAGAGCAGGGGCTGGTGCAAATATCCGACAGCAGCGCCATAGAAAGCATCATTGACAAAATCATGGCTGCCAATACGGGACAGGTGGAAGAGTATCGCGGCGGCAAGGAAAAGGTTTTCGGCTTTTTTGTCGGTCAGGTTATGAAAGCCAGTAAAGGAAAAGCCAACCCGTCGATGGTTAACGAACTGCTGCTGAACAAATTGAAGGGACAGGCTCAGTAATGTTTA
>JANNLB010000211.1:0-2653 GCA_031396605.1 Geobacter sp. | reverse complement strand
AAAAGACCTCCGAGGTTTGACCCAAATAACGGGCCTAAATCAAAACCTCGGAGGTCTTCCAGTATGTATGAGAAGATTGACCTTCGTGAATCCTCTTCCTTAGATACCCGCCATATGTTGCGGTGGTTTCTGTCAAAATGTTGTGATTCCCGTCACATATGGAGGTCAAACAAATCACATCACGCTCCTCTGAAGTTCTCTCCTGTTGTCATAACACACTGTTATTAAAGAATGAATCCAGCCTTTTTATCTGTATTCGGTTATTGGCGGACTACTTGCTATTGCCAATACGATGGATCCAGGTCAACTCACCAAAAGCGATTTCTGTCATTTTTGGATGTGGGGTCTAATACCAATTTCAAATCAAAGATGAAATCAAGGCGGAGAGGATTGAGGCGACGAAGGCGTACAGATGGTACGTTGAGGAGCCGAAGACGAGCCAACGAAGATAGCGCTTTGATTTGGAAATGGAATAACGTAACAAAAGTACTGCGAATGCTTTTAATGATATGAGAAAAGAAGTGGATACGTAGGAGTCGGTTAGCAATAAACAATCGTGAATTTAATAAATTCCGAAAGGATGATTATGAAAAAGTTTGAGGCACTAAAATCTTATCTTGCAGGTATGTTAATTCTGAGCATTTTTATTGTCCTGCCAGGACGCAGCGAAGCAACTTTTGGTGATGACGACAACGCCAGAGTGAGCTCCACAGTCCCTGTTAATGGCGCCAAAGCTGTAGCGATCGGCAGCAACCTCTCCGCAACCTTCAGTGAGGCGATGAAACCCGCAACGATCACCACGTCAACTTTTACCTTGAAGCGAGGAACAACGGCTGTTTCAGGCGCGGTTACCTACTCCGGTGTAACTGCGGTCTTTAATCCGGCAAGTAATCTCTTGTCCGGCACCGTTTATACCGCCACGATTACCACCGGGGCCAAGGACCTGTCCGGCCATTCACTGGCACGCAACTATGTCTGGAGTTTTACCACAGGGGCGGCCGCAGACACCACCAGACCCACCGTGACCGCCACAGTTCCTGTTAATGCTGCCACAGGTGTGCCGATCGGCAACAAACTCTCCGCAACCTTCAGCGAGGCGATGAACCCCGCAACGATCACCACGTCAACATTTACCTTGAAACAAGGAGCATCGTCAATTTCTGGCGCTGTGACCTACTCCGGCGTAACTGCGGTCTTTACACCGGCCATCTTCCTCTCATCCAGCACCGTCTATACCGCCACGATTACCACCGGAGTCAAGGATCTGGCCGGCAATGCGCTGGCAGTTAACAAAGTATGGAGCTTTACCACGGGTACGACCCAAAACACCTCATCACCCACCGTGATTTCCACACTCCCCGTTAACGGCGCCACAGCTGTGCCGATCGGCAACAAACTCACCGCGACGTTCAGTGAGGCGATGGACCCCTTAACGATCACCACGACAACATTTGCCTTAAAGCGTGGGACAACGGTTGTTTCAGGCGCTGTAACCTACTCCGGCGTAACTGCGGTCTTTACGCCGACGAGCATTCTTGCAGCAAACACCACCTATGCCGCCACGATTACCACCGGGGCCAGGGATCTCGCCGGTAATGCATTGGCAAATAACCATGTATGGAGCTTTACCACCGGTGCAGCCGCCGCTAAAGGTCCCGCACCAGTAGACCTTGGAACAGCCGGAAATTTCGTGATTCTGACAAAGACAGGCGTCACAACCACTGGAACCACCGCAGTTGTTGGCGATATTGGCGTTAGTCCTATTGTCGCGACTGCCATAACGGGATTTGGACTGATCGCGGATCCCTCGAATACATTTTCAACATCGTCTTTAGTGACCGGAAAAGTATACGCAGCCAACTATGACCCGCCTACTCCTGCTGTTATGACCGCAGCTATAAGCGACATGGAAACCGCGTTCACTGACGCCGCCGGAAGAACAACACCCGATTTTACTGAACTGGGCGCCGGAGATATCAGCGGCCTGACACTCGTTCCCGGTCTCTACAAATGGGGCACCGGAGTTTTAATCACAAACGCCGGCGTTACTCTCTCGGGTGGCGCAAATGACGTCTGGATCCTCCAGATAGCCGGCGATCTCACCGTGAGCAGCAGTGCCATTGTTACCCTGGTCGGCGGTGCACAGGCCAAGAACATCTTCTGGCAGGTCTCCGGCCAGGCGACCCTTGGAACGGCGGCTGACTTCAAGGGAATTATCTTGAGTCAAACGCTGGTTTCGCTGAATACCGGCGCTAAAATGACCGGTCGGGCATTGGCACAGACTGCGGTTACCTTAGACGCAACAGCCATTACTGCCCCGTAAGGCAGGAGAAAGCAGGATAAGAAAAAGGGGAGACAGGCTGTTTTTATAATTCAGTCTGTCTCCTTTTTTGCCTCCCTACAAGAGTCAGTTTTTTGATCAAAACTGATATAGTTTAGTTGATGGCAGGAAAGAAAAGGTTTTTGAACGGGAGAGGAGGCTGGAAATATGTTGATCTTTACGATTTTATTATGTGCACTGGTGGTGACAACACATCTGATTCAGTTCCAAGCATATAGTAATTCTCAGCAGTAAGTTTTAGGAACGGTTTTTCGTGTAATAATTGGTTCCCGACAGAGAAAGAATTCGAGTACTAGCAAATATATAGGGGGT
>JANNLB010000210.1:0-2598 GCA_031396605.1 Geobacter sp. | reverse complement strand
GTTCGCACCGGTCGCGCCGAAGTGGATGTGCGAAGCGGTGACGCCGGTCAATCCTGCCGTGTTCAGTGCTACGGTGATGGTGGTTCTGGCCGCGTTAACTGTGACCGTGGCCGTGCCGGAAGCCGTGGTTGTGATGGACGGAACCTCTTGTGTACCGCTCAGAACGGCGTTCAGCGTCGTAGCTGCCGTAATCACAGGAGGCGGCGTTTCGTCGCCTCCGCCCCCTCCGCATCCCGCTGTCAGCAGCGCGAGCAGGGAAGCGAGCAAAACAGCGGTGAAGGTTCGTAACAATGTCGTGTTGATATGTTTTTTCATAATGTTCTCCTTTGTCTCATTTTAAGGTGTTATCCACACCCTTGTCAATGGCAGAGCCGGATGACATCCGATTAAAAAGTTGCCGGTGGCGTTGTCAGGAGTACAGGAACCTCCCACATAATTGACGACGTCCCTGATAGTCGAGGCCGGCAGCTGCTCGAACACCGGAGTATTGAGGTTGACGAAATGGCCGAGGGCCAGCTTGCCGGTGTCATGGCACTGGGCGCAGGCCAGGTCGGTGGCGAAGACGAAGACATGAAAATCGTGTCTGCCGGAGAAGTAGCTGTTGAACTGGTCCGGCGGCTGTTGCTCTCTCGAGCGGTGGCATAAACGACATTGCGTGTCCACATCGATCCTTCCGATGCGCCAGGGGGGTGTCGTCAATGCCCCGTGACAGCTTACGTTTGAGCAGGTCGAAGTTGCGGGGTCGTACAATGCAGTGCCGGATTTGGCGTTGTAATTGGCCGAAACCTCAACGTCAGCTGCTTGATTGAAGTGTTTCACAGAACCGATTCCCGCTCCGCTGTGGCAGGTAGAGCAGGCTCCGGTGACGAGGTTCAGGGCGTTATGCACCCGATGGTTGCCGGAGATGTTGGGGAAGGCGGCAGCTGACGGCGGGTTACTGTGGCAGGAGGTGCAATCCTGAGCGGTCAGGGGCGAAGCGGCACGATGACAACTTCTACAGGACGGGCCGACCCCGCCGGCACCATCCAGATTGGCGCCGTGGCAGAGAGCACAGGCGACGGCCAGATTGGCTGCGTCTCGATGGGAGACGGGACCGCGCCAGGGAACGGAATCGGGAGGAGATGCCGCCGGATGAGCGGCATTGACGTCATGGCAGTCCTCGCAACCGTTGACCAACGAGCCGATCTTCACCCTGAAGCGCGGATTGCTGCCGGCGGCGCTTGCAAAGGGGATCGCGTGGCACCCCTGGCAGAAGGTCAAGTCTTTCTTGGCTGCCGGGCCATGCAGGGCCGGATCGATAAATGGGACCGCATGCGGCGCGACTCTCGGAAGATGGCCGTTCGCGTGACAGGACAAACCGTCAAAACTTGTGGACGAACAGTTCACTTTTGCGATTCCTCCCTTGCCGCCCGGTACAAGGAGATCACTCCCGTGGCACTGCGGGCACTGGCCGGGCTCGGCGCGAAATACCAATCTATGATTTCCGCCATTGGAGGCAACCCAGCCGACCGGGTGTTTACCTGATGTGTTCAAACTTGGCGCATCATTGTTTACAGTTCCGCATCCCCATATTAAAAACGCCAACGTAAAAAGTGCCGTTGTTTTAAGGGTCTTGTATGCCCTGTTGATCGTATTTGGAGCGCTCATCATTTTCTCCCTAACCCTTGTAAACAGGATAAGTGCGCTGACTAAATTATTTTCTGCTCAAATCAAATGCAGAAAATCATTTCTAACTTACTAACGGTGACAGACGATGCATTTTTCATTATTGGCCCTGCCGTGGCATTTGTAGCAACTGCCCGGGTCCACCTTGCCGTCGATCTTGTGCAGTGTCAGATAATCCCCGCGGTGTATCAGTGCACGGTCCGGCCTGTTTCCGAGCATTATTGACGGCTTGATCTCCGGTTGATTGGCATGGCAATCGTTGCAGAAAGAACTCTTGTGGCAGGAAGCGCAAAGTTGTGCTTCCCGTGCCGCGTACAGGCGATGGTTTTTTATGAAATCCTGGGAATGGATGAATGACGCATAGGGCTTCACGGTCCCCCTGATCTGGTCCTCATGGCATTCGGCGCATATCGGGCGACCTTCTCCAAGTTCCTCCACATGCCATGCGGGAAGGGACGCTTCGGTGGAGAACAGGCTGCATGCGGTGATTGCAAGAGCAGCCGCGGTCAGCATAATCAGGATACAAAACTTGGCCCCTTTCATTTTTTTGCTCCTTTGGTTGAATATGCATAATCGTAGGTGAGTTTCAGCACCCCCCTGAGATCATCGCTGAATTGAGGGTTCCGGCTGTAACCGATCTCTCCGGACAGGATCAGGTCCTGCAAGATTCGATAGCCGCCGGAGGCGATCAGTTCGAACGCCTCTTTTCTGTTAAAGATGCTCTGCTTGTAAATCTGGCCGATGGCGTCGATGCTGGTAACATAGCGGCCGGTATCATACATGCAGTATGCGCGCAGTTCATTATAGGAATTGAAGCTGTTCGCGCCGTCGCTGCGATGGTAGGCGAGCCCTGAACGCAGTTTCCTGTCCAGCAATATCAATCTCGCATCCACACCGTAACGGTCGGAAATGCCGTTGTTGTCGGTGTTTATC
>JANNLB010000167.1:0-38686 GCA_031396605.1 Geobacter sp. | reverse complement strand
GGAGGGACCGAGGGGACGTACCTTTCCATTTGAGTTTATGCAAAGTTACTCAAATAGAAAGGTACGTCCCCCAACTTCCCCCGGCAAAAACCGCCCCCAGCGCCTCGCCTCCCAGGGCCAAGCCGCGCATGCGCCCTTTCGGATACTCCATCACTACCATGACGATGGAGAGGATCCCCTGCAGCAGGAGAATCTGGGTCAAGGAGAGTCCGATGCGGTCCTTCCAGAACAGAGTGATGATCGCCATCGGGAAAAGCGTCATCTGCAGGAAGGAAAAGGCATACAGCTTGGTGATGTTGGTGCGGGTGTTATTCATAAAGGACGAGGACCTATTATTTCTACCTTGTCAAATTCAAAGGCAAATCCCCCTCAATCCCCCTTTACAAAGGGGGAGGTTTAAGATTCCCCCCTTTTCAAAAGGGGGGCTAGGGGGGATTTGCTTTTAGCGGGAAGGGAAGCGAAGCGAAGCAATCAGCACTGCCAGCAGAATAACGCCACCACCGGTGAAGAATGAAGCGGTGAGATGTTCTCCCAGAACAAGCCACCCCAACACGGCCCCCACGACCGGCTGCAGGAAGAAAAAAACCGAAGCGGTACCGGCCTCCACCAGGCTCAGCCCCTTGTTCCAGAAATAGAACGCTCCGGCTGTTGCGACCACCCCCAGATACAGAACAGCTCCCCACAGAAGCGGATTGTCCAGGCCGTGTACCGGTAGAAAGCGCCATTCCACAAACATCAGCGGGGTCGTCATGATCGCGGCCCAGAAAACAGCACCGGCCGTAATCACAAGCGGAGAGAGGCTGGCGGAGAATTTACGGGCCATCACCGAAAGCAGCGCCCAGGTAACCGCGGCACCGATCAAGGCCAGGTTGCCTAACAGCGCCCCTCCGCCACCACCTGCGCCGGTGTCCCAGCCAACAACGATGATCACCCCCACCGTTGCCAACAGCACGGAAAGCAGCTTGCGCGTTGTCAACCGTTCCCCCAGCATCAACCAGGCGAATAACAGAATGAAGGCCGGACTGGCCGAGGTGATGATGGCGCCATTATGGGCCGATGAAAGGCGGGTGCCGATGAACTGCAGGCCGACCGAGACAACATAGCCCACAAAACCGATCGAGAGGAAGATGCGGTGGTCAGACCGTGTCAAAGGGGCCTTCTGCTGGCGGGCGGCCAATGGATACAGAACGCAGAAGCCCGTGACATAGCGCAGCCAGAGCAGTGTAAAGGGCGGGATGAAGTCCAGGGCATACTTGCTGACCACATACATGCCGCCCCAGATGGAGGCGGCCGCAGCCAGGGCAGTATAACCGAGTACTACTTTTTTCGAGACGGGGTGCATGTCACAGTCTCCTGCTGGTCCGATGAACTGACGACCGCCACCCTAGCCGCCGAGATAGGCGTGCAGAACACGCTCGTCTGACAGGAGTGCCTGGGATGGGCCGGAAAAGGTGATCTGCCCCGCTTCGAGAACATAGGTGCGGTGGGAATGCTGCATGGCCAGCTTCGCGTTCTGCTCAACCAGCAATATGGTTGTTCCTTCCGCATTCAGGTTGCGGATTATGGAGAATATCTCCAGCACGATCAGCGGAGCAAGACCTAGACTCGGTTCGTCGAGCATCAGAAGCTTCGGACGGCTCATCATGGCCCGGGCAATGGCAAGCATCTGCTGCTCGCCACCCGAAAGGGTACCGGCCGATTGATGCTTCCGTTCATCCAGCCGGGGAAACAGCTGAAACATCTTGGAAATATCACTTTTTATACCGGCTCGATCTTTGCGGACATAGGCGCCCAGTTCGAGATTGTCGAGAACGCTCTGCCGGGCCAGCACCTGCCGCCCTTCAGGGCTTTGGGCAATTCCCATCCGGACAACCGCATCCGGAGCATGGCGGGTAATCTCCCTGCCGTCAAAATGGATACCCCCCTCGCGGACCTTCAGCAACCTCGAAACGGCACGGAGCGTCGTCGATTTACCTGCGCCATTGGCTCCGATCAGTGTCACCACCTCTCCGGCGTTCACTTCCAGATCAATGCTGCGCACCGCCTGGATGGCCCCATAATTGATACTGAGGTTTTTCAGCTCCAGTAACGCCATCTACTCGCCTCCCAGGTACGCTTCAATCACGGCAGGATTTTTCTGCACTTCGGCAGGCGCTCCAACTGCAATCAACTCTCCGAAGTTGAGAACTGCGATCCGGTCACAGAGATTCATCACCAGCGGCACATGATGTTCGATGAGAAGTACCGTGAGTTTGAACTGGTCCCGGATGGCCCGGATAAACTCCGTCAGACCATGTTTCTCGGCCGCATTCATCCCTGCCGCCGGTTCGTCCAGCAACAGCACCTGCGGCTCTAGAGCCAGCGCGCGTCCGATTTCCAGTCGACGCTGGTCGCCATACGAAAAATTTGCAGCCAACTCCGTTGCCCGGTCTGCCAGGCCTACCAGCTTTAAAAGTTCCAAGGCTTTTTCGTTTACCTTTTTTTCCTCCGCCCGGCTCGCAGACGTACCGAAGATACCGCTCAAGAGTCCGCTCTTGGTGGTAACATGCTGGGAAACTTTGATGTTCTCCAGAGCGCTCAGGCCCTTGAAGAGGCGAATGTTCTGAAATGTACGACCGATCCCTTTTCCGGCAATGCGATATGGGGGGAGTCCGGTCAGGCTTTCACCGCGGAAACGTAGAGTGCCGCTGCTCACGGGAGTAAGTCCGGTCATCAGATTGAACAGTGTGGTTTTACCGGCGCCATTCGGTCCGATCAGCCCGAATATTTCTCCTTCAACAACCTGAAAAGAAACATTACTGACGGCCTTTAACCCGCCAAAGTTCCGACAGAGCCTATCCGCCTCCAGAAGTACCGTCATTTTTCGCTCCGGACGAAGCCCAGCGTACGGGCGGTGAAACTCCTGAGATGCCCAAGTGCTCCTGCAATTCCCTGAGGCATATAGATACTGGAAAACACGAGTACAAGTCCGTTGATGATCAGGCGGGAATCCTTGAGGGGACGCAGAATCTCCGGGAGTGCAGCAAGCAGCGTGCCGCCCAGCAGCGGCCCCCACATGGAACGGCTCCCCCCGATGAGGACGTACGCCAGATAGGCGATGGAGGCGTCAAAAGTACCCTGCCGGGCGTTCCAGGTATTGAGAAACGGGGCACTCATTGCCCCGACCACTCCCGCCAGCACGGCACCGATCACAAACGCCAGCACCTTGTAGCGGGTCGGATTAATTCCCATTGCATCGGCTGCCAACTCATCCTCCCGGATCGCCTTGAAGGCTCTCCCGACTCGTGAATGGTCAAGTCGATAACTGAAAAACAACATCAAGATCAACAGAGGACCGAATGTCCAGATATAACTCCAGCGACTCTCGAAAAGCTGCGGGACACCGAAGATACCGATGGCGCCTCCGGTTATTTCAAGATTCAGGCAGATTACACGCAGGATCTCAACAAAAGCGATGGTGGCTAAAGCCAGATAAATACCGCGCAGCCGCAACGCCGGAATACCGACCAGAACAGCAAGAAATCCGCTTATAATGCCGGCGGCAAGCCATTCCAGCGGAAATATGACCCATCCGAGAGTATCACGCCAGGGGGCGAAAAATTCGACCGTGCCGATGATCGCCGCGACATACCCGCCCAACGCATAAAAACCGGGGCTGGCAAGGCTCAACTGGCCGGACATGAGAGGGTAATAGAGGCTCATGGCCAGGAGTGCCTGCTGCACCATGGTCACAATGAGAAACCCGTTGTTTTGTAAAAAGTCGTTCATTCCATTACACTTTCTGGCTCAGGGAGCGTCCGAGCAGACCCTGAGGACGTACCAGAAGCACGATGAACAGGAAGGCGAACGCGACCGCTTCCTTGTAGGCGCTGTAGTCCGGCGGTACAAAGGCCTCTGCCAGTCCGATGACAATACCCCCCAGGACAGCGCCGGGAATGCTCCCAAGCCCCCCCAGAACAATTACTGCCAGCCCCTTCAATCCGTAGGTTACCCCGAAGTACGGTCCGGCAATCCCGAAACTGGTGCCGACCAGGGTACCCGCAAGCCCTCCCAGAAAACCTGACATGAAAAACGTGACAAGAATAATTCGATCGACACTGATCCCGAGAAGACTCGCGGTTGTCTGATTTTCGGCCACAGCCTGCAGAGCCTTGCCGATACGGGTAAAGCTGATGACATAGCCGAGCAGTGTCAGAATAACCATGCAAACGGCAAAAATAATTACCTGCACAGTTCTGACTACCACCGGCTGTCCGGAAACTTCGAACATTATGGCCGGCTTGATATCACCGTATACCTGGGAAGGGAAGGTGTAGATTTCGGCCCCGACCAGATACTGGATGGCGTTGACAATCACCAGTGCAACTCCGAGGCTGCTCACCAGTGCCAGCAGAGAATCGGCGCCGCGCGTCCGCAGCGGCTTGAAGGCGAGGCGTTCGAGTAGTACTCCGACCAATCCTGCGAGTACGGCTCCTATGAGAAGCGACAGCGCAAAGGGAACCTGCAGATCAAGATTGAGTCCGGACAGCAGTCCGTTAATGCCGAACTGCCCCACCGCCAGCGTATAGGTAAAGTAGGCTCCAAGCGTAAATACTGCCCCGTGAGCAAAGTTGATTATACCGAGGATCGAAAAGACCAGCGTGTAGCCAAGTGCAAAGATGGCATACACACTCCCGATGCTGACACCGTTGAGCACATTCTGGATGAACTGAGCTGTTGTCATGGAAATAAACGTTCCTCAAAAGTAAAAACAGGTTGAGGCCAAGACAGGAGAACGTGCCTCCCACTTAACCTCAACCTGATTCCGGGTATCGCTATTATTTCACGTAGATGTATTTGCCGGTCTTACCGTTTGCATCCATTTTTATCTTTGCAACATAAAAATTTTCCTGATGGATTTCACCTTCCTGGTCGAGACTGATCTTACCAAGCGGCGTAATATATGAACCGGTGAGGATCTGCTTGTTCAACTCTTCGCGTACCTTGGCCAGATCAAGCTGGGTGATCTTTTTCTTGGTGACCGCTTCCACTTTGCGGAGCGCCTCGACAAAGACCTGCACCGCAGTAAATGCCTGTGCAGTGAACTGGGGAGGTTCTTTTTTGTATTTGGCACGGTATTCGGAAGCCATGGCTGCGTTTATGGCGTTTTTGGGATCTGCCGAGGGACTGTAGGCCTGGGCGATCAGGATGCCGTCACAATATTGGCCGCAGACCGGGAAAATATTGACGGTATTAAGGCCGTTACCACCGATGATCGGTCCTTTGTAGCCCAACTGCCGCAACTGTTTGACCAGATTGCCGCCGTCAGCGGAAAGGCCGGAGATAATCGCCAGATCGACATTGGCTCCCAGTACAGCAGTCACCTGGGAAGTAAAATCGGTGTCCGTAGTCATGAATTTCTGCAGCGTGGCTATCTGCAGCCCCATTTTTTTGACAGTCTCCTGGAAGGTGCCGGATTCGGACGTATTGAAAGCGTCATTCTGGGCGTACAGCACGGCTACCTTTTTGATACCGGGATGCTCCTTGAGCGCCTGTTTGACCGCATTGGGAGCCACGATGGCAACCGGCGCGGAGATCCTGGCAATGTATTCTCCGATCTGAGGAATCCCTTTGGCAGTGTTGGATGGGCCAATTACCGGCACTTTTGCCCGATTGGCGACGGGATCAGCACTGAAGGCCTGCTGAGAGAGGGTTGGGCCGACAATTCCAACCACTTTGTCACGGTTGATCAGATTCTGAAAGGAATTGATGGCTCCAGCCTCATCCCCCCCGGTGTCCTGGAAAATCAGCTTGAAGGGGGTGCCATTGATGCCGCCGTTGGCATTAAAATACATTTCGGCAATTTTTGCGCCGACCACCTGTTCTTCACCCAGCAGCGCAACATTACTGGTTTGCGCCAGCCCGATACCGATGGGGATCGGAGTAGTCACGTTCTCGGCGCCTGCGGTGCCTGCACAGAGCGTCATTAAAAGCGTTACCAAAACAGATCGTCTCATGTACTACCTCCTGTTGATTGATTTTATACGACGTAACCGATGCATCCAGTGTAGTAAAATATTGTCAGTGGTATAGCTCATCGCACACTGTGATGTCAAACGTATACCATCGTATCAATTGAATGCTGCACGGTTCAGCACTTACCCGTTGCAGTCACCCCGGTGGTCAGATGTATTCCGGTAAAGATCAGCACGATACCGATCAGGTGAAAAGGGCGGATCGACTCACCCAGAAAAACAGCTGACAGAATTGCTCCGAAAACCGGCATCAGATACAGAAAAAAGCCAGCCTTGTTCGGGCCTACTTCTCGAACCGCCTGGTTCCAGAAGATAAAGGCCAGTACCGAAGGAAACAAGGCTGCGTACACAATGCCGGCAATGTTTGCGGGATTGAGTGCAAATCGGCCCCCCTGACTGAGCTCCCAGGCGTACAGCATCGAGAGCGGTATCAGCCCGATAGCAAAAATTGACGTGAGAAAGCTCAAGGGATGAAGATTGGCGGGACGCCGCCGGAGTAGAAATGTATAGAACGCCCAGCAGATAGAAGCCAGAAGAATCCAGACGTCACCTCTGTTGATCTGCAGCGTCAAAATAACATCCGGATTGGCGCGGCAGATGATTGTAAGTACCCCCGTCAGGGAAAGGGTAATCCCGAGCGCTTGCCGGGACGAGACCGGCGTATCCGCCAGAAGATGCGAGAGCAGCACGATCAGTATGGGAATAGTCGAATTCAGGAGCAGTGCGTTTGTAGCGGTTGTTGAATGGAGACCGATATATACAAAGGTGTTGAAACACGTAACTCCCAGTACACCGTACACGGTCAGCAAACGCCAGTTTTTTTTCAGCAATGGCCACTCGGCGCGGACATGGGGAATGGCAAATGGGATAAGGATTACGAGAGCCAGCGTCCAACGCCAGAATGCCAGGCTGATGGGGGGAATGCTGTTCTTCACGGCTCGACCCATTACAAAATTTCCGGCCCAGAATAGGGTCGTCAGGGTCAGGAGAAGAAAGGGGTGGGCTTTGAATCGCACTATATGAGCCTCATTTGTCAGGCGCCGTTGGGGGGGGGCTTTACTGATGAACGTCTTCTGCGGCGGTCTTTCTGCTTATGCAGCTTTTCGATCCGCTTCATCGCAGGAGTAATTACACCGGAGGCCGCTTCAATTCGCTCAAGCAGCTTGCGACGGGCCAGAAAACGGTTCACCGATTGACTCCGTTCCCGCATGCAGGTGGCAGTGATGCCGGTAGGTTTATGTTTCAACTGAACGCAACTGGAGGTCTTGTTGACATGCTGGCCGCCGTTACCTGAAGATCTGACAAAACTCTCTTCCAGATCCTCCTCTCGCACTCCTAGCTCAACCATTTTAGACTGCAACCAGCGGTTTTTCTCTTCACTTACGGCGAACTCCGGCATGTCGCGATGAACCCCGCTTCCGAGTATTTTTGTACTGCCACGTTCCCGCACGTTATCACAAATGTAACTTGCGTACCTATACCACATCATATTTGATTTCAATCTTATTATTCCGCCACCCGTACGGGTGTTGCCCGATGCGCTCTGCTATGCTATAAGATCAGCTGGTTCGTAAAGGCATATCAACTTCAAAGGAGTATTGTGAAGGCACATCTTCTACAGCGCTGTTGGGTCACATTTTCCGTGTATGTCGTCGGGTTCTACGCGTCATTCCTGAACAGGTTTGTAATCAAGGGGAGCGACAACATCCCGCATTACGGCCCTGTTCTGATTGCTTCCAATCATATCTCTGCATTCGACACAGTTTTTCTTCCATGGGCAGTTATCCGGCATAATCCGCTCCAGATGCTTTGGGCACCGGCCAAAGAAGAGCTGTTTGAAAAAATATTCCTGCGTCTGATCTACACTTCATGGGGTGCTTTTCCGGTCAGACGCAAACGGGATGTCAGAGCCGGCCGTTTTTTGAACGATCTGTTGCTCGACCAGAAAGTCATGCTGTTCCCTGAGGGGACACGCCATAAAAACGGACAGTTGGGGGCCGGCAACCGCGGTGTCGGGAAAATAATCTACGACACACGCCCGACCGTAATTCCTACAGCGTTGATCGGTCTGAACTTCTGGAGGTTTCCTCGAATTAGACAGGACGCAGCGGTGGTTTTCGGTGCTGCCCTCGATTTCAGCGATCTATTCGAGTTGGAGGACTGCAAAGAAACACACTTGTCAATTGTTAATCGAGTCATGGATTCGATTTCCGTTTTATTGACTGGTGAAGGGGCTGATTGTGGCAGAGAGTGATGATCAGGTCGTAGAGATTTTCTGTGATGGCGCCTGCAGCGGCAATCCGGGGCCGGGCGGCTATGGAGCGATTCTGCGATACGGCGGGCATGTGAAGGAATTGAGCGGCGGGGCCGGAGAGACAACCAACAATCGCATGGAAATGACTGCGGCTGTTGAAGCTCTTCGTCAGTTAAAACGCCCCTGCGGAGTAATAATCACAACCGACTCTCAATATCTGGTTAAAGGGATGACTGAATGGATCGCAGGATGGCAGCGTAATGGATGGCGCAACAGCAAGAAGCAAACGGTCGTCAATAAAGATCTGTGGGAGCTGCTGCTTGACCTGACAAAGTCACATTCAGTGCAATGGAAATGGGTCCGCGGGCATGCCGGGCATGTTGAAAATGAACGATGCGACCAATTAGCCAGAGAAGCGATTCCCACCTAGGCATATTATTCGGGTGTCCAGCAGAGGTTACTTGTGGATCGGTACTACTCCAATCAGACTGAATCCAAATTTGGGATGTGTAACAGCATGCGTATTCGGAAATTTCAAAAAGAGCCACCCTTGAAAAATGGAAGTGTCGTTTTCGCTGATTCGAACCTTTGCACCCGGGTTTACTAGTTCATTTGATGAGGTTGTGATAGTTGTGCCTTCCATTATGAACGCGGGAAGAAAAGCATCCACGGTTATGGTAAGTGAAGAAGAGGGGATTTTGAATGAAGGCCCGATGGGAACTATGTAAATATTTTCCGTCCCGCGTGTTTTATCGATTACGGCAAGCTTGACAGCCGCCCAGCGCCGCGCGACCTCGGGTGGTACAATAACTTTTTTTTCCTTGACTGTCCGGTGAGAGGTACTTGGCTTGAGATTGTCGTGCGGTTTTTCGGCGAGTTCCTGGCAAGCACTCAGTACAGTTACCGAAAAAAAGATGGTTATTGGCAGATGTACCATTCGAACAGAAATCAATGCAGTATCCGATGAAATAGTGGCGGAGAGAGAGGGATTCGAACCCTCGATACCGGTTTCCCAGTATACTCGCTTAGCAGGCGAGCGCCTTCGACCTACTCGGCCATCTCTCCGTGTGTACAGACATTTTCCGTAACGGCGGGATGTGTTACCTACCACGCCCGACATAACAAATCAAGCTCAAAGAGTCCCGTGCTGACAATCAACCAACTCGACAGTCAGCTATCAGTTTTCTCGCTCAACAGTATTCTGATTGTTGCCGGCGCTATCGAACTCCTCCTATTTACCTCTTTTCAGATCAATTAGAATCAGTTTGGCTACCGCCTTGAGCGTTTCAAAAAACTCCCTCGCCAGTTGTGGCGCATGCCTCAAATTCGGGGACATTGGTAGGATTCAACTCACTGCGCAACTCCTCTACAGACATGGTGCCCGGCAAATCGCGTTTGTTATACTGAACAATGTACGGCAGTTTGTCCAGGTCGTAGCCTTGCTCCTTGAGATTATTCCTCAAATTTTCAAGTGACTCAATGTTCGCATCTATTCGTTCTTCCTGCGAATCCGCTACAAAAACTACGCCGTCGACACCTTTTAAAATCAGTTTTCTGGACGCATCGTAAAAGACCTGTCCCGGAACAGTATAGAGATGAAAACGGGTCTTAAATCCCCGTATTTCCCCTAATGAAAGTGGCAGGAAGTCGAAAAAAAGCGTTCGCTCCGTCTCAGTCGCAAGACTAATCATCTTGCCCTTGGCATCCGGCGCGGTCTTTTGATAAACAAATTGGAGATTTGTTGTTTTTCCACACAGACCGGGGCCGTAATAAACTATTTTACAATTTATTTCACGAGAAGCATAGTTGATGAAGGACATCTTTGGCTTTCCCCGTTATTTTAAGTAGTAAGTAAGAAATTATTTCGGCAGTTCCGGAGGCAAAAAATAGTTCGTCGCAACCCGAATTTTTCATTGATCGGTTTCAACTGAAAAGATTGTCGATATCGTCGTCTGTTATTTCAGCAAAAGGAAAATCGGATGAACCGCGTTTTTCGCGTTCTTCGGACTTTTTCATCAATTTTTCAAAAATGGCCGAAAGCTCCTCCGATGACTTTTTTACGCGCAGGCGGACAAGACCGAGAGATGACCGGTTGTCAAACAGGACAACAAGAATAACCCTGCCGCCAACTATAGAAATGTGGAGATTATCCTTTTCTCCTTCGTGAAAGAGAATCGAAAATTCTTTTTCGCCAATTAGTTTGGCAAGTCCGCCGGTGGCTGCAATATTTCCGGCAGTCAGAGAAGCGAGCGACGTTGTGTCAAAACGCTCGGTTTCACCCACGCCGGAGATAAGTTGTCCATTTTTATCCACCAGGAAAATCACCTTGGCGTTGGCTTCCTTCAGCAAACGTCCGATAACTTCGTTGACTTCCTGAAATTCTTCTTCGTACATGACCAGCGTTGGATTGGACATGCCCTGTCTCCCTGCCCGTCGAAAATAGGATCTTCACAACCTAGAAGCAAAACAAAATATCCAGCTTTATAGCAAACCTGCTGCCTGCTTTCAAGCTTATTCGATGCGTTTGTCATGATTGCGACAAGTAATCAGCTGTTTGCTTTACGAAGTCGGCTGTGATATTATTCTCCGTTAAAAATATCACGGTTGACATCCATCCGGAAGGCTCACATCAATGGAATTAAGTTTTTCCAGAAAAAACGTACCTATAGACCAAATCATCAACCGGTTGATTGAAGAATCAGGCGGAGTTCATCATCCTGCCGTAATTAAAGAGATGATACTCGCAACACTCAAAATAGGTCAGGATGTCGATTATCTGGCAGATCTGAAGCTGATCAACCGCACACTGCGTGAAATGCGCTACACGGCGAAAGTTTTTGCCCCCTATCGCCACCGCAAGAAAGTTACGATCTTTGGATCGGCCCGCACAAAAGAAACGGACGAGATGTACAAAAAATGTGTCCGCTTCAGCCGCAGTCTGGCAGAAAACAACTATATGGTTATTACAGGGGGCGGCCCGGGCATCATGCAGGCCGGCAACGAGGGTGCCGGCAGCGAAAACTCCTTTGCCGTAAATATTCGCCTTCCCTTTGAACAGAAGCCCAATCCGATCATGTATCGTAATCCAAGACTGGTGACGTACAAATATTTTTTCAATCGCAAGGTGGCTTTTGTTAAAGAGGCTGACGCAATTGTTGTGTTTCCGGGGGGATTTGGAACGCTGGACGAAGCAATGGAAGTTTTCACGCTGATACAGACCGGCAAAACATCTCCCAAGCCCCTGATTCTCATGGACGATCAGGATGGTTACTGGGAGAAATTCATAAATTTCGTTAAAGAGAGTATTCTCGTGAACGGCTTCATTTCGGGAGAGGATTTTTCACTCTTTACTGTAACGAGAGACGAGCAGGAAGCGCTCGATGTAATCGATGCCTTCTACAGCACCTATCACTCGCTTCGATTCATTGAAAACCGGTTGGTTATACGCCTGCAGAGGTCGCTTTCGGACGGACAGATCGCGATACTGACTACAGAGTTCCCCGGACTTATCAAAGAGGGTGATAAGATCCGCTGTTGCGAAGCGTTCCCGGAAGAGATTGATGAGCCGGATCTTGCCCATCTGCCGCGCATTTCCCTGTTGTTTGACCATCATCACTACGGACTTTTGATCGCGTTTATCAACCGTATCAATTCATTCTGGCAGGGCTAGGATTTGTTTGTTCACAGTATCTTGTATACAGCATAGTCAAATAAATGATCTAAAAAGCAGAAAAAACGATATAGTTCAAGAAAACAGTTAATTTGGGACGTCATGCAGGATCTCAAACATTTGTCACGAAAAAAATCGTCCTCCGGATCAGGGCTTTTCGGCAGCGGCTCCGGTAACAGGCGCCTGAAAGCGACCGACGAACCTGCTCGCCTCAGGCTGGCGTATCCAACAGGGAAACGCCGTCGGCAACTAAAGTTTGCGGTGCTGTTCATTGCCGTTATCCTTGCGCTGGCACCGCTTTGTGTATTGGCGCTGCGTCAGACAAAATCGGCCGGTTTGCAAGTCCGTACCTGGATTGCATCATTCACTGAAGCAGCTTCAAAGCCGGCTGAAGTTGCCAAACCGCCTGTCTCGGTCAGCCGTTTCGAGGCTGCCGGTGACCTGCTCGCATCGGCAGAGCTGAACGGTTCCCTCATCTCTGCCCGGACTCCTGAAGGGATGCAGCACATTTATACCATTCAGGGCGACTTGCAAAAAAGGGTCTATGACTATCTTGCCAAGAATCAGGTGCCGTACGGCGTTTTTGTCGCCATTGAACCGGCCTCCGGGCGTATTCTCGGTATGACCGCCTACTCGTCGATTGATCCAGGCTGGGCGAAACGCTCGATGTACGAACTGTATCCGATGGCATCATTGTTCAAGATTATCACGGCCTCCGCAGCGCTCGAAAGCCATAAGATCACCCCTGAATCAGTTATCGAATTCCGGGGGGCATCCTATTCAGAAAACCCGCGCTACTGGGATGCAAGTCCTCGCGGCAGGAACAACCGCATGGATGTTACCTATGCCATGGGGAAATCGATTAATCCGGTTTACGGACGCGTGGCTAGTGACATTGCCGGCAAACCGTCCGTCATGGAATCCATCTCCCGCTTCGGATTCAATCAGGAACTGCTGCCGGGCATCCCGGCCATACCGAGTCAGGCTGCGGAGCCTGCCAATAATCATGGTCTGAGGCTGATGGGAGCGGGACTGGATCATGGTGTTAAAATTTCTCCGCTGCACGCTGCGGTGATCATGTCGGCAATAGCCAATGGCGGAAAAATGATGATTCCGGGTCTGACCAGCAGCATCGTCGATGGACAGGGAATTGAAAAAGAAACGTTTACTCCGCGTGAATTGCGACGCCTGGTTACACCGGAAACATCCGCATCACTCGCACGAATGCTTTCCAGCACCGTATTGACCGGCACATCACGCAAAGCGTTTCATGACCGCCGCGGCCGACCGCTGCTCGATATCCCGATAGCTGCGAAAACCGGGTCTATCAACGGCACAAACCCCAAAGGGCATTACTCATGGTTTGCGGCCTTTGCGCCGATACAAAACCCTCGTATCGCACTGGTCGCTCTGGTTATCAATCCTGACAAATGGAAGGTCAAGGCATCTCAGGTCGGAGAGCAGGCACTGGAGGAATTTTTCAGGAGATAAGAGAATCAGGATGGCTGCCGGTCAATAGCAGTCACCAGGGAGTTCAGCGGTCAGGATAGGTCATCAGACGCAGTTCGCCATCCAGCATTTCTCCATACGTGAACTGTTCCATCCAGTCACCGAGCGAAAGGACAGTGAAGGCAGACCCCGTGATTACTTCATGCAGTGCAAGATGAAAGTGGCCGGTGACCAGCCCGTCGCACCCCTGTTTCTGGAGAGTACGGGCAAAATCAAGAAGGATCCGGCGGTAGTCCCAACGAGCTTTTTTAACAACATAACCGGCCTGGCTCCGTCTCTGAAGACGCACTCTTATTTTCTCCGCCCATGATGGCGGGAAATGCCTGACACTGGCCGACACCAGACGTGTGCGCAGTAAAAAGCGCAGCAGGAGGTAGTGTCGATCTTCCCTGTTGATCTGATCACCGTGGCAGATATACAGCCTCTTGCCCTGAACAGATGTAACGGCAGGCCCGGAATGAATTTCGGCTTGTAAGCGATGCGAAAAAATCGTGCCCAGATGGAAATCATGGTTTCCTTCAAAATAGACCAGTCTGCAGCCGCGCTCAACCAGCCGTTCCAAGGCATCAAGTATGGCATCATATTGAGTTAAAGGGAGTGACGGGAACCCAAGCCAGAAGTCGAACAGGTCGCCCATGATATAGAGGGTGTCCACCTCCCCTTCAAGCCCGTGTAAAAATCGAAGCAACAGGCGGTAGTTGGTGTCTTCCGGTGAGATGAGGTGGGCATCTGCTATAAAAATGGCTCGCATGGTGCGGATTGTGCTTCGATCGAAAGTAAAAAGTCAACAAGAAGAACACAACTCCCGACCGGAAAAGGAAAAATTGATGGCAACTATTCACAGTGTTGAAATATCCTGGGAGGATCTTCTCGGTGCATTTACGAGTGGGCAACCGGATAAAACATATTATCTTGACCGGCTGACCGGCGAAATATTTTTTGTCCCTTCAACCTCCGACAACCATGACGTCCTGCATCAGCTCCGAAACAACGGCGAGCGGTTCCTGGAAATCCCTCCGTTCGACTATCGGAGCGAACGACAGATTGCAGCGGAATTTATTGTACTGATTGCCGATCCGGAATTAAAAAAAATGCTGCAAACCTCGCTTGCCGGCAGAAAACCGTACGGAAAAATAGATGACATCCTCACGTTCTATCCTCACGAGGAGGAACGCTTCGCGTTATTGAAGGATCAGTTTCTTTCCAATCGCCTTAAAACCTGGATGGAAGAGAACAACCTGTTCACGGCCGATGCGATACGTCACAACATGAAGCACGCCTAGGGGGGGAAATGGAGCACACTCACCACGCTCATACGCCGCGCAGTGATTACGGCAGATCCATTGCAACGATACTGCTATTCTGCATACTGGCTGCTGCCGGCTACGCACTGCAGCACACTATTTCCTGCTTTCTGCTTTCCTGGGTTATCGCATATCTTCTTGATCCCCTTCTCGTGCTCGCGGAGCGGCGGGGGCTGAAACGGATCTACGCACTAGGTCTGCTGTATATAATACTGGGGATTCTGACCGTTTTTTTCCTGACATTTATCGTCCCGGCCATCACCATCAGTTGGAACGCCTTCGTTCTCGATCTGCCGGTATACATCGTGAAACTCAAACAGGTCGCCCTGGAATGGAAGGGACGCCTTCCAGACCGCTATGGTTCAGATGAAATACAATGGCTGCTGGACAAAGCTTCCGGTAATATCGACTCAGCAGCTGAAAAGACCGGATTTTGGGCCTACAACTTCGGGACCCGTATTTTTTTCAACCTCTTCAACATAGTACTGTCTCCGATTCTGGTATTCTTTATGCTCTACTATAAGCAGACGGTTATCGACACCGTTACTTCGTGGCTGCCTGATGATTGGCGTACTCAGATCGTTGATATCGCTCATGAGGTTAACAGCAGTATCGGCGGTTATCTGCGTGGTCAAGTGGCGGTCTCAATCATCGTCGCCCTGTTTGCAACGATCGCCCTTTTCGCCCTCGGAATCCCTCATCCGATCTTCTGCGGCGTTTTTGCTGGCGCCGCCTCGATACTGCCGTTTATCGGTGTAATAATCGCGACTCTGCCAGCCCTCTTCTTTGCCTGGTTTAAATTCCAGTCTGCAGCCATGCTCGGGCAAACCACACTCGCATTCGCGCTGATCTACTTCATTGAGGGATATGTCATTAAACCTCTGGTTTTCAAGGAATCAATGAACTTGAACCCGCTGGTAACCATTATCATGGTAATGGCTCTTGGTGAAACTCTCGGATTCTGGGGAATCCTGCTGGCGCTTCCCATTGCTTCGGCCATAAAAATTACCTGGGGGCATTTCGTCCGTGGCAATTTCAAACAGAGATAACTATTCGTGATCAGGGAAACCTTTACAACACCAATTGAACCGGACGGTGAACTTACCTTTGGCGTAAGCGGGCTGCATTGTGCCTCCTGCGTCAGCACCATTGAAAAGAAACTGCTCGAACACCCTGCCATCACCACAGCGATCGTCAATCTTGCCGCAGAAACCGGCTTCGTCCGCTTTGATCCGCAGCAGCTAGGGTATGCAGATATCTTCAGCATTGTCCGTGCTGCCGGTTACACGCCGGTAGAACTCCACGGGGCTGAAATTGCCCAAGACGACGGCCTCCGCTCCCAGCGGAACTGGTTCATCTTTTCCATGCTCGCCTCACTGCCGATCATGCTCACAATGGGGCTGCACTCCAATCGTGCCGTGATGCAGCTCAATCTGCTGCTCGCCACTGCAGTCCAGTTTTCTGCCGGCCTGATCTTTTATCGCGGCGCCTGGAGCGCCCTCAGAAACCGCAGCGCCAACATGGATGTATTGGTGGCACTGGGTACTTCAGCCGCATATTTTTATTCGCTGGCAGCCTACTTCGGACTGCTCGGCCCGCACCGGGAAGTATTCTTTGAAACATCGGCCATGCTGATCGCGTTTATTCGCCTCGGAAAATATCTTGAGGCCAGAGCCCGCGGCAAGGCGAGTGAATCTCTCAAAAAACTGCTCCACCTGCAGGCCGACAAGGCGCGACTTGTCACTGACAGCGGCGAGAAAGAGGTGCCCGCTTCTGTTATCCGGGTCGGTGACGTCGTTCTGGTACGTGCCGGAGACATAATTCCGGTCGATGGAGAAGTGCTTGACGGAGGAGGCGCCGTCAATGAGAGTATGGTCACTGGAGAATCCCTGCCGGTGTTGAAAAAGCCGGGGGATCTCGTTTCCGGAGCCACCGTCAGCACGAATGGCGTCATGCGGATCAGGGCGACCCGAATCGGCGAAGCGACCCTGCTCGCACAAATAGTCAGGATGGTGCGCGACGCACAGGGAGACAAGGCTCCGATTCAAAGGTTTGCCGACTCCGTCTCGGCCTGGTTCGTACCGATTGTAATGCTGCTGGCGGCTGCAACTTTTGCTATCTGGTATGTCATTCTCTCCAGCGATTTCCTGACCGCTTTCCGCTTTTCGATCGCCGTACTGGTAATCGCCTGCCCCTGCGCCATGGGACTGGCAACGCCGACTGCCATCATGGTCGGCAGCGGCATTGCGTTAGGACGCGGCATCCTGGTAAAAAAAGGCTCTGCGCTCGAAACGATCTCACGACTGAATGTTCTTCTGCTCGATAAAACCGGCACCCTGACCAGGGGAACTCCCGAAATGACCGACCTTGTGCCTGCTGCACGAAGCGTTGATCCGGCCAGACTTCTCGAATGCCTCGCTGCTGCCGAAGCATATTCGACTCATCCGTTGGCCCAGGCGACGATTGCGGCGGCGCGGGAAGCGGGGATCGAACCGGGCCAGGCCGACGAATTTGAAGAGCGGGGAGGCCTGGGAATAACCTGCCGGTTCGAAGGATTTCAGCTGGCCGTCGGCAACGAGCGGCTCATGGAAGAACTCGGGATAACACTGACTCCCCTTGAAACGAAAATTTCCGAACTGACCGCAGCCGGCAAGTCGCTGGTCTATGTTGCCGCAGGAAAGGCTCTGGTAGGCGTCGCGGCGTTTACGGACACGCTGAGACCCGGTTCGATCAAAGCGGTTGTAGAACTGCGTCGCATGGGCATCACTACCTGCATGATTACCGGTGATCACGCCGATGTTGCCGCCATCGTGGCAAAACAGGCTGGAGTCGACACGTTTGAAGCCGAAGTGATGCCGGATCGGAAGATGGAGGTCGTCAAAGAGTACCAGAGTCGCGGCATGACAGTCGGGATGGTTGGTGACGGGATCAACGATGCGCCCGCTCTTGCTCAGGCCCAGATCGGCATCGCCATCGGTGGAGGTACTGACGTTGCCAAAGAAACCGGCGATATTGTCCTGATGCGCAGCGATCTGATGGACGCCGTGCGGGCGATAGCAATCGGGCGGGCCACCCTGACCAAGATCAAACAGAACCTGTTCTGGGCACTGTTCTACAACATACTCGGCATTCCGGTAGCAGCCGGCATGTTATCCGGCTACGGCATATACCTGAAACCGGAGTACGCAGGCCTTGCAATGGCTTTTTCGTCGGTATCGGTCGTTCTGAACTCTCTTCTGCTGAAACGAATCGTAAAATCGCTTTGATCGTGATGATCGTTAATCCACTGGGGGTATAAGTGTTTTTTCTCAATGTATCTCGAAGTTGTCTCGGTAATTGCATTTCTGCGGCAGCAATTGTAATTCTCCTGGCTGGAACATCATCCGCAGAAGAAAACGATGCCACTTTTCCCAAGAAATTAGCCGGCGAAACAAAAGCTGAGTCCGGCCAAATCCCGATCATACAACCGGCACAACCCGACAGGATCACCGGTGAGTACGTTAAAGGGTACTTTACCGATACCGGGAAAATCCTGGCGTCTCCCGTGAACTGGTACGGGAGCGATTGGTTGAAGGCCGGCCTTGTCATTGGAGCGACTTCAGGGCTTTATTTCGCAGACGGCGACATCAGAGACTTAGCGCAAAGAAATCAGAGTTCGACCGGACATAACGTCGCCGCTGTCGGCAATGCACTTGGCAATCCGCTCTACACTTTGCCGCCGCTCGGCCTGTTCTATCTGTATGGTCACCTCAATGAAGACCCGAAAGCGCGTCGGGCATCCTTGCTCGCCGTGGAAAGTCTTGCCATCAGCGGTGCATTCACCCTGACCATCAAGCTGGCGACCCAGCGCGCCCGCCCTGACACCGGGAAACCTTCCACCACCTGGAACGGTCCCAGCCTCAAGATGACCGACTCCGCCTTCCCTTCGATACACGCGCAAACCGCATTTTCGATTGCATCGGTCATTGCCGAAGAGTACGGCAATATCCCGTTTGTGCCGTCTATCGCATACGGATTGGCCTCGCTTACCGTTATTGCGCGCATCTACGACAACAAGCACTGGGCATCAGATGTTTTCTTCGGCGGGGCAATCGGCTACTTTATCGGAAAAGCCGTTGTCCGCTATCACACTGTGCAGAGCAGAACTTCGCTGAAGATCATGCCGACCGTCAGTCAGCAGGGTTTCGGCATGCTGGCTGAATACCGGTTTTGAAATTATCCCCGTATCAGGCGGGAGCTGGCTGATATGATTGGAAGTTCCCGGTAACGTGGCGCATTGTACGCCTCATTCGGATGTTACTGCGAGCCTTGTTTCACAAGCAGCCAAACGACCCTTCAACTCCTTCTCTTTCTGCCATCGCTCCGTCACATCGCGCATGATCGAGGCGCACCCCTGCATTTCGCCTGCTTCGCCATGCAGCAGGATCATGCTGAATTCGAGTGAAACGCGGGTGCCATCTTTACGAACACCTGGGGATGAGAGCAGACCCGTTTTATATTTTGTCTCCCCGGAGGCCATAACACGCCAATACCCTTCCCAGTGGCGACCCCGCAGATTTTCGGGGATAATCAGATCAAGTGATTGCCCTACCGCTTCATCGGCAGTATGCCCGAACATCAGCTCTGCCCCGCTGTTCCAGAAACGGATAACCCCTTCCCGGTCTGACACGAGAATCGCGTCCGGTGAATTGTCGACAAGTTCCCGCAAAAATTTATCCATGTCCGTCTCCTCTTACTCTAGTTGTTCTGCTCCTAGCCCCATCGCCAGAGAGAAAGTATCAGAATGATAATGATGACAATTGCAAGGTTCATATGCGCCATAAAGAAAAATACCCTCTCGTGCAGGGGGACTTTTCGGGGCGTTGCGGCAATGAGAGCACCGACGACCGTCATGGCAGTCACATTCTCGCGTCCGTGCGGCGCGAGTTTCAGTGCCTCCGTCAAGTTGTTGCCGGCAGTGTGTCTGCCCATGTGTAGACCCTGTTTCCAAAGCTGACTCTGCGTCGTATCGTAGATCATTCCCTCAAAAGCAAACCAGGCTGGCCGCCCTTCTTTCCCATCGAAGGATGCCAGCTCTTCAAGGGTCAATCCGCCTGTGGCGTCTGCCGGACCCGGCTCCTTCCTCTGTGCCTTGAGACGCGGTCCGATGACGGTGATGACGAACAGTACCGAGAGTACCATCACCAGATAGAGGGAAATCTTGATCAGCAGGAGGATGCCAAAGCGTGTGTGCATGAGCGCATCGAAAGAGGTGATCCGGTAAAAGGTCAAAATGGCGCCGGTTATGCCCATGACAATCATAGAGACAATACCGACCCTCAGTTCACCGCGTGGCAGGCCACCCGCCGCGTAGGCCGGTTTGAGGATCAGATGGACATAGAGGATCGTGCCGAACCAGAAAATAGCGGTCAGGAAGTGGATATAGCCAATTGCCAGTCGGAACACTTTGACGAACATGCCCATTTCAGAGCTTTCTGCTTCGCCATGGCGCGTAGCGGAAAAAGTCTTTCCGGTTGCTGTCAGTTCACCACCACCGCCTGAATCGAGGTGACAGACAGCGCAGGAGTGACCGGTCTGACTGGCATACTCCTCGGTAGCGCCGACCAACTGCGGCACATACAATACGAATGACAACAGCATGGCAGAATCAATCAAGAATCGTGAAACAAGCGTGCGCATGCGGATCCTTTCCGGCTTCAAAGCAGCGACATATTCTTTAGAAGTAGCACAGCTACAGCACGTTCACGAAGTACTATTTTACTGCCGCAGCCGGTTAAAGCCTCGCCGGCCCTCCCTGTGTTCAAGGTTTAAGTCAGGGTAGCGTATAAATTGGCACTGAAGTTTGGTCTGGATCAACAAAACTGAAATTGCGGGGATTCAACAAAAAAACAAAACGCATCACAGCAAACAGATCAATGCAAAAAACTGAATACATTCAACAAACCATATAAAAACAGCTTTTGACTTGAGTCAAAGATTTTATTGACAGCAGTAGTATTGATTATCACACTCAAGTTTGTGCGGATTACTTATAAATCAGCTTGTTCGCTTGTAAAAGGCTGATTGTTTGGTAACATCAAACAAAGAATAGACCGTTTGCAAACAAAGTCTCATTTCCAGACTACGGGAGGAGAACACCATATGGTAAATCCACACAGCTTTCCGGGCAGTTTTACCGCACTGCTGGTTTTATTAACAATCAGCCTTCCTGTCCGGGCAGATGAGGGCAAAAATCTGTTCGACAAACAGTGCGCCGGTTGCCATACCATCGGCGGCGGCGACGTTAGTGGTCCCGACCTGAAGGGGGTGGCCGCCAAACGGTCACACGAGTGGCTCGAATCGGTCATCATAGAACCGAACAAGCTGACGACGAACAAAGACCCGATCCAGGCCGAACTGGTCAAAAAATACGGCTACGAGATGCCGAACCTGGGTATCGGTCATGAAGACGCGCTGAAGATCATCTCCTATCTTTCGGGAGCAGGTGGTGTCGGCGCAGCAACAGCCGCTCCGCCGGTCGGCGAACAGATCGCGGTAGTGGTGACGCCGGAACTGATAGCCAAGGGAAAGGCACTCTTTACAGGGAGCACGCGCATGGCCAAGGGGGGCGCACCCTGCCTCTCCTGTCACCCCTTCACCTATCCGGGCATTGTTGGGGGAAACCTCTCTATTGCCGATCTGAACAAGTCCTACCAGAAGATGGGGGATGTGGGGATGAAGGGCGCGCTCACATCACTCAAGTTCCCGACCATGAAAAAGATCTATGCCGACCGGCCGTTGACCGATGATGAAATCGGGGCGTTGATGGCCCTTTTCAAGGACTCCGCAGCGCAGACGAGGGGCGGAGTTTCAGCATCTTTTCCTCTGATGGGCGGCTGCCTGTTTGTACTGTTACTATTGGGATTGACTCTCTACAAGAGGAGGATCAGATAATGTCGAACGAGCGGATCAAGGACGATCATAGCCCATGTGATCGGGGGTGGGAGGAGTTTTACCGGAACCGGTGGCAGTACGACAAGGTGGTGCGCAGCACTCACGGAGTAAACTGCACCGGCGGCTGCAGCTGGATGGTACATGTCAAGGACGGCATTGTCGGCTGGGAGCTGCAGGCCAACGACTATCCGCAGTTCAACGGCGACCTCCCCAATCACGAACCGCGCGGCTGTCCCCGGGGGATCAGCTTTTCCTGGTATCTCTACAGCCCGCTGAGGGTCAAGCATCCCTACATGAGGGGCGTGCTGATCGATCTCTGGCGTCAGGCCCGCGCAGTTCATGACGATCCGGTCGCGGCCTGGAGCAGCATCGTCGAGAACCCCGAGGCGAGAGAGAGCTACGTCAGCAAGCGCGGCATGGGGGGTTTCCGTCGTGCCTCGTGGGACGAGGCGAATGAGCTGATCGCCGCTTCCTCCCTGTACACAGCCGGGAAGCATGGGCCGGACCGGGTGATCGGCTTTTCGCCGATCCCGGCCATGTCGATGATCAGTTACGCGGCCGGCACCCGCTTCCTTCAGTTGTTCGGCGGCGTAGCCATGAGCTTCTACGACTGGTATTGCGACCTGCCGCCGGCATCGCCCCAGGTCTGGGGCGAACAGACCGACGTCAACGAGTCGGCCGACTGGTACAACGCCTCCTATATCGTTCTGTGCGGCTCCAACGTTCCCATGACCCGCACCCCGGATGCCCACTTCCTCACTGAGGCCCGCTACCGAGGCACCAAGGTGGTGGTCATGTCCCCCGACTACAGCATGGCCAGCAAATTTGCCGATGCCTGGCTGCCGGTGGAGCAGGGACACGACGGCGCTTTCTGGATGGCGGTCAACCACGTGATCCTGACCGAATTCTATGCAAACCGCCAGGTCCCTTTCTTTGATGAGTACGTGCGCAAGTACACCGACCTGCCGTTCCTGGTCAAACTGACTGAAAAAGATGGCACTCTGCGGCAGGGTGAATTCCTGCGTGCATCAGAACTGGAACGGGGCGCCGAAATCGAGCATGCCGACTGGACGCTCTGCGTCGGCGACAGCGCCGGGAACGTCCGCATTCCGCACGGCAGCCTCGGTTCTCGCTGGAGCAAACAGGAGGGAAACTGGAACCTGGATATGGTGGACCTGGTGGACGGCGGCGCTATCGACTGCTCCCTGACCTTCCTCGGCCAGGAGACCGGCGCGGTTCGCTTCACCTTCGAGGCCGACGGTGATGTGATCAGGAATGTCCCGGTCCGCCATATCATGACTAAGGATGGTGAAGTCACTGTCGCCACCGTGTTCGACCTGCTCATGGCCCAGTTCGGCGTGTCACGCGGTCTGGAGGGCGATTATCCGAAAAGCTACCAGGACGACAAGCCGTTCACCCCGAAATGGCAGGAAAAATATACCGGCATCGCCGCGACAAGCCTGATAACGATCGCCCGTGAATGGGCTGTTAACGGCGAGCAGAGCGGCGGCCGCAACATGATCATCGTCGGCGCCGGCATCAACCACTGGTATCACAACGACCTGATCTACCGCGCCGCCATCACCGCGCTGATCCTGACCGGCAGCGTCGGCAGAAACGGAGCCGGACTCGGCCATTATGTCGGCCAGGAAAAGGTGGTGCCGCTCGCCCCCTGGACCTCCATCGCCATGGCCCAGGACTGGATCAAGCCCTCCCGCCTCCAGAATACCCCGAGTTTCTGGTACATGCATTCGGATCAGTGGCGCTATGACCGCAATTTTGTCGATTACTTCAAGCCGGAGACCGGCGAGAATATGCCGATGCATACAGCCGACTTCAACGCCAAGGCGGTCCGGCTCGGCTGGCTCCCCTTCTCCCCCCATTTCAACGAGAGTCCGATCCGCCTGATGGAGCAAGCAGAGGCGGCCGGCGCTGCGACCGACGACGAAGTCCGCGCCTGGCTCATCAAGCGGCTGAAAAGCGGTGAAACCCGTTTCGCAATCGAAGATCCGGACGGAGAGGGCAATTCACCCAAAGTCTGGTTCATCTGGCGCGGCAACGCGATTTCTTCCAGCGCCAAGGGGCACGAATTTTTTCTCAAGCATGTCATAGGCGCACCCAACAGCAGCTTTACCGCCACGGAGGCCGCCAAAGGGCAGGTCAAGGATATCGTCTGGCACGAAAAGGCCCCTACCGGCAAGATGGATCTGGTGGTGGACCTCAACTTCCGCATGGATACCTCGACCCTCTATTCCGATATCGTCCTGCCGGCGGCGACCTGGTACGAAAAATCGGACTTGAACACCACCGACATGCATTCCTTTGTCAACTGCATGGATGCCGCCGTCGATCCTTCCTGGGAATCCCGCTCAGACTGGAACATCTTCGCCGGAATTGCCAAAAAGGTCAGTGAACTTTCACCGCCTCACTTCCCGATACCGTTCAGGGATATCCTGGCGACCCCTTTGCTGCACGACACGCCGGGTGAAATCGCCCAACGGAGTGTCAAGGACTGGAAGCTGGGCGAGTGTGAGGCTATTCCGGGAAAGACCATGCCGAACCTCCCGATCGTCGAGCGCGACTACGTCAATCTCTACAATCGTTTCATGTCGCTCGGCCCGCACATCGGCCACCTGCATGCCCATGGAGTTAGCTGGGAGGCGGACGACGTCCACGAACAGCTCCTCAAAACGATGCCGACCCGTTCCTGGAATAACAAGACCTATATCGACATGGAGGACGTACGCAACGTCGCTGACGTGATCATGGCCCTTGCCCCGGAGACCAACGGCGAACTGGCCCATCGCGCCTATCAGAACCTGGAGAAGCGGGTCGGCAAACCGCTCGCCCAGATCTCGGACGGTGACCGGAATTTCCGCATCACCTGGGAGGAAATCACCCAGAAACCGCGCCGTTTCATCAGCACCCCGGTCTGGAGCGGCCTCGTCAACGAGAACCGCCCCTATGCCCCGTACACGCTGAATGTAGAGCATGGCGTGCCGTGGAGAACCCTCTCCGGCCGCCAGTCCCTGTATCTTGACCACCCCTACTACGGCGAGTTCCACGAGGGGCTGCCGACTTTCAAGGGGAAGCTCGATCCGGCGATACTGGACGAGGTCGAGGGGGAGACCGGCCTGATACTTAATTTCCTGACGCCGCACGGCAAGTGGAGCATCCATTCCACCTACAGCGACAACCTGCGCATGCTGACCCTCTCGCGCGGCGGCCCCGTGACCTGGCTCAACCATGAAGACGCGGCCGGCGCCGGGATCGAAGACAACGAAGAGATTGAAGTCTTTAACGCCAATGGTGTCGTAGTCTGCCGGGCGGTCGTATCGTCCCGTATCCCGAAAGGGGCGGCGATCATGTACCACGCGCCGGAGCGGACCCTTGACATCAAGAAATCAAAGAAAAGCGGAAAGCGAGGCGGCGTTCACAACAGCCTCTCCCGTATCCGCCTGAAGCCGACCCTGATGCTGGGGGGCTATGCCCAGTTCAGTTACTACTTCAACTACTGGGGGCCGACCGGCGTCAATCGGGACAGCTACGTGATTGTCAGAAAGTTGAGGGGGTGAGGCGATGGACGTCAGAGCACAACTGGTAATGGTATTCAATCTGGACAAATGCATCGGCTGCCACACCTGCAGCATCTCCTGCAAGAACATCTGGACCGACCGCAAGGGCGCCGAATACATGTGGTGGAACAACGTCGAAACCAAACCGGGGGTCGGCTATCCCAAGAAGTGGGAAAACCAGGAGAAATTCAAGGGAGGCTGGCTCCGCGAGAATGGCAAGCTGAAGCTGCGGGCCCTCGGCAAGGGGCCGACGCTCCTTAATATGTTCTTCCAGCCCAACATGCCGAAGCTGGAGGATTATTACGAGCCGTTCGACTTCGACTACAGCAACCTGTATAAAGCCCCCCCCGGAAGCGATCAACCGGTGGCCGAGGCTTTCTCCCAGGTGTCCGGTGAGCGGATTGAGAAGATCACGGGCGGTCCCAACTGGGATGACGACCTCGCCGGCTCGCAGGAGTATGCCGCCAATGACTCCAACCTGGAGGACAGCACCATTGTCGAGGATTACGGGCGCATGTTCATGCACTACCTCCCCCGCATCTGCAATCACTGCCTGAATCCGGCCTGCGTCGCCTCCTGCCCGTCCCGGGCCATCTACAAACGGGGAGAGGACGGCGTGGTGCTGGTGGATCAGGAGGTCTGCAAGGGGTGGCGCTTCTGCACCAGCGCCTGTCCGTACAAGAAAGTCTACTTCAACTGGCAGAGCGGCAAGGCGGAGAAGTGCATCTTCTGTTTCCCGCGCACCGAAACCGGCCAGTGTAACGCCTGCGCCCACAGCTGTGTCGGCCGGATCCGTCATGTCGGCGTCCTGCTCTACGATGCCGACCGGGTTGAAGAGGCGCTGCTCAAGCCTGATAATGAACTGGTGGCGGCCCACCGCACGGTGATCCTTGACCCGCACGACTTGCAGGTCCGGGAAGCAGCCCGCACAAACGGAGTCACCGACCAGTGGCTGGAAGCGGCCGAAAAATCTCCGGTCTATTCCCTGATCAAGGAGTTCGGCGTGGCCCTGCCCCTGCACCCCGAATTCCGGACGATGCCGATGGCCTACTACATCCCGTCGCTCTCCCCGGTCATCTCCAGCGGCACCGATCTTCACGAACTTGCAGAACATGGCACGTTCCCGCTACTTGAGAAACTCCGTGCTCCGATCAGTTTCCTGGCAAGCCTCCTCTCCGGCGGCAACCAGGAGATCATTGCCGAGGCGTTGCAGAAACTGATCGCGCTGCGGGTCTTCAAACGTGCCGGCAACCTCGGCCAGCCTGTCCAGGAGTCCACCCTGAGAGAAGCGGGGCTCGATAAAGCCGGGGCCGAAAAGCTTTATCGCCTCTTCACAGTTGGAGGCTATCGCGAACGCAACGTTATCCCGACTCAACAGCGGGAGGAGCAGGATTCTCATCAGCGCAAAGGTGCCGGTGGTTTCGGTATCCTGAAAAAGACAAGGGGGCCGAAATGACAATTGCCGCCAGCTACGATGCTCTCGCCCGGTTACTCGACTATCCTTTGGAAAAGGAGCGTTTGCAGGTCGATTACGCCCTTGTCAGCGCCTACTTGAACAAGCAGCGACTGGACGGTTCAATCGCCTCCTTTGCCGGGTTTGCAGCCGCCTCATCCCTGGCGGAGCTTCAGGAGGAGTACGTCGCCACGTTCGACTTCAATCCGGCCACCACCCCCTATCTGGGACATCATCTCTTTGGCGACAACCAGAAGAAGGGAGGCTACATGATCATGCTGAAACAGGAGTTCGAACGGTGCGGATACACCCCTGCCGGGACCGAACTTCCCGACCACCTTTCGGTGGTACTCGGTTTCCTGGCCCATCTGGCGCGACAGGAAGGACAGGGGACACGTCAGCAATTCATCGCCGAATGCGTGTTGCCGGGAGTGGAACGGCTCCATGCCTCCTTTGCCGCCCGGCAAAATTCCCACTGGGACGTACTGGTTGAAACGGCCCGGCTGCTCTGCGCGGAAGACTGTGAGGAGGTGCAACCATGTTGAACAGTTTTATCTTCATAGTTCTGCCCTACACCGCCCTGGCGTTGTTGATCTTTGTTACACCCTATCGTTTCTGCTCCAACCGCCTGACCTGGTCAGCCTACTCCACACAGTTTCTGGAGCGCAAGACCCTCTTCTGGGGGATCAATCCGTGGCACTATGGCATCCTGCCGGTGCTCGCGGCCCATTTTCTCGGTATCGTTTTCCCCGGGCCGATGAAGGCGCTCCTCGGAAACCAGAATAACCTGATAATCTTCGAGAGCTTCGGCCTGGCACTTGGGCTCTTCGCACTGTTCGGCTGCCTCGTGCTGCTGCTGCGCCGCGTCAATACACCGATTCTCAAACAGGTGACATTCGCTGCGGACTGGGTTCTGCTCTACCTGCTGGCAGCCCAGACCCTGAGCGGCGTCTATGTAGCGACCTTCATGCGCTGGGGATCCCAGTGGTACCTGCACACGGCGGTCCCATATCTCTGGTCGCTTGTTACCTTCAATCCGCAGATTGAGTACATGGCAGATTTCCCGCTGGTCTTCAAGCTGCATGCGGCCGGTGCCTTCCTGATCGTGGCGCTGTTGCCGTTTACCAAGCTGGTACACATGCTCTACGTCCCGTTCGACTTCCTGAAAGACCCGCCGATTCTTTATCGCTGGCGATCGAAGTGAAGGTTTATTGTGTTTAAAGCGAGTTCGGGAGGAACGTGTTGATGCTGGAAACCGCAACGCCAAAATCACACAAAATACTCTTTCTCAACACCCTGGCCTTCACGGTCTGTTTCGGTGCCTGGATGTTAAACGGCGTGCTGGTGACGTTTCTGGTCGACAACCAGGTATTCAACTGGGGTCCGGTGCAGATCGGCTGGCTGTTGGGCATTCCGGTTCTGACCGGCTCGCTGTTCCGGCTGCCCGCCGGCATGTTGACCGACAAGTTCGGCGGAAAGCCGGTTTACGGAACGCTGCTCTTTCTCTGCGCCATTCCCATGTACCTGCTGTCAAAGGCCGACAGCTTTACATCCTTTGCCCTGTGCAGCTTCGGTTTTGGCCTGGCCGGGGTAAGTTTTTCCATCGGCATTGCCTTCACCTCGGTCTGGTATCCCCGCGAACGGCAGGGCACGGCACTGGGGATCTTCGGCGCCGGAAACGCCGGGGCGGCACTTACCACGTTGTTCGCCCCGACCATGCTCAACAAGCTGACCAACAACGGCGCCAACATTGAGGGCTGGCGGCAGCTTCCCGTCTATTACGCGCTGATCCTGACTGCAATGGGCGTGATCTTCTTGCTCTTCAGCGAGAACAGGAAACCGGCAAGCTCCGGCAAGTCCTTCATACAGATGTTGACGCCGCTCAAGCACGTCCGCGTCTGGCGCTTCGGCCTGTATTACTTTCTGGTATTCGGCTGCTTTGTGGCCTTTTCCCAGTGGCTTGTTCCCTATTTCGTCAACGTCTATTACCTGCCGTTGGTCACCGCCGGCCTGTTTGCCTCCATGTTCAGCCTCCCATCGGGAGTTATCCGCGCCCTGGGAGGCTGGTTGTCCGATATATTCGGCGGTCGCCAGATCATGTACTGGGTGCTTGCTGCTTCTACGCTGATCAGCCTGCTGATCATCGTGCCGAAGATGGAAATTTATTCTCCAGGACGAGGAATCATGGCCAAACGTGGCGGGGTAGTCAAGGAGGTTACTCCCACGTCCGTTGTGGTAGGCGAACAGCCTTACAAGTTGAAAGTAAAATCAGAGTTCAAGGAAAATACTGATGACCAAATGCTGATTTTCCCCAGCAAGCAGACCTGGCAGGAGCCGGTGGTTGCGGTCGGACAGACGGTCAAGAAGAAGGAACTGCTCGCCAAGGGGGTCACGCGGATCTTCTTCCAGGCCAACGTCTGGATATTTGCGGTATTGGTCCTGATTCTCGGCAGCATCTGGGGGATCGGCAAGGCGGCGGTCTACAAGCTTATTCCGGACTACTTTCCGGAAGAGGTCGGTGTGGTTGGCGGGATGGTAGGAGTCATTGGCGGTTTGGGCGGTTTTGTCTGCCCCATCGTATTCGGTTATCTGCTGGAATGGACCGGACTTTGGAGCAGTTGCTGGATGTTCATGTTCGCCCTCTCCCTGATCTGCATAGTGTCATTACATCACGTAGTGAGGAAGATGATGCTGGAGAAATACCCGAAGGATATGCGCAAGATCGAAGTAACAGCGGCAAACATACTGGAATAACTACTCTGGCAACATCAGCCCTGATAAACAGGATAAGTGCGTTAACGAAATCATTTTCTGCAAAAAACTCAAAAAATGATTTCTAACTTACTAAGGAGGCAACGATGTCATCACGCGTACTGACAACATGGAACCCGGAAGATAAAGAATTCTGGGAAAAGGAAGGAAAGGCGATCGCCAACCGAAACCTCTGGATATCAATCCCGGCGCTGTTTCTCTCCTTCGCTGTCTGGATGGTCTGGAGCGTCGTTGTTGTCAACCTCTCCAACATCGGTTTCAAATTTGATCCCAATAAACTCTTCTGGCTGGCGGCGCTGCCCGGACTAACCGGTGCCACACTGAGGATATTCTATTCCTTCATGGTCCCCATTTTTGGCGGCCGGAAATGGACCACCATCAGCACGGCAACGCTTCTGATCCCAGCCATCGGCATAGGTTTTGCCGTGCGCGACCCGGGCACCAGCTATACCACCATGCTGATTCTCGCGCTGCTGTGTGGTTTCGGGGGGGGCAACTTCGCGTCAAGCATGGCAAATATCAGCTTTTTCTTTCCCAAGGCGCAGAAAGGAACCGCACTGGGACTGAACGCCGGCCTGGGGAATCTTGGAGTCAGCGCCATGCAGTTTCTCGTGCCGCTTGTGATAACCACCGGCATGTTCAGCGCGCTGTGCGGTGATCCGCAGCTATGTGTAATCAAGGGAATAACCAGCTCTATTTGGCTGCAAAATGCCGGTTTTATCTGGGTACCGCTGATTTTTGTCTCTACCATTGCAGCGTGGTTCGGGATGAATGACATTGCCAGCGCCAAGGCATCGCTCAAGGAACAATCAATCATCTTCAAGCGAAGACACAATTGGATCATGTGCTGGCTCTACCTCGGAACCTTTGGTTCGTTTATCGGCTACTCTGCCGGCCTGCCGCTCCTGATCAAATCTCAGTTCCCGGCGGAGAATCCCACGCAATATGCCTTTCTCGGTCCTCTGGTCGGTGCGCTGGCCAGGCCTCTGGGAGGTTGGCTTGCAGACAAGGTGGGAGGGGCGGATGTAACCTTCTGGAACTTTATAGTTATGGCGGCAGCGGCCTTCGGTGTTCTCTTCTTTCTGCCGCTCGGAGGTGCGGGTGGGGACTTCTGGGGCTTTCTTGCCATGTTCATACTTCTGTTTTTCACTACCGGCATCGGTAACGGTTCCACCTTCCGAATGATCCCCGTAATCTTCCTCACCGAGCGGCAGCGTGATGCGCAGGGAAAGGGTGCGGAAGCCCAGGAACAAGCGATCAGGGATGCAAACAAGGAATCAGCTGCAGTGCTTGGATTTACCTCTGCCTTTGCCGCCTACGGGGCTTTTTTCATTCCCAAAAGTTTCGGCACTTCGATTGCCGCCACCGGCGGACCGGATGCAGCCCTCTATGGTTTTATACTCTTTTACGTCAGTTGCATTATCATGACCTGGTGGTACTATTCCCGCAAGAACGCCGGGATGCCCTGCTAATATGAATATCAGCCGCAAGGAGTTTTTCAGAAAGAGCCTGATGTCAATAGGAGAGGCTGTCTGCTCGGTCGGCAATGCGCTGAAGGTTCCTTCTGCTGTACCCGTGGAAGTGCCGGACATGGCTGATTTCGCCGCAACTCCCCGGGAAAAACAGGTTGCAGTTGCCCATAATGACACCTGCCTGGCCAGAAGCAGCGGCTGTTTTTCATGCGTGGAGCGGTGCGAACCGGAGGCTGTCAAGCTCATTCCGGGAGTAGGGATCAGAATCAACCCGCAGCTCTGTAACGGCTGCGGCGCCTGTGAGTATGTCTGTCCCGTGACCCCCAAAGCGGTCAGGATGGAAGCACGTAAAGCTGTTCAACCACAACCTGCGGATCACGCAGAACAACCACCTCAGAAAGGAGAATCATCATGCTGAAGAAGAACCTGGCCCTTGCCGCGGCCATCATCGGGGCGGTCGCCGTATTGTCGATCCCCGCCATGACGACCGCTGCCAAGGCAAAACCGGCTGCGAAAATGGCTAACGACGGTCGCGCAAAATGTTACGAGTGCCACGACGAGGTCAAAGCGCTGAAAGAAGGCTCCAAGCACGCCAAACTTGCCTGTACGGTCTGCCATGACAAGCTGGACGTACACATGAAGGACCCTGAGAAGAGCAAGCCGATAACGATTATCGATCAGGCCCTGTGCGGCAAGTGTCACAAGAACCAGATGGAAAGTTTCTACACCATGAACCGTGACGGCGGCGCCCGCAAAGAGAAGGGTGTCCCGGCCGGCCGCTCTCCCATGCAGGACAAACTCCTTGCCGGTCACGGCTTCACTTTTGAGCATGCCGAGCCGCGTGGGCACGCCTTCATGGTGACCGACCAGTTTGCCGTGGATCGTTTCCAGGGCGGCCGCTACCAGATCAAGGGTGGCTGGAGAAACATCGACAAAATGGGTAAAACCTGGGATGTACTGGAGGACAAGGGCGCCGACTACAAGCTGAAAGAAACCGCCATGGCCGGCAATCCGACCTGCATCCAGTGCAAGACCTCCGACCACGTGTTGAAATGGAAATTCATGGGAGACAAGGATCCCAAGGCCAAGTGGGACCGCACTTCCAATGTCAATGACGTGGCCAAGGACACCAACAACCCGGTCGGCTGCATCCATTGCCATGATCCGCACGGCACACAACCCCGCGTAGTGCGCGACGCCCTGATCCAGGCCATCGAGAAGGATCGCGCCGGAAACATCTTTGTCAAGGATGGCAAGACCGACCTGAAGGTGGTCGATTTCCGCGGCTTCCGCAAGATCGGCGTGATGGAGAAGACCGACTCCCGCATGATGTGCGCCCAATGTCATGTAGAGTATAACTGCAACACCGGCACCCAGCCGAGCGACGGCACGAAGGTCGGTTACGACGACCTTCGCACAAACCACTTCCCACTCAAAAATTCATTGCAGCTGCTGAAGCATTACAAGGAACTTGATTTCTTCGACTTCAAGCACGCCGTCACCGGCGCCCGCCTGATCAAGTTCCAGCACCCCGAGGCGGAGACCTTCGCCGGCAGCGTACACGACAAGGCCGGTGTCCAGTGTCACCAGTGCCACATGCCGAAGATGAAGGGCAAGGACGGCAAGATGTTTTCGACCCACGGCGTGGTCAAACCCAAGTTGACCGTCAAGGCTTCCTGCCTTGGTTGTCACCCGGACAGCACGGTTGAGAAAAAACTCTACGAAATAGAGTCGATCATCAACTACACCAAGGGGAAGATGCGCAAATCAGAGTACTGGCTCGGTCAGCTGATTGACACCTTTGCTGCCGCCCAGCGGATGGGGGTCACGGAGAGCGTTCTGGCTCAAGCCCGCGAAAAACATGAGGAAGCGCATGTCCTTTGGGAATACTGGACCGCCGAAAACTCTGACGGTTTCCATAACCCGAGCCTGGCTCGTGAAAGCCTGACCGGCTCGATCGCAGCCTCAAAGGCTGGCGTCAAGATTCTGAACGACGCCATGGCGGTAGTTAAGAAGGATGAAGCAATTAAGTAATCGAAGTCATTCTGATTGTGCAAAAAAGCCTCGCTCCTTTAAAAGAGCGGGGCTTTTTTGTTTCTGCTGCAGAGGCTATTTCAACGGATACGCCGACAACCTGGCCGCACTGATCCACGAACCGACCTTCCGGGAGAACCTGGAACCCTGTCTCTTCCCTAGACTTTGACTCCGCTCAGCTCCCGCTTGCATTCTGCCCGGATTCAGGTACACTTTTGCTGACAGGCGGGGAAGTCAAGGGTGGATACCCAAAGGAGAGGAGACATCATGGATAAACAACGTTGTTTGGATACTCGCACAGTTTTAACCAGGGGATTTGCGGTTCTTCTGGCTGCTGTTATCATCATGGCTTTTGCCGTTCAGGCCGAAGCAGCACGGGCAGCCGCGAAGTACACTGCCGAAGGCGAACTGATCATGCCCAAGAATTACCGGCAATGGGTCTTTGTCGGAGCACCGGTCACTCCCAACGACATGAACGACGGCAAGGCGGCTTTCCCGGAATTTCATCACGTCTATATCGATTCCGCCAGCTTTGCCGCCTACAAGAAGACCGGCGTATTTCCCGGCGGCACCGTAATAGTCAAGGAACTGGCCGGTGTCGGAGCGAAGAAAAGTGCCAGCGGTAACGGCTACTTTGCCGGAGATTTCATCGGAATTGCTGTCACCGTCAAGGATGCCAAACGTTTTGCCAAGGAACCGGGCAACTGGGCTTATTTCAGTTTCATGGGGGATGCCGGCAAAGCCCTGTCAAGCGCCAAGGCTCAGGCAACCGCCGCCTGCAACACCTGTCACCAGCAGAACGCAGCCGAGGATTGGGTCTTTACCCAGCATTACCCGGTTCTGCGCGCCGCCAAGCCGGTAAAATAGCGCTGCCGCGCTCCACATCATATCCCACCCTCCCAGGCCCGGTCATCAGGCCGCCAGTCTTCGGACGGCGGTCTTTTTCATGCCACGTATGCTGCAAAATCCGGAAAGTTAGGTGGGATGTTCAGGCTTGACTTGTTGACATTCTTTTAAAAACAGGGTGCACCATCTTCAATTCTGATCCCCGTAAAGCTGCTTAAATACGACCCTACGCCGACAACCTGGCCGCCCTGATCCACGGGCTTCGACTGCTTCGGCTTCGTTCAGCACAAGTCCGCTCAGCCACCAGATCTTCCGTGAGAACCCGGAACCCATACAACCAGTTATTTCCATTGCAAAACTTCACAATGCTATTTATAGTACGCATAATACGCAATAGGTATAGCAATGACCCACAACTACGAAAAATTTAATCAGGCACTCCGTTTATTGAACGGCCGCCTGGAACTGGCCGGTGCTCCCCGCTTCAACCTGGTGGTGTGCGGTGGATCGGCGCTGGCAGCTACGGGCCTGGTAACGCGAACGACCAAGGACGTTGACATCGTTGCTTTGATGGATGACGACGGAGTTTTGCTTGACCCGGCGCCGCTGCCGCAGGCGCTTGTCCGGGAGGCCCTTGAAGTGGCGCTTGACCTCGGCTTGCAGCAGGACTGGCTCAACAACGGCCCGAGCAGTGGTGACGGCGGTCTATTCCGTATGGGGCTGCCGGACGGGTTTGTCGAGCGTCTCACCTGGGAGACTGTCGGGAAGAAACTGACGGTTGGATTTATCAGCCGTTACGATCAGATCCACTTCAAACTGTATGCGGCGGTTGATCAGTCCGGCAGCTATCATGCAGCAGACCTGCGGGAACTGCAGCCGGCGGATGAAGAACTGCTGGCCGCTGCCGGCTGGACGCGCTCCCATGATACCTCGGAAGAATACCGGCAGGGGCTGCAGTGGTTTCTGAAGGAGTTTGGCTATGAGCATCTCGTTGACAGAGTTTAAGACAAGCGTTCTAAACCAGCTGCTGAATTTTCTCTGGCGGCAATGGTCGGCCCTTGGCGTTGCCGGACAGGGCGCACCGGAAGAGCGCCGCGTGATCGACCCCGAGCCGCTGCTGCTGCTGTCGCTGACGGTCAGCCGTTATGATTCCCGCCTGTTCGATGAAATACTGGACTGGTTGACAGTCAACAGTTCACTCATGAATGCGCAACGGTTGAAAAATCTGCTGCAACAGTTCGATTTTAACTGCACGGCCGAGTTGAGTGCCGTCGCGGAGCTTCTGGGGAAAAAATCCAGCAATACTCTCAAATGGAAGACACTGTCTTCATCCCATGTCCTGGCAACTCCCGAACCTCTATTCTATTTTAAGGACGGCAAATCACTGCCGCTGCCACCCGAGCATGCACCGGAGTTCAGTGCCCACGGCCTGCTGCGTGGACCGGTCAAGCTGCGCGGCTACTCCCAGCCATTTTCCGTACAAGGGATGGCGACGCTGCTCCTCCGCCTGCGGGCGCTTTTGGGAGTCAATTCCCGCTGTGAACTGCTCTGCCTGCTCGGCGCCAGTGATGAAATTCACCCTGCCGACATCGCCCGCCAGACCGGCTATTTTGCCCGCACCACCCAGAGCGCTCTGGCGGAAATGGCCCGCTCCGGAGTGGTAGAGATGCGCAGCAGTAACCGGGAGAAGATGTACTGGCTGAAACCCGGCTTGCTTGATAACCTGCTTCGGCCCGATGGTCAGCCGACCGCCTGGGTAAACTGGTCCCCGCTGTTCCGGGCACTGGAGATTCTCTGGCTGGGCTTGATCGACCCGAAACGACAGGACCTCGATCCGTTGCTGCTGGCTTCGGAACTACGCCGCCTGACCATTGCCATGCGGCCGCTGCTCGGCGAGGCGGGGTGGGGGATGCATCTGAGTAACGAAAGTGCTTACAAGGGAGAGGATTATAGCGCCGTCTTTGTGCAGGACATGACGGCTTTGCTGGAGCGACTGAATCATAACCAATAAGTACTGTTTGGAGTGTTAATGTCCAATTTCACCTTCCTGAAAACCGACTGGCCAGAACTGTACGAAACTGCCCGCGAGGCCGAGCAGAACGTCAACAGCGCCCCGCGGACCAGCTGCTTCTACGCCCGGCGCTCTCTGGAGCGGGCCGTCAAGTGGCTCTATGCAAGCGACTCATATCTCAAGCAACCCTATGCCGACAACCTGGCCGCCCTGATCCACGAACCGACCTTCCGGGAGAACCTGTGACCATGCCTCTTCCCCAAGATCCTCACGATCCAGAAAATCGGCAATCTGGTCGTCCATAGCGATAAACCGATCAGCAGCAGCGATTCCCTCCACACCCTCAAAGAACTCTTCCACGTCCTCTACTGGCTGGCCCGCAGCTATTCCCCGTCAGCACAAGCAATCGGCAGACCACTCTTCGACATCACCCGTATTCCGCTGAAGGACAGCGCCGTCGCAGACCGCAACGCCGAACAGTTGGCCAAGCTGCAGGCCGAACAGACTGAAAAGGATGCCCGGCTGGCCGCCAAGGATGCGGAACTGGCCAGGACGATCGAAGAGATCGCCGCGCTCAAAGCCAAGATTCAGGAATATAAGGAACGCAACAGCCAGACACCCGATGACCACGACTATTCCGAGGCGGAAACCAGGGATTACTTGATCGACCTGTTGCTGAAGGAGTCGGGCTGGGACCTGAAGCCCCGGATGTGCTGGAGTAAGGGCGGGCAGTGGGAGATTGTGGCGGGTAGAGTTGGCTGTACGACTCCGGCGTGAGGCATCCACGACGAGTGCGGCTGTAAAGAGATTTGATGAGCGCATGAAACAAGACACCGGGGTTGCGGAGAAGGTCTAACAGTTGAAGTTTGGACTTCAAGTTGCGGTCTTTCAGGCCCCGCAGGTGTCCCTACTTTGTATACTCCTTGACGCTGTAGTCTCCAGGGTGTATGGAAGTAAGTAATTACTTATGCAGTTTTCGGGAGGGATGATGAGATACCGGAATGCAGGTTCATAGAGCCGCTTGGTCAGCGTGGAAGCTGATGGAGCGGTTTTTTTGTTTCTGGTTGTAGTTGTCATCTTGAAAGCCTGACCCTGCTGGCACCCCACTCAAGTTTGCATAGCTGCTACATGAATGACAACTATCTCCTAGACGATATATATCAGTTAAGAGGGACACAATGGACCTTTGTACAGAGGTTAAAAATGGGCATATTTGCTAAAGTTTTTATTGCAATCAATATTTTCTATGCAGTTTATGGCACATATTTTATGGCTAAGCAGAGAACTTTAAGTGGTACGTCAGGACTTGCTACTCCCGGAGGTTGGATACCAGCTTGGCAAGGTATGGGGATTGGATTAGTTTTATTATTAGGCGTTAGTCCCTGGCATCTTTTTTGGTGGTGGCCTGTAGGTATTGCGGTGGGCGTTCGTCTGATTTGGAGAATTTTAACGGGCATCGGAGTGATACCAAAAGATAACATTTACTCTTAAGTATCCGATACGAGTGACTACAAACTGAGGAGACTATATGCCATTTACCTTTAATCCAAGCATGCCAGACGTTACATCTAGAGATGCCGCAAGAGTTTACAGAGTTGGAAAGTATCACGCGCTATTAGTAGTTGCCCCACCTATGGCAGCTATTAAGTTTAATCCGAATATTGATAAAGATATGTTAATCAATTATTTGTATGCAATGGTTGTTTCTGATGATGAAGATATGAAAATGGTTATTACGTCAGAAATTACAAGTAATAGTATTATATCAATTGCAACTGATGACATAAAGAATGAACTAAGAAAACCATCTATATGTATATTCAACGAAGATGGTTCATATGAAAATCTAGGTAAATTTACAGATTGGTCAAACATAGAGCTGTTTTGCAATAAATGTTTTGAACTTATCGGTGAAAGACTGGGAGATTCATCTAAACATGTATTGTTGAATAATGCAAAAAAAGCAGAAAATAAAATAGGAATGTTCAAGAATATTAAGAGATGGCATTTTGGCAAGATAATCGTACTTATAGCTATCTATGCAATGTTGTTGATTCTATCATTTGAAAATAGGGACAGCTATAATGGTATATTCTATCAAACCTTTTTATTAACAACCCCTCCACTTGCAATTCTGATCTGGATATGGTTGTCAGGCCGTGAGGACCATTAATTTAATATATATAATATGCATCAATCAACATAAGGAGTATGTACTATGAGTTGCTTAGCTGATATAAACAAAGCTAGGGATTTACTTAATAAAGCTGATAAAAATGATGAACCAAATGCTAAAGTCGGAATGTTTACAGAAGCTTTAGAGATCCTTGAAGATTGTTTTGATAATGCGCCATCAGAAGAAGAACTAATCAAAATAAAAAACATCAAAAAAGCAGTTGCTAGAAACATAGCTTCACAAATTACAAAAATGAAAATAAATAATCCAGATGTATTTAATTATTATCTTACAGCACTAATTAAGCTAGGTGATGAAGTAAAGGAATTGCGAGATGAAGATAATCAGTTTAACAAATCTTTAAAAATATTAAATGAACAATTCAGCGAGGAAATTCAACTTCTCTCCAAGATTTTCAGGGTAACTTAGGGGGACGTTCTTGTCTATTTATCTATTAGTAAATTTCGGGAACAGTACACAGGATGATGTCGGTGTCATGCTTGCAAAGTTGCAAACCTACAATCCTAACAGATCCCACCATCGACTGAGGACAATAACGGAACTCCCTTGAAGACACCTCATGTGATCATAATCGCCGGTCCCAACGGCGCCGGCAAATCAACCACCGCCCCGGCGGTCCTCCAGGGCGCCCTTGGCGTGACC
>JANNLB010000163.1:0-20962 GCA_031396605.1 Geobacter sp. | reverse complement strand
CCGCTTCGTCCTCCTTGACAAGGCGCCTGGCATATGAGGCGGCAGCGGCTGTTTCACCGTGCATGACATAGATCTCGGTCAGCGGCGTACCGAGCGTAAAGGCATTATTGTTGTTGGCCTGTGGGCCGCACATGATGTAGTGGGCGGCAGCTGTACCCTTCCGGAGGACAACGCACATCATGGAGAGCTCGGTCTGCTCGATGGAGTAAACCAGGGACTGACCAAGAGCAAGTAGTTCGGCTTCCTCGGCCAGATCACCGACATCAATTCCGGTGGTATCCTGCATCCAGACGATCGGCAGGTTGTCACGGCCGCACAGAGTCACAAACTCCGCCTGTTTGATGAGCCCCTCGCGATAGTGTTTTCCCCCCACGGCAGGATAAGCGCCTTTGGCATATTCCGGATAACCGGGAAAAACTCCCTGGCGGTTCCCGATGAAAGCTACCGGGAATCCGTCGATCTTGGCAATGCCGGCATAGACCTCACGTCCGTACTCCGGGCGGTATTCCATGAACTCGCTATTGTCGGTAAGACGTGCCAGAATCTGAATAGCATCATAGGGACGCTTCTGGTTGGCCGGAAGGATCATGTTGAGATCCGACTCAGGATATTTGGGTGCGGCCGGAGCGGCGACACGGAACATGGTCGGATCATAGGCCGGCATCATCCGCATGTAATCCTTTATGCCCTCCAGCACCCCCTGTTCGGTATCGTGGACTTCGCGGAAGTAGGCGGTCTGGTCGAAGTGTGTCTCCACCCGACCGGGATCTTTGGCCTTAAAGCTCTTGGTACCCTCTATAAGCGCCCGGGCAGCTTCGGCATCGATATACCCTTTGGGATTCATGCCCCCTACGATACCTGCGCCGCCGACAGCGATATTCGCACCCTCATGGGCAATCAGGATGGTTGGGCTGATCCCCTGGTAGCCTCCTCCGGCCGGATTGGTTCCGTAGATGCCGTTTAGAATGGGGATTCCCAGGTGATTGAGGTCGGCGTGACGGTAGAACGGAGCCCCGCTGGAGCGGCGGCCGGCGTAGACGGTTTCCTGTTCCATGAGCTTGACGCCGCTGCAGTTGGTCAGCCAGACGAGCGGCACATTGAGACGTTTGGCCATATCGGTGACCATGAGAATATTTTCGGATTGTCCGGCGATCCAGGCGCCGGCCATGACCTTGTTGTCAAAGCCGATAATCACTGCCCACTTTCCCTCGATCTTGCCGATGCCGTTGACAACCCCGGTACACCCCTCTTCGTTGTCCCGCGGGTTATAGAGGGTATGCAATGGAGACCAGCTGCCGGCATCGACCAGATAGTCAAGGCGGTCGTAGATGGTCATTCCGCCCCGCTCATGTATCTTCTTGGCGGGGATACCGGCGTTTTTGACCCTCTCCACCTCCAGAGCGAGAATCCGTTCCTGTTCCTTGACGAGATCTATGTTTTCCTGTGCCCGTTTTATTTCAGATTCACCGAGCGCTTTACCGATATCGGCCATTTTTTCAAAGTAGGGGCGAAGGGGCGTTTGCTTGCGTGACATGGGAACTCCTTTATTGTCTGTTATCGGTTGGTGACATCGCCCAGGGCGAAACCTGCAATGATGGTTTTCTGGATGTTGCTGGTCCCTTCGACGGTCCGGAGCGACTGGGCGTCCCGCAGGAAGCGCTCGGCAGGATATTCGGTGGAGAATCCGTAGCTGCCGAAGATCTTCATCGTATCACTAGCGGCATGAACAGCGGCCTCGGAAGCAAACAGTTTGGCCATGGAGGTCTGATACTGGTTGGGCATCCCCTGATCTTTCAGCCAGGCGGCCTGGTACACCAGCAATTTCGCCGCTTCATGTTCTGCAACCATGTCAGCGATCTGGGCCTGAATCATCTGGTAGGAGCCGATTTTCTTGCCGAACTGAATCCGCTCGTTGGCATAACCGACGGCAGCATCAATTGCGCCGCCGCCGATGCCGAGAGCACCGGCTGCACAGCTGATCCGGGTATTATTGAGCTGCCACATGCAGATCTGGAATCCATGCCCAACCTCGCCCAGAACCGAGTCTTTGGGAATTTTAGCCTGGCTGAAGGAAATTTCGCCGGTAGGTGCGCAGTGCAAACCGAGCTTGGTTTCTATCGGAGCAGTGACAATACCTTCATTTCCCTTCAGATTAACGATAAAACAGGTCATCCCCTTGGTTCTCTTGCTCTTGTCGGTCATGGCGTACACCAGACCCCAATCGCCGACGTGGGCATTGGAGATCCACATCTTCTGGCCGTTCAGTTCCCAGTGGTCGCCGCAATCGGTCGCCGTGGTCCCCATACCGGCGACGTCTGAACCGGAGTTGGGCTCGGTGATGGCAAAAAAACCGAAGGACTCGGCGCTGACCCAGGCGGGGATGAAGCGTTCCTTTTGCGCCTTTGTCCCGAACTTGTTAACGGTAATGGAAGGACCGATGTTCTGCATATTGAGCGGCAATCGCGAGGAACCGCTGACCGTAGCAAGCTGCTCGGCAATGATGACCGATTCCAGAAAACCGCAGCCGTTGCCGCCGTACTCTTCAGGAAGGCCGCAGCCGAAGAAACCGAGATCGGCCATCTTCTTGACGAGCTCGGGACGGAAGGTATGATTCTTCTCGTCTTCCTTGAGAGTCGGAACGATCTCTTTTTGAGCAAAATCCCTTGCCAGGTCCTGCATCATCTTCTGTTCATCAGTGAGTCCGAAATTCATTGGTGACCTCCTCGTCAATCTGGTTGCTGTTTTGTTCGCAAGAAGCGGATAATGTTGTTTTGACAGTAGTTGAAATGGAATGAAAGACATTAATGTGTTCCGCTATGCGGTATATGTGTTCTGCTAAACATCATACAATACGCTTTTCCAAATGCAAACAAAAAATAGTACAATCAGCAGCAGCAGCAGTCACTGCGCATAGCGTACATTAGTTATTATTTTCAAGTATGTTACGAATATTTCGCAAATATTTTTCCCGACACCGACTATTTTATGTGTTCCGCCATGCGGTACTTACATCACTGCGAATAAAAAACCCGTTCATTTCTTTTTATCTGAAATGAACGGGCAGTATATATGCCGTTTCCGATCGAAAAAATGCTGACGGATTATTTCCGGCCCGGCATCAGACTCTCGATCAGCTCCTCGGTCCAGGGCACCCCTTTGGCCAGCCCTTGGCGTAACTTAACAAAGTCGATTTCACGGCCGGTTTCCTTAGTCCCTTCATTGAAGGCTCTGAAGCCGGTGCGCGCTTCATTCATCATGTTGAGCGCCAGCCAGGCGCGCGAATTTTCCTTGTTGAGGTTCCAGGCCTGCAGCTTGGGCTTGCGCAACTCTTCCAGACTCTTAGTCATGCACTCAGGGAAGGTATCAAGCAGTTTGGAGCAGAGCTCTTCTACCTTCTGATCGAGGAGGCTGAGATCAATCTCGCCCTCTTTGATCAGAGCCTGACCAGCTTTAAAATCTGCGCCACTCTTGAATTCGCCATGAACGATGCGGCCATATTCGTCCAGCATACGGTCAGTAACGACGGTGGGGTTCGCGACGAAAGCACCGTTTATCTTGAGGGACGGCACCACGTCGGCAATGATACCAAGGCGAGCCGCTTTGTGGGCCGAGAAGGGTTCACAGAGGGTACCTGACACCATGGCTTGTTCGCATCCGATCATGATCGGCAGGAAGTCTGTGGCGCCGCCAATTGCAGCTGAGCCATGTTTTGGACCAGCCTGACCAAAGTTGGCCAGGTCCTGGGTAATGGTGAAATCACAGGCCATGCCGATTTCCTGACCGCCACCGATACGCATGCCATTAACACGGCAGACGACCGGCTTGTCGCACCCCAATATGGCCGAGACCATATCGTTGAACAGACGCATGTATTGACGGTATTCCTGAGGGTTACCCGCATAGTATTCGGCGTATTCCTTGGTGTTGCCGCCGGTACAGAACGCTTTGTCGCCAACTGCGGTGAAGACGACCGCATTTACTTCACGGTCAACCGAGGCACGGCGGAAGGCAAGGATGGTCGCCTTGACCATGTCAGTGGTGTAAGAGTTGTACTGTTTGGGATTATTGAAGATGATCCAGGCATTGTAGAGACCTTCTGCTACCGTGCCGTCCCGGCGCCTGGCCGGGCGCTTTTCGTAGCGAAGCATGCCGTCGCACAGGCTCTCCACTTCCGCATCAATAAGATTGTGATCAATTAAATGTGGCGGAGCGATTCGGGTAATTATCTCATCTGTTGTGGCCATTGTTCTCTCCTTTATTTTATCATCATATCTATGCAATCTGGTACCACTATACCATTTTGGCTGTCAAGAAAAATAATCCATTCGTGGATACCTGCTAATCGGTTTGACTGACATCAAACATTTCCCGGACATCACAAGCGAGGCCTGCTTACTAAAAAAATTCCGGACAGTACCAGAAGAGAGCCTACGGCAAAGTAAACATCAATCTTTTCGTGCAGCAGGAGCACCCCGAAAGACACTCCGAACAGTGGCGACAAAAACAGAAATATGGATAACTGTGAGGCATTATATCGCCGCAGCATCGAAAACCACACCAGAAATGCAGCAAAAGATACCACAATACCCTGATAAAGAAGGCTGGTCCAGGCAATGCCGGACATGTAAAAACTGTCTGCCTGTCCGGAATATACGGCGTAGCAAAGCAATAAAACAAAAGCGACGATGAGTTGTAAGAGAAGTGTTTTGCTCGGAGGCGCCTCAGACAACCTGGTACAACGAATGAGTACCGTTGTAGCGGCCCACATCACCCCCGCCGACAGGCCCATAAGATCCCCCGCGAGGACATCGGTGTTGATGCCTGTCTGGAGCAGTCCCCCGAAAAAAGAGAGTGTGATGCCGCAAAATGCGACAGTAACGCCGATCCATTGATGTCGACTGAGCCGCTCGGCAGGCAGAAACCAATGGAGCGTTACAGAGGTGAAAACAGGTGCGGTATACAAAAATACTGACATATGTGAAGCGGATGTGCGACGCAGACCCTCGGCTACTAACAAAAACTCCAATGAAAAAAGAAGCCCGGCCAGAAAGCCGGGTAGAAGTGTTCCATCTCGCAGATGAAACTTTTCTTTGCCGCCGAAAATCATGATGGCGACAAGGAACGCACTTATTCCTGAGCGAAGCGCAATTTGCAGAATGGGGGCAACGTCCGGCGCTGCCGCTTTGATGGCAACCTGATGCAGCCCCAATATTGCGCATAGTACAATCATGACAACGGCTCCGGATCTGTCAAGATCTTTTCGCACTGAGCTCATTGTCTGCTTTCCCCACAAGTGTTTATTTCCATGCAGTATACCTCTGTCCGCCGACCAGGAGGTTTCCCTCCGCAGCCTGTTGAAATGAGAATGCGCCTTTCACGTTCGTATCAAGTCTGGCGTGTCCTGTCAACAGGAGACACTCCCAACTCAAGCGACTTGCTGTTGATTGTTGTAATTCAGTGCAAATATTGCCGGCGCCGCATGAAATCCCTGGGTTGCTGCGCATGATATCTGAACCGGAAATTCGATAAGATTAATTTCTTGACAATCCTCATTACTGGGATATATTATTTTATACAAAACTAAGGTTCTGTATGGAGAACTTAGATGGAAGGCAAAAAGAAACCCAGCGATGAGAGATACATGGTGCCGGCTGTGGAGCAGGCTTCACGGCTCTTGTTCTGCCTGGCCGGAAACAATGCTTCCCAGATGAGCCTCCCCGAGATTTGTGCACAAGTGGGAATTCACAAAAGCAAGGCCTACTCCATCCTCCAGACTCTTCAAAAATTCGGATTAGTACAACGCTACAGTGACCGGAAAGGATACGCCCTCGGACCGGGTCTGATCACGCTTTCCCGCAAAGTGCTTGACGACTTCAACGCTCCCCGCCTGGCGGAACCTCTCCTTGAAGAGCTGGCTACAAAATTCGGTGGAACGGCCACTCTGGGATTGATTGCCGATCGAATTGTATTTGTCGCGGCAAAAAATGAGGGGGGCGTCGATATCGGCGTCACCATCCGTGTCGGTCACCGTTTTCCTCTTACGTACGGTTCACATGGCAAAGCGATTGCCGCTTCACTGCCCGAGAAGGAACTTGAACTTCTTCTGAAAGACACAAAGTTGTATTTCCATGGCGGATCTGAAAAATTGGACCGAAACCGACTGGCTGAAGAGTTGGTCCAGTGCCGCGGTGACGGCTATGCGCTGGATCTGGGCGAAATGAAACCGGGCCTGAATTCCGTGGCAGCTGCCGTATTCGGTCCCGGTGAGTTGCCTGTCGGCTATATAACCTTGATCGGACTGTTTTCAAACGAAGTCGCGCGCGAATCCGGACCGCTGGTTTCTGCAGCGGCAAAAACGCTCTCACGACAACTGGGAGCTCGCATAAATTGAGCAAGAGACAGGAGAAAAACCATGGTGGCCGCAAAAGTTAAGAGTGTCTTCCCTGCAAAACGAGTCAGCTTCCACGTCAACGGAACGTGCGTTGAACTTGATATCGGCAGCCAGCCTCATCAAGTAGAAACTTCTCATACGCTGGCCCATACACTCAGGGAAACTTTGGGGCTCACCGGCACCAAGGTGACCTGCGACAACGGCGCCTGCGGGTCATGTACCGTCCTGATGGACGGTACGGCTATCCTTTCCTGCATGACACTGACCGTGGAGTGCCACGGCCGAAGCATAACGACCATCGAGGGGCTGCAAGACCCCGATACCGGCCGGCTCGATCCCCTGCAGCAGTCCTTCATCGACCATACCGCCTTTCAGTGCGGATTTTGTACTCCCGGGATGATCCTGAGCGCCAAGGCACTCCTCAACGAAACTCCATCACCGGCGGAGGAGGAGGTGAAAGAGGCCCTGTCAGGTAATTTCTGCCGCTGCATCAGCCATTACCAGGTGCTCAGGGCGGTAATGGCCGTTGCCGGGAGCGGAGAGGTGAAGCATGTCTGAGGAATACCGTTTCATCGGCAAATCGACCCGGCGCAAGGATGCGACGGAAATAGTCACCGGGGCGACCCGATACCTGAACGATATCAAATTTACCGATCTGCTCCATGGCAAGGTCCTTCGCAGTCCCCATCCCCACGCCATCATCAAAAGGATCGACAGTAGCAGGGCCGAGCAGCTTCCCGGGGTCAAGGCCGTGCTTGCCTGGGAGGATGTGCCGGACTGGAAGGCGGGCACCCCCCGCATCCTGCGCGTCCTTGATCGCAAGGTGCGCTTTGTGGGAGATGTTGTGGCCCTGGTGGCGGCGACAAGCGAGGAGATCGCCAGACAGGCGTGCGGGCTGATAGACGTGGAGTATGAAATCCTGCCGGCAGTGTTCGACATGGAGGAAGCCATGAAGCCGGGCGCTCCCCAGCTCTACGACGAACTCCCCGGCAACATCGTCACCCCCGGCACTCCGGCTTTCGGTCCCCACTCCCTGAAGGAAGTTGTCATGGGTGACGTTGAACAGGGGTTTCGCGAGGCAGATGTCATTTCCGAGGGAACTTTCGGTTACGAAAACATACCCAACCCGATCCCGCCGGAACCGCCCGGGGCGGTGGCACTCTGGGAGGAACCGAATCGGGTGACCCTCTGGGTATCGAACCAGGCGTCCTATCTGGACAAGATTCTCATGTTCCATGTGTTCGGCAAGAAGGTGGAGGTGCGCACCCACGGTATGGCCTGCGGCGGCAGCTTCGGCACGAAGATCATGTCCTGGCCGGTCCAGACCTATGCCACCCTGCTGAGCAAGGCCACGGGGAGACCGGTAAAGGTGGTCTTTTCCAAGGAAGAACACATCGCGGCTTTTGTGCTGCGTCCCGGTTCCCGGATGCAGGCGAAGGTGGGGATGAAGCGGGATGGCACCGTGACGGCGGTCTCCGGCAGGTGGCTGGTGGACACCGGGTATTACTCCTCGACGACCCAGGCCCAGGTGGCGGTGGGGTGTGGCGAGATCCAGCTGATGACACGCTGCGCCAACTGGGATCTGAAGACCGACATCGTCTGCACCAACCGCAATGCCTCTGGCTGTGTCCGCGGATTCGGCGGCCAGGAGCTGAAATGTTCCTTCATCCCGCTCCTCTGCCAGGCCATGGAACAGATAAATCTCGACCCGGTGGAGTTCATCAAGAAGAACTATGTCAAACCGGGTGACGGCTATTTCTGGCGCGACGGGGCCTGGTACACCTATCGGGGGGTCGACTATACGGACGCCATCGAACGGGGTGCCAAATTGTTCGGATGGAAAGAAAAATGGCAGGGCTGGCTGAAGCCCAGCGCCGTAGCAGGCGTCAAGCGAAGGGGAATCGGGGTCGGGGTGCATGGTAACGCCGACATCGGCGAGGACAGCTCTGAAGCCTGGGTGCGGCTGAACCCTGACGGGACGGCCCTTCTGTACTCCTGCATCACCGAGCATGGCACCGGGCAGCGGAGCAATTACCTCAAAATGGTTGCCGAGGTGCTGCAGCTCCCCATGGAGCGTGTCTCGATAACCCCGGCTGATTCACTGATCAACCCCTTTGAGTATGGCCCGTTCGGTTCACGCGGGACCTACGCCATCGGCAGTGCCGCAATCGCTGCCGCCGAGGACGCGCGGCGCCAGATCTTGGAACTTGTTGCCCCGCGCCTGGGAGTGAAAGCTGAAGAGCTGGAGACAGTAGACGGGTTAATCTTTGTCAAGGATAACCCGGGAAAAAGCATCAAGTGGGGGGCCATGGGCTACGACCGGACCGTCATGGGGTATGGCCGCTTTGACCCGGACTTTACCCTGGCCAACTGCATGACCACCTTCGTCGAGGTGGAAGTTGATACGGAAACCGGCAAGGTGGATCTGCTGCGGGTTGTCAACACGACGGATGTCGGCCAGATTATCGACCCCCCGGGTCTCGAAGGCCAGCTCAACGGCTGCCTCGGTTCTTCCGGAATCGACAGCGCCCTGTTCGAGGAGACAACCTTCGACATGACCACGGGGCACATCCTTAACCCCAACCTGATCGATTACAAGTGGCGCACCTTTTCCGAACTCCCCTCCATCGACAATGTGGTACTGGAAACCCCCGTGGCCAGCCATCGCTTCAAGGCAATCGGCGTCGGCGAGGTTGCGACATCCCCCGGCCCCATGGCAATTCTCATGGCGGTTTCCAATGCCATCGGCGTCTGGTTGCATGAATATCCGGCCACTCCGGAGCGGGTTCTCAAGGCGTTGGGCAAGATACCGGGTAAAGCACGCTCCGGAGGTGCCGCATGAGACCTTTTACCCACATCAACGCACGGACAATCAGGCAGGCGGTGTCCGCCCTGGCGAAGTTCGACGGCAACGCCCGGCTCAATGCCGGCGGAACAGACCTGTTCGGTATCCTCAAGGATGAATTCCTCCCGGCATACCCGGAAGCGATCGTCAATATCAAAACCGTTACCGGCCTGGATTACATCAGGGAGGATAAGGGTCTGCTCCGGATTGGCGCCCTGACCCGGCTCGCTGACATTGCAAAATCCCCTCTGCTCAGGGAGCGATACGGAGCCCTTGCCGAAACGGCCCACGCCGTCGCCTCTCCCCAGATCCGTAATGTGGCGACTCTTGCGGGTAACCTCTGTCAGGATGTACGCTGCTGCTATTACCGTTATCCGCATCATATCGGCGGTCCGATCGCGTGTGCCCGCAAGGGCAATGGACCCTGCCTTGCCGTGAAGGGGGACAACCGCAATCATGCCGTCATGGGGGGGAGGCGCTGCTTTGCCGCTTGTCCTTCGGATACCGCCGTTGCCCTGACCCTCTACGATGCGCAGTTGCTTGCAGTCGGCCCGACCGCTGAACGGCGCATCGCGGTCAGGGATTTTTACACCCCACTGGGAAATCAGCTTAATAACGATGAAATGGTCAAGGAAATTCAGATTCCCGTAATCACTGAACCGGCACAGCAGAGCTTTCTCAAATTCACCCTCAGAAAACCGATTGATTTTGCCATCGTCAGCGTCGCAGCGCTGGTTGCCACGAAGGATGGAATCTGTGCGGAAGCACGTATCGCCCTGGGTGCGGTAGCGCCGGGAGCTGTCCGGGCAGTCACTGCCGAAGAGTTTCTGCGAGGCCGGGCCATCAATGATGAAACCGCCGCGCAGGCAGGAGTGTTGGCGTTGGCAGATGCAAGACCACTCAGTCGCAACGCCTACAAGATCCAGATTGCTCAAACCCTTGTGGCGCGGGCGCTGCTGGGGCAGGACTCCGCAACTGTCGTGAATGTTTCACATGCCTACGATCCGACGGAATTGTCCACGTTTCATCGGTGCAGCTCCCCTGCTTCACAGGGATATGCCACAGTTGTCGATTCTGAGCACAGGTAATAGTCAACATTGGGCGCCGATGGCGGGTATATTTCAATGCCGATTGACGCGCTGTGCGCACGGAGTTTAACTTAAGAAGAAAGGGGAATTATTATGAAAATCTGTATCTACGGGGTCGGCGCGGTCGGAGGATTCATCAGTACCCAGCTTGCACGTGTCGGGTATGAGGTGAATGTGGTGGCTCGTGGTGCCACACTGCAGGCAGTGCGCGAACAGGGGCTGAGGCTGCAGTGTGACGGTGCTGTTTTCACGGAAAAAGTGCGGGCCACGGACGATCCGGTCGAACTGGGTGTGCAGGATCTGGTGGTTGTGGCGGTAAAAACGACTGCTCTGGGGAGGGTGGCGCAGCAGATAGCTCCGTTGATCGGCCCGAACACGATCGTGATGACGGCGATGAATGGGGTTCCCTGGTGGTTTTTCGACGGCTTTGGCGGAGAGTATGTGGGGACACGCCTCGCCTCCGTCGATCCTGACGGATCGATTGCAGCGGCTATTCCGGCCGGCAATGTCGTAGGATGCGTCGTGCACGGCAGTTTTTCCTTGAATGAACCCGGATTCGTACGACACGGCTTCGGAAAACGGTTGATTATCGGAGAGCCCGATGGCAGTGATTCCGAGCGCGTACGCAAGCTGGCACAACTGCTTGGCAAAGCGGATCTGGATATTGTTGTTTCCCAAAGCATCCAGTACGACATCTGGTTCAAGCTCTGGGGGAACATGACGATGAACCCTGTTTCTGCGATTACTGGAGCCACCTGCGACCTGATACTTGACGATCCACTGGTAAAGAAATTTTGCCTGGATGTCATGGCGGAGGCGGGTCGGATTGGTGCCAAGATTGGCTGTCCTATTGAGCAAAGCGGCGAGGAGCGAAATGCGGTCACTCGAAAATTGGGAGCGTTTAAGACCTCCATGCTGCAGGACATCGAAGCGGGGCGGGCCGTGGAGCTGGATGCTCTGGTCAGCTCCGTACGCGAGATCGGCCTGAAGGTCGGCGTATCTATGCCCAACATCGAAGCCCTGCTAGGCCTGGCCCGGCTGCAGGCGCGGGTGCGTGGCCTGTATCCCTGGTAACCGGTTCGTCTATGATTCGAGTTGACATTTGAACAGACCTGCTTGGTTTTGTCTTCTCATTGGAAATGTACTGTCTGAAAAGCATACAGTTGTTTGCATTCCAGACATATTATTTCGTACCGGATGGCAAGTGTGATTCTCTGTCAGGCTGAGTAAATCCCTGGTGTACACGATCAATGGTGATTGTAGTAAACCAGGGATTTTCCGTAGTGGTGTTGGCATGGTAATTGTACTTCTGTGGCGCAAGATTAGTATAACAATGTTATTTATAAAGCGGGATTAATGTTTTGCGGCAGCTTTTACCGTCGAGAACGGGTGATATTGCCCAAGTAAAAAAAATGCCATGATGTTACTGACACGCTTTTAATTATGGCTAACTAGCCAATATGACAAACCTAGTTGATCATAAATCGGATATTAAGATCATAAAACATCGTATTAACTATTTATTTGACAGTATAAATAGCAACATGGTACTAAAATGCACAATAACTCTCGTTCGAAATCAGAAGCAGTAGGATGCCGCAGACGATAACCCGGAAGGAAGTACCCGTCCAGGATACCTGTTCCGGGAACAATGTCTTGATTCAGATCCGCAAAGATTAACAGACGAAGACCGGGCCACGCAGCAGCAACTTCACGCGAAAGGAGGTGCAAAGAAGTCACTCTGGATGCATGCTGAAAGCTGAATATCCGCTAAACCACTTGAAACTACTAAAAAACCAGGTGGATTATAAATGCAATATAAAAGGAGACTAAGTATGAAAGTGCAAAAATTAGAATCGTTAAGCCTTGTTTTCATGATGGTCATGTGCGGAATACTTGCGTTTACATCCGGTCAGGCTTATGCCGCCGGGGACACGATCAAAATTGGTATGATTGCCGAAATGACAGGCTCATTTGCCGATTTCGGGTTTAATATTGTTAACGGCGCCAAGGCATACATGAAGGAGCATGGCGATACCGTTGCCGGAAAGAAGATCGAACTTATTATCAAGGACGTTGGCGGCCCCTCGCCGGAAGTTGCCAAACGTTTCGCTCAGGAGCTGATTGTAAAGGATAAAGTCGATTTCATTGCCGGATTCGGCTTTACGCCCAATGCGCTTGCAGTGGCACCGATTATTACCGAAGCCAAGAAGCCGACCGTTATCATGAACGCGGCGACATCGATAATAACGACCAAGTCGCCCTACTTCGTCCGTGTGTCAATGACACTGCCACAAGTTACCGAGCCGATGGCACAGTGGGCATTCAAGAACGGATACCGCAAAATTTATACTCTCGTTGCCGACTACGGGCCGGGACATGATTCCGAAACGGCGTTTAAAAAGGCGTTCACGAAACTCGGTGGCCAGGTTGTGGGTGAGTCGCGCGTACCGCTCAAGAGTCCCGAGTTCGGCCCCTACGTACAGCGTATTAAGGACTCCAAGCCACAGGCGCTGTTTGTATTTCTCCCCGCAGGCGAGATGCCGGTTGCCTTTATGAAGGCCTATAACGAACGCGCCTTGGCGAAGGCAGGCATCAAGCTGCTAACAACCGGTGACGTCATGATTGACAATTTGCAGGATGCATTGGGAGACCATGCCTTGGGTGTAATATCTACCCATCACTATTCTGCCGATCACAAGTCGCCGGAAAACAAGGCGTTCCTTGCAGCGTTCGGCAAACTTGAATCCGCGCGACCGAACTATATGGCGGTTGGCGGCTATGACGGCATGGCGGCGATCTACAGTGTCATCAAACAGTTGAAGGGCGAAATTGACGGCGACAAGGCGATGGCCTTGTTCAAGGGGATGAAAATTAACAGTCCGCGCGGCCAGATCCTCATCGACCCTTCCACCAGGGACGTTACCCAGAACGTTTATGTGCGCGAAGTAAAGAAGATCGGCAATCATTATTACAACGTCGAATTTGAAACGTACAAAGATGTGAAGGATCCGGGCAAATAATTTAGCTTCCTGTAACTATCGCTGCTGTCGAATCACTATATTTTTCCACGGAGACTACGTTAATGGAAGATCAAAGACAGAATGTACTGAAAAAGGTTCATGGCGCTGCACCGCTAACCGTATGCAGTAAAACCTTACATAAACTGCGTGGTTTCATTGTTGTCATGTGCGGTCTCTGTGCGCTGGCATCCGCTCCTGCCCAAGCGGGAGACACGATCAAGGTCGGCCTTGTGCTCCAGTTGACCGGACCTTTCACCGATTCCGGGCGGCAGATGCTCAACGCCGTCAAGACCTACATGAGTCAGCACGGTGATACGGTTGCAGGGAAGAAGATTGAAATCGTGGTCAAGGATGTTGGTGGTCCTGCGCCCGATGTCGCAAAACGGCTTTGTCAGGAACTCGTGGTAAAGCACAACGTCGACTTCATTGCCGGCTTCGGCCTCACGCCCGACGCGCTCGCCTGTGCGCCGATAGCGACCGAAGCGAAGAAGCCGACGATCGTCATGCTGGCCGCGACCTCGATCATCACATCCAAGTCTCCTTACTACGTCCGGACATCGTTGACTTTGCCGCAGGTTTCCGAGCCGATGGCACAGTGGGCATACAAGAACGGCTATCGCGAGGTATATACCCTTGTCGCCGACTACGGTCCGGGCCATGACGCCGAGGGCGCCTTCCAAAAGGCGTTCGTGAAGCTTGGGGGCAAATTGGCGGGCGAAGTGCGCGTGCCGTTGAAAAATCCGGAATTCGGCCCCTACGTGCAACGCGTAAAGGACAGCAAACCGCAGGCGATATTCGCATTCCTCCCGACCGGCGAACTGCCGGTCGCATTCATGAAGTCCTTCAAGGAACGAGGTCTGGCGCAGGCCGGCATCAAACTGCTTGCAACCGGTGACGTGCTCGACGACGGGGTGATGGATGCGATGGGTGATTCACCGCTGGGTGTGATCTCGACCTACCATTACTCAGCCGCCCACGAATCGCCCGAAAACAAGTCATTCCTCGCAGCCTACAAGAAGATTGACCCCATCACGCGCCCGAACGGCCATGCGATAGGCGCTTATGACGGCATGGCCGCAATCTATGCCGTGGCCAAGCAGCTGAACGGCAACATCGACGGCGACAAGGCTATACAGGTGCTCAAGGGAATGAAGCTTAACAGCCCGCGTGGCCCGATCCAGATAGATCCTGTTACCCGGGACATCGTGCAGAACGTTTACGTGCGCGAAGCCAAGAAGATAGGCGGCAAAGTCTACAACGTCGAGTTCGAGACGTTTCATGCTGTGAGAGACCCGGGTAAATGATAGTCATCTCCTCTTACGTGGATCAAAGGTCAAACCATGCATAGTTTCCTCGGAATCCTTTTCGACGGCTTGGCCTACGGTGCTTTGCTGTTCGTGATCTCCGTCGGGCTGTCGATTACGCTCGGCCTGATGGGGTTCAACAATCTTGCCCATGGCGTGTTTGCAATGGCCGGCGGTTATCTGCTGGTAACGTTGATGTCGAAGGCCGGAATCGGTTTTCTTCCGGCTCTGCCCATCGTTTTCTGCGTCGTCGCGCTGGGGAGTCTTGTGCTGGAGAGGACTCTCTATCGGCCGCTTTACAAGAGCACGCCGCTCAATCAAGTGCTGTTGACGGTCGGCATTATTTTCATCGCCACCGCCGGTGCAAACTACATTTGGGGATCAGGGCAGCAGCCGGTGGTTATCCCTGGATGGCTGAGCGGTCAGTATGCCGTATTGGGACTCGATCTGTCGCGGTATCGGCTGTTCCTGATGGCGATCGTTGCGGTGATCACGTTTGCACTGGTGTTTGGACTGGAACGTACCCGATTCGGGGCCAAGATTCGCGCTTCGGTCGACAACCAGAGGACAGCCGAAGCGATGGGAATCCGGGTCGAACGGGTATTCCAATTGACGTTTGCCCTTGGTAGTGGCCTTGCCGGCTTGGGGGGAGCGCTGGGTGTGGACGTGCTCGGCTTGGACCCGAACTTCGCAATCAAATACCTCGTGTACTTTTTGCTTGTTGTTGTGGTTGGCGGCCCCGGATCAGTGTTCGGTACCTTGCTGGCGGCATTGCTTCTCGGTGTAGCTGACATCGCAGGAAAATATTATGTGCCGCAACTTGGCGCATTCATTATCTATGCAGCTATGATAATTTTACTGTTATTGTTTCCCCATGGGCTCTTGGGACGAAGGAAGGCAAAATGAGTGATAATTTGGCCAAGGTTTCGCGCCACTTGTCCTTTCTGCGCGCGCGCGAACGCTGGAAACCTGCGGAGATAGTGTTTTGGCTTGCACTGGTCGGCGTCTACTTCGCTTTTCCAACCAGCCTGGTATTCGCTTCCCAAATACTGATAACCGGACTGTTCGCCCTGTCGCTCGACATGATTCTCGGATATGCCGGAATCGTCACACTCGGACATGCTGCGTTCTTCGGCATTGGCGCCTATGCTGCCGGTCTGATGGCGGCGCACGGATGGCACGAGCCGCTTTCGGGTCTGCTGGTGGCCGGACTTGTTGCCGGCATTGCCGGCTACCTCAGCAGTTTCCTTTTGTCGCGAGGCGGTGACCTGACCCGCCTGATGATTACGCTGGGCATCGGCTTGCTGCTTTTCGAAGTGGCAAATAGCGCGACAAAATACACGGGCGGCGTGGACGGACTGCAGGGTGTGGAAATCGGCAAATTGTTCGGCGTCTTTGGTTTCGATCTTTACGGCAAAACAGCCTATGTCTATGTATTAATCATAGCTTTTCTGTTGTTTGCATTCACGCGCAGCATGATGCATTCGCCCTATGGACTTGCCCTGCGCAGCATACGTGAAAATCAGACCCGTGCGCTTGCCATCGGGATACCGATCAGTGCGTGCTTGACTAACATCTACACTATCGCGGCGGCAATCGCCGGGATCGCCGGCGCATTGCTGACGCAAACGACGCAGTTTGTCGGTATCGATGTCCTCAGCTTCCAGCGTTCTGCAGACCTGTTGATAATGCTGATTATCGGCGGTACGGCGACGCTGTACGGTGGCTTTGTCGGCGCAGCGGTGTTCTTGCTGGCACAGGACCGTCTTTCCAATCTCAATCCACAGTATTGGCAATTTTTTCTAGGTATCCTGCTCATCGTCATGACACTTTATCTGCGGAGTGGAATGCTCGGTGGCCTGAGCCGTTTGGCGGATCTGTTCAGACATTGGCGCAATAAGGAGCGTTCATGACCGCCATTCTTCAGACTCGAGACCTTTGGAAGGCCTTCGGCGGACTCATCGTCACGAAGAACGTCAACCTGTCGCTTGCTCCGGGTGCGCGGCATGCGCTGATTGGCCCGAACGGCGCCGGCAAGACCACCCTGATCAACCAGCTTACCGGCGTGCTGAGTCCTTCGAGTGGTTCGGTGTGGCTTGACGGCGTGGATATCACACGGATTCCGCCAAATGAACGGGTTTATCGCGGCTTGTCGCGAACATTCCAGATCAATACGTTATTCCCGCGGCTGACTCCACTGGAGGCGGTGACAAACGCGATCTGCGTTCGTGAACGTACGCGGCTGAACATACTGAAGCGGAGATTTTTCAGGGTATCGCGATGCAGCACGTTGATAGATGAAGCCTATGCGTTGCTTGAGCAACTCAATCTTGCCCAGGATTGCCTGGTCGAAACCCACACGCTCGCCTACGGAAAGCAGCGGCTGCTCGAAATGGCGCTGGCGCTGGCAGCCAAACCGAAGGTGCTCCTGCTGGATGAGCCGGCGGCCGGCGTACCGGAGGGTGAGAGCGATGAATTGTTCGAAGTGCTGAATACATTGCCAAAGGAAATCAGCATCCTTTTGATCGAGCATGACATGAACCTTGTGTTTAACTTTGCCAATCGCATCACGGTACTGGTCAACGGAGAGGAACTGGTCACGGGGACGCCGACTGAAATTGCAGACGATCCGAGGGTACGCGAAGTGTATCTGGGAAAGGACCACTGATATGCTGACGCTTGAACATGTGTTCGCCGGATATGGGGAAGCGATTGTTATCGATGATTGTTCACTGACGATGGGAGAGGGCGAAAGCATTGCGCTGCTTGGTCGCAACGGCGTAGGCAAGAGTTCGTTGTTGTTGACGATCATGGGACATACCAAGTTGCATCGTGGCTCTATACGCTGGTGCGGGCAGGACCTTGTTAAAGTGCCTCCGCATGCCCGCGCACGAGCCGGCCTCGGCTGGGTGCCGCAGGAGCGTGAAATATTCTCGTCGCTGACCGTAGAGGAAAACCTGACGGTAACGGCTCTGCCCGGTAAATGGGATCTGAAGTCGATCTATGCGCTGTTCCCGCGTCTTCAGGAACGACGCAGAAACCTCGGCAATCAGTTATCGGGGGGTGAGCAGCAGATGCTTGCAATTGGGCGTGCCTTGATGCTTAACCCGAAACTGTTATTGCTTGACGAACCGTTGGAAGGACTTGCGCCGGTGATCGCCGCCGAGCTCTGCCTTTCAATTGAGCACATGATCCGCAACGAAGGACAGTCCCTGATTCTGGTCGAACAGCACGTTGAACAGGCTTTGCGCCTGACGAATCGCGCCATAGTCCTGGAACGCGGCCGCGTGGTTCATAACGTCGAATGCTCTGACCTGCTTGGTAATCTCTCTGTTCTGGAAAAATGGGTTGGCGTGCGCGTTGCGCATCCGTAGCCCGCGGGCAGCCGGAAACGCTCCTGTCGTCTCTGCCGGCGGCAGCAGATAACAGTCAAATCATGTCGATACTACATTAGCTCCATACCACGTTTCTGAAAGCAGGGAGACTCCCATGAAGTTTAAAGACATTCTCGTTCATATCGATAATTCACCATCGTGCGCTATCAGGCTTGACCTGGCCGTTACGCTTGCCAAGGAGCATGACGCACGCTTGACGGGGATTTACGTCGTCACCCATGCAGCGTATTCATCGCAAGGTGTAAGAGCAAAACAGGACGAAGGGGAGGCGCAGGCCCTGTTTGCTTCAAAAACCGGTGACGCCGGTATCAGAGCAGAATGGCTCGCTGCTGATTGGGGAACCGTAGGCGTTGGTATGGCTGATGTCCTCAATTATCATGCGCATACCAAGGATATTATTATTGTCAGCCAGGCTGATCCGGGCATGTCGCAGGGGGATATCCCGCCCGATCTGGCCCAGAGGATTGTTGTGGGGGCCGGCCGCCCGGTACTTGTGGTGCCGTACGCGGGCACATTCAAAAGCGTCGGGAAGCGCCCGATTGTGGCATGGAAGGCCGGACGCGTATCGGCACGGGCGGTAAATGATGCTCTCCCGTTTTTGCTGAACGCTGAAAAGGTGTGTGTGCTCTCCATAAAAGATCCTGCAGAACGTGATAACGGGAGCGATGCTGATCTTGGTTCCAATCTGGAAAGCCATGCTATCAAAGTCAAGAACGTTACTATTGTAATAAAGACCATTCCGGTTGCCAACCTGCTGATGGATTTTGCATGGGAACATTCCCGTGACCTCATCATTATGGGTGTTTATGCCAAAAATTCCCGTGGAAAATATGATCTTGGCCCGGTAGCCAAGGATTTTTTTGATCACATGACACTGCCGGTGCTGATGTCACATTGAAATTTGATAACTATCTCTGTTTCCTGCCGTAAATGACATAATAGGGAAGTATGCAGCCAAAGGTCAGCACTCCCAGCGCCAGATATACGGTCGCATATCCGAAGGCAGTGATGCTCCATCCCATGAGATATGCCCCCAGGCCGATTCCTCCATCGAGACAGGAAAAGAAGGTGGCGGTTACCGCGCTGCTCCGGTGTGCGGGAGAGAGTTGAATAGCCAATGTCTGGAAGCTTGGCACAGTTATTCCGTAACCGATGCCAATCATGGCAGCAGCCGTCAGCATGCACGCGGTCGTATGGAGCCCCGCCATCATCAGCAGACCCAAGGCTATGAGTAAGATGCCCGGATAGATTGCGGCATTTGGTCCAAATCGGTCATACATCCGTCCGGTTGCAAGCCGGGAAACAACGGAGGCGCTTGCCATAGCCACAAAAAAGTAAGCGACCACGAATGGCAGGCGCAGTTCCGTGGCATAGACAGCAACAAATGTCAGTACCCCGCCATAAGCAATGGCAATCACCATAACGATTAAAGATGCAGGGATCGCCTTGATCTCAAATAAGTCATGAAACGAGAACCTCGCCTGAACGTGCGGTCTCTCCTCCGGTATTGCGATGGCACTGGCAATCAGCAGACCGAGCAGGCTTATGAGGGCACAGAAGATAAACACCGAGTCATATCCGTAGGCGCGGGAAAGGCTCAATCCAATGTACGGGCCGAATGCGCCGTCGGCCAGTACCATGGTTGTCAGATAGGCCAGCCCCTCCCCTTTTCTGCCACTCGAAATCAGGCGGCTTCCCATGGCATAGATACATGTGTTTACTATGGCAAAGCAGGCGCCGTTCAGAAATCTGATCAACATGACGCTCATTACCGTTGATACCGACAGATAGAGGGCGTTGGTTGCCATAAACAGAAAACCGCTGACCAGCAGCACTCGACGGACACCGAATCGCGCCTCAAGGCGGGCTGTCTGGGCCCGGAACAGAACCGATGCAGCCAGGAAAATCCCATTGATCGCTCCCGCGGCCTGCATCGAGCTGTGCAACTCTTCCAGCAGGTAGGCCGGCAAGACCGGCATATAGAGTGAAAAAGGGATAAAAAGAAACAGCATCCCGAGCATTGTCAGGATGAAGGAACGGGTCCAAAGTGCTTCCGTGCCGGTTTGTTTCACTAATACTCCTCCCGTAACTTGGTTACTCAGCCTTTCTGATACTGCAAAGCAACCCCTTCCACTGTGGATACCCCATGATTGGCTCCCGGCACTTGGCGTCCGTCAGCCGATTGCAGTTGGCCTCCCTGGGCCAGCCGTGGGGTACCAGTACTACCCCTTCCATGGTCCGGTCACTCACATCGACTTTCATCTTTATCCACCCACGATCCGTCGCTATAATGACGTCGTCATGGTGCGTGACGCAATATGTGGCCGCCGTTTGCGGGCCGAGCTCGGCGCGCGGAAACGGATCAAGTTTTTGCATGGATGCAACATTGTGCATCTGGGACCCGTTATAATGGATAAAGCGTGTGCCGGTTGATAGGACCAGGGGATACTTTTCACCCGGCTCCTCCCATCGAGTTCCCTGCGGACTCTTTTCCGGTTCCAGATAAGTAGGCAGCGGATTTAACCCCACCCGTTCGAGCGCTTCGCTGTAGATTTCGATCTTGCGGGATGGCGTGGCAAAGGAGCGCTCATTCAGCTCGTAGGTCTTCCCCTGATAGAAGTCCCCCTCCGGATTCGCCCGCAAATAGTCGGAAGGAGAGAGAGCACGAAAAAGCACTTACTGTGCCAATACTCTGATATTGGCAAGATAATGGACGAACGGTTTAGTACATGTCCAATTACCGGCATATACCGCCCGCTGTTACGTCTGGAGCTGCACCAGTCGGGCAGAACTGTTGTCCGGCAAGCATACAGTTGTATGTTTTCCGGTCAGTTCATCTAAACACTTTCCAGTCTTGCTAGTCTCCAAATAGTACTTTTTTATTCAGTGAGGGCGTGTTAAATAAAAGTTTAGAAT
>JANNLB010000160.1:0-3862 GCA_031396605.1 Geobacter sp. | reverse complement strand
GTGGGATGCGGTGCCTGTACCTGCGACAAATATCCAAATTCAAAACCTGACACTGTAGTTTTCCCTTTTCAGTTGACTCCAGCGAGGAAACCGTGTATTAGAACCACCTGAATTTACGATGATATGAAGGGGCGAATGATGGCTCCATATGTGGGGATATTGTGACCTAAATTGAAAGTCGCCTCTGTCAGCTAAGTGCTGACGGGCGGCTTTTTGCTTGGTATGTGTGGTACGGAAATGTTCCACAAAACAACTTGGGAGTAAGTTGATGAAAATAAAACAACTGGATATCGAAGGTTTCCGTTCCCTGAAGAAGGTATCCTGGATTCCGGGCGACCTGAACGTAATAATCGGCCCCAACGGCACAGGAAAATCCAACCTTTTGCGTTTTCTGGAGCTGATCTCAATTTCCGCCCAAGGGCGATTGGGTAAGCATATCCAATCTCTCGGCGGCATGGACCCGATGCTATGGGACGGCACGGCGTCTGCCATCAAGTTCAGCATGAAGACAGTTCTTGTCGGTGACGATCTGGGGCCGGAGCAATATGAGCTTGAACTAGGGCGGTTAGGCACAGGGAGTTCCTACAAGATCGAAAAAGAATTGCTGGCGAATTTTCATAAATTTCATAAGAAAACAGAAAAAAAACCTTTCAAATTCCTGGAACGGGTCGGGAATTCGGCAGTTTTCTATGATGAAAAGGAGCATAAATTTACTACCCCCCCGGAATTCGTTTCCGAGGAAGAGAGCCTGCTTTCCCTGGCCTCCGGCCCTTTCATCAATAATCATTATATCCCTCCCTTCCAGCGGGCGCTGGCTTCCATAGCCGTATATCACGACTTGTACACCAACAAGGGCGCCGTCATCCGCCAGCCCGCCATATCACGTCTGGAAAAACGGGTGGACCCCGACGGCCAAAACCTGATTTCCGTTCTGCATACGCTCTATACTGGCGACCGCGATTTCAAGAGAGACATCAACGCCGCCATGCAGGCCGCCTTTGGCGATGATTTCGATGAACTGGTCTTTCCTCCCGCGGCGGATCAAACGATCCAGTTGCGAATTCGCTGGAAATCCCTGAAGCGGGAGCAGTCGGCGGCGGACCTGTCTGATGGCACATTACGGTTCCTGTTTTTACTGACTGTCCTGGCAAGCCCCTCGCCAGCGCCGGTTATCGCCATAGACGAGCCTGAAACCGGGCTCCATCCTTCGATGCTCCCCATCGTGGCCGAGTACGCAGCCGACGCCTCCACCCGCTCGCAAGTTATCATGACTACCCATTCACCCCAGTTCCTTGACGCATTTAAAGAGGTGAGCCCGACGACCACGGTGGCAAAATGGGAAAACGGCGAGACGACTCTGCATACCTTGAGCGACGAGAAGCTCAACTACTGGCTGAAGGAATACTCGCTCGGGACCCTTTTCAGATCGGGTGAACTGGAGCAGATGCAATGAAGTTCGTCCTGTTTGTCGAGGGGTATACGGAAGACAAGGCTTTGCCGAAATTCCTGAAGAGGTGGCTCGACCCGAGACTGGAAAAACCGGTGGGCATCAAGACGGTGCGTTTTGAAGGTTGGCAGGAATTGGTAAAGGATACGCCCCAGAAAGCCTTGATGCATCTCAATGGACCAGATAGAGACGAAATCATTGCAGTGATCTCCCTGCTCGATCTGTATGGTCCGACATTCTACCCCAAAAAAATAATAACAGCAGATGCGCGTTTTGACTGGGCGAAAGAAGAGCTTGAAAAGAAAGTCAATCATCCCAAGTTCCTACAATTTTTCGCGGTCCACGAAACCGAGGCATGGCTGCTGGCCGATCCGGATCTTTTCCCGATAGAGGTAAAAAGGGCCTTGCCTGCGAAAATTCAAAATCCGGAAACAGTTAATTTTGACGAACCGCCGGCGAAGCTCCTTGAACGGCTTTATTCCCTGAAGACCGGTCGCAGGTACAAGAAAGTCACCAATGGCAGGGAGCTTTTTGGCAGGCTTGATCCCGGCCTTGCCTATGGCAAGTGTCCCAGGCTCAGAGAGCTTTTAGATGTGATGCTGAAGTTGGCTAAAAAAACTAAGTAGTGGTGATTTATGGGGTGAACCCAAGCGGGACGTTGCTTGCTAACTTTCTATTGTCTCCCAGCAAATTCGGATGACACCATACTTAATTTCTTTCCACCATGAAAATTAAAAGGGGGTCGCGTCTACAAATTCCAAATTTGAAATTTGTAGGCGCGACCCCCTTTGCTGCTCCGAGGAGACCATGCCAAAACTCGACTGGATCGGCAAAAAAGCCGTTGTCAATCATCACCGCGAGGTGCCGTTCCACCTGTTGCAGGAAAACCCTGAGCTTTCCGTGGGCGACCCCGGCAGTGGCAACCTGCTGGTGCAGGGGGATAATCTACTTGCGCTCAAGGCGCTGTTGCCCTACTACGCCGGGCAGGTGAAGTGCATCTACATCGATCCTCCGTACAACACCGGCAACGAGGGGTGGGTCTACAACGACAACGTCAACAGTCCAGAGATGCGCGAGTGGTTGGGCAGGGCCGTGGGGAAGGAAGCGGAAGACCTTTCGCGGCATGACAAATGGTTGTGCATGATGTATCCGCGGCTGGCGCTGCTGCGGGAGTTTATGCGGGATGACGGCGCGATTTTTGTCAGCATTGATGATAATGAACAGCACACCTTGCGAATGTTGATGGATGAAATTTTTGGAGGGAATAATTTTTTGGCAAATGTTATCTGGCAAAAACGAACATCACCAGATGCGAGACTCCACCTTGGTCCAGCACATGATTTTGTTGTTGCTTATGGCAAAAATTTACAGAAGTTGAAACCTACGTTAAACCGAGTATCGCCGAGCGTAGAACGAATAAAAGCATTTAAAAATCCCGATAGTGATACACGAGGCGAATGGGCATCTGTAGACATAACAGGACAAACGGGCCATGCAACACCAGATCAATTCTATGAGATAACAACTCCTGCCGGAATTAAGATGAAACCACCACAAGGCCGTTGCTGGGCAATGGCGGAAAGAACTTTCTTGCAACTTGTCCAAGACAATCGTATCTGGTTTGGGAAAAATGGAGATTCACGGCCAAGACAAAAGAAGTTTCTTCAAGAAATTGAAGGTGTTACTACATGGACTTGGTGGCCAAATATTGATGTTGGTCACAATCAAGAAGGCACCAAAGAACTGAATGAAGTTATGGGGAGCGCCGATGTTTTCGACAATCCCAAACCTACCCGTTTGATTCAACGAATTCTTCAAATCACCACTGACAAAGACTCCCTTATCCTCGATTCCTATGCTGGAAGCGGCACTACCGGACATGCCGTTTTGGCACTGAATGCCGCCGATGGCGGCACCCGGCACTTTATTCAGGTAGAAATGGACAGCCATATCTGCCGCAACATCACCGCACAACGGCTGTCGCGAGTGTCACAGGGCTACAACGACATTCCCGCTCTCGGCGGCGGTTTCCGCTTCTGCGAACTGGGCGAACCGCTCTTTGACGAGCGGGGAAATATCCGCTCCACGGTGCGCTTTGCCGACCTTGCCCGACATGTCTATTTCACCGAAACCGGCGAGCCGCTGCCTGCCACTGCCATCCTTGACAGTCCGCTGCTCGGCGTCCACAACGGCACAGCGATCTATCTCCTCTATAACGGAATCCTCAAAGACAAAACGCAACGGGGCGGCAATGTGCTGACCACCACTATTCTTGCCGCGCTGCCCGGACACGACGCGCAAAAGGTCATCTACGGCACGGCCTGCCGCATTGACCAGGAGCGGCTGCGCCGCGAGGGAATTGTCTTCAAACAGTTGCCGTACAAGCTGAAAATCGGAGTTTAATAATTCGTAGGT
>JANNLB010000130.1:0-3908 GCA_031396605.1 Geobacter sp. | reverse complement strand
ATGAGCCGTTTGTGGTGGTCTTTCCCGGAGCCAGTATACCTGAGCGGCGCTGGGGTGCCGACCGTTTCCGGGGTGTTGCTGAGTTGCTGTCAGTTTTTGGAATCAAAACGGTTGTCGTAGGCGGAAAAGAGGACCGCCAGCAGGGAGAGGTTATTGCTGGCGGAGGATTGGGGCTTAACCTTGCCGGATTGACTTCATTGCCTGAAACAGCAGCAGTCATTCAGAAGAGTGCATTGCTGGTGAGCGGGGATTCCGGGGTGCTGCACATTGCTGTCGGCCTGGGTGTACCGACGGTATCTCTGTTCGGGCCTGGACGCGCCAAAAAGTGGGCTCCGCGGGGGGACCATCATATCGTGATAAGCAAGGAGCTCCCGTGCTCCCCCTGTACCACGTTCGGAACCACACCCCCCTGTACTATTGACGCCAAATGCATGCGGGATATCACAGTTGATGAAGTGGTCAATGCCGTCAATATGCTGTTAACCAGCGTGGGAGCCATGCCGTCCCGGTGCTGCAAACGGGATTGGATAGAAACCGGATAACGTTGCAGGGATCGCCGAAAATCAGCCACTATCGCGATACATCCAGGAAATTGGCGGACAGGCTGTAGGTGGCGGGCGGCGTGAGGCTTGCAGAGTAGCTCTATTTGCTGCTGCGGAACCTGTCCTTCCCCAACCCCGCAGATATTAACAGAGTGGAAGGTATGCTGAATAACAGATTGTTTGTCATGGCATGTTGTGCTATGTTATGTACAATGATTCTCAGGAGGTGTTTAGTATGAATGCGCTAACTTATACCAATACTCGTCAACATTTTGCTGATGTGATGCGCCAGGTAAATGACGACCACGAACCGGTGATAGTAACAAGCCAACGAGGCAAGCCCGTGGTTATCATTTCTCTCGATGATTACCGAAGTTTGGAAGAGACTGCATACTTGTTAAGGAATCCTGCCGGTGCAAAGCGCTTACTTGAATCTGTTGAAGAGTTGCGCGCGGGTGGCGGTATGGAGAGAGAGCTTTCAAATGTTGATTAAGTTCTCAACCAAAGGGTGGGAAGATTATCTGTACTGGCAAGCTTCCGATCGGACGATTCTCAAAAGGATAAATCAATTGATTAAAGATATTGGGCGAGAACCGTTTGCCGGTATTGGTAAACCTGAACCTTTAAAACACCAGTTGTCCGGTTTCTGGTCACGCCGCATAGATTTTCAGCATCGCTTGGTGTATATGGTTAAAGATGACACACTGTTTGTTGCTCAATGTCGAGATCATTATTGAACTTCAGTGTGAAGTAGAATTGTCTACCAGTGTCAGGATTACATTATCGCTTTAAGCCGTAAAATGTACAATCAGACTTGCTTTATTGACATTAAGCCGAAAAGGAGCCCATAGGCAGATAATCCTTGATGTTTCTTTTTAAAGGCGACATACTTGTACAACTAAAAAGACAAGAGGTGCGCTATGCGAGTTGTCAATTTTTCAGAGGCACGTAATCATCTTAAACATGTTGTTGATCAGACGGTAGCTGATGCTGATTTTACGGTTATTTCACGGCGGGACTCTCCTGACGCGGTTCTAATGTCTCTTGATACCTTTAACAGTCTTATGGAGACGGTTCATCTCTTGAAAACTCCTGCCAATGCAGTTCACCTTGCCCTATCAATTGAACAGTTTCGTGCAGGAAAAGTGGTAAGCGGAAAGTTGGCAGATGCCTGAGCGACTGACTTGGACACAGTCTGCCTGGGAAGACTATAAATATTGGCAGATGCAAGACAAAAAAACGCTTAAACGTATCAATCTGCTGATTCAGGATGCTATGCGTAGCCCCTTTGAAGGTATCGGTAAACCCGAGCCTTTAAGAGAAAACCTTTCCGGTTTCTGGTCTCGTCGCATTGATGAGACAAATCGCTTGGTATATGTTGTTGATGGTGTCGATTTGGTTGTGATTGCGTGTCGATACCACTATTGAGGCAAAGAACCTTACAAGTGGGCTCCGCAGAGGGAACATCATATATCGTCATAATGATGTTAACCAGTGTGGGAGCCATGCCATCACAGTGTTGCATACGAGATTGGACCGAAACAACGTGAATTCAAATTTAAAGAAAAGACGCTGCTTTATCATGCTCCGCACCGTTCCTGCCCTTCTGTTTATTCTGCTGATTTCAACGTTCTGCCTCCCCGCGCTGTCCCTAGCCTGTCCGGAAATGTCCACCTCCGACGCTGGTCAACAAATGATCACTTTGGGAAACGATATCCGTTACCACAATCGACTTTATTATGAGAAAGTGCAGCCGGTTATCAGCGATGCGGAGTATGACCGGCTGTTTGCGTCGCTGGTTCGGCTTGAGGAGTGTTTTCCTGCGTTGGCTGCCGCGGATTCGCCGACCCGGACGGTGGGCGGCGGTGTGGATGGTGGAACACGAATGGTGCAGCATGAACGCCCGATGCTCAGTTTATCGTCCGCTACCGGCCCGGAGGCGGTGGAAGCGCTGCTGAAAAGGGTGGCGGCAGCCGGGGAGGTGCAGTTGCTGGTTCAGCCGAAGGTAGACGGCTTGCCGGTAGAACTGATTTATGATGGAGGGCGGCTGGTTTCGGCATCGACTCGCGGGGATGGCCGTTTCGGCGAGGAGGTGACGGAGCGGGTTCGCGAAATCAAGGGTATTCCGCACCTGTTGTCGGGTACTTTTCCTGGCCGGGTGGTGGTTCGTGGCGAAGTCTATGCGGATCTGCCGCTGCTGCAGAATTACGGGGCGGGGAGTGCACAGGAAAAGTATGCTACACCGCGTCATCTGGCAGCGGGAGTGTTGAAGGCACAACAACCAGATCCGGCAGCGTTGGCGGTTCTACGCCTGTTCCCCTTCGAACTGGTGAATAGCGGTTCGGTTGGCGGTTCGGTCGGCGGCAGCATACGCTCCGACCGGGCGGCGTTAAAGTTGCTGTCGGATTGGGGGTTTCCGGTTGCTCTTGAACAGACCCGTCCGGTACGGACCTTTGCTGAAGTCCAGGCTGTTTATCGTGCCTATCTGGCGAATCGCGAGCAGCAGCCTTTCGCCATGGACGGGATTGTGGTGAAAGTGGATGATCTGTCTCTGCGGCAGCGCTTGGGGGAGGGGGGACGGGCGCCTTTCTGGGCGGCTGCATGGAAATTCCCTCCGGATACGGCTCGGACCCAGGTACTCGATATCCACTGGACGATAGGTCGCACCGGCCGCCGAACGCCCATTGCCGAGGTGGCGCCGGTGCGTCTCGGTGGCGTGCAGGTTACACGTGTTTCGCTGCACAATGCTGCCGAGATTGCCCGGTTGGATATTGCGGCAGGGGATCAGGTGGTGGTTGCACTGGTGGGAGACGTTATCCCCCAACTGCTGGATGTGGTGGGGCGGGCTCCCCGAGATCTTACTGCCTCTGCGGCTTCGCCGCAGCCGGAACCGGCTCTGGATGCATGCCTGCACGATTCACCGGATTGTCGGGATCAGTTTCTGGCCAGGGCGGCCTATTTCGTTTCGAAGTCGGGGCTGAATATTGAGGGCCTGGGGCGGAAACGCCTGCAAAAGCTGGTCGAAGCGGGACTGGTTGACGATCTTCCATCGCTTTTTCTGCTGAAAGCGGCGGCAGTGGCCGCCGTGCCCGGCTTTGGAACGGAAAAGGCGCGGCGTCTGACGGCGGCAATCCGTACAGCCGGTCGTCCGGACCCTTTCCGCCTGGTCGTCGCCTTGGGCATTCCCGGTGTTGGGCCGAAGACCGTTCAGCGCCTGGCACGTCAGTTCGCCTCCCTGGATGCGCTGCTGACTGCCGAACAGGAACAACTGACGGTCCTTTCCGCTACCGATACCCGTACGGCAAAAATCATCCGTAGTTTTTTTCATTCACCTGGGGGGCAGGAACTGCTGATAAAATTTCGTGA
>JANNLB010000109.1:0-14761 GCA_031396605.1 Geobacter sp. | reverse complement strand
AGCAGGTTGAGGAAGTGACCGGCCAGGCTCTGCTCGGCGCTCCTGGTCGAGATGCGCTCGCCGCAGGTGTGGTAATGGTGCCAGTAGAGCAGCATGGAGGGGAAGCTGGCCAGCAGCCGCTCCGCCACCTGGTACTGGTCGTTGTCTTTGGATTCCGGCTCGATGGCGCCCAGGGCCGAGCATCCGGTGCGGAGCACATCCATCGGGTGTGCCGCAGCCGGAAGCTGCTCCAGAAGTGTCTTCAGGCCCGGCGGCAGGCAACGCCTGGTGATCAGGCGGGTGCGAAAGGCATCCAGTTCCCCCCCGTTGGGAAGGTGTCCATAAATCAGAAGGTGCGCCACCTCCTCGAAGGTGGACTTTTCCGCCAGGTCGTTGATCGAGAAGCCGCGGTAGGTCAGCCCGACATTCTCTTTGCCCACCGTGCTGATTGTAGTTTGTCCGGCCACGATCCCTTCAAGGCCGGGACTGTAAGATGATAATTTCATGGTTTGGACTCCTTTCTTTTAATCATAAGGATGAATTGTGAATTGTGAATTATGAATTATGAATTATGAATATAAAACCTTACTCATCCCTCATCCCTCATCCCTCATCCTTGTTTTCCAAACAATTCGTCCAGTTTGTGCTCAAAGGCGTGGTAGCCTAATACCTCGTACAGCTCGGCCCGTGTCTGCATCTCATCCAGCACCGCCCGCTGGCTGCCATCACGGCGGATGGTCCGGTAGACCTTGAGGGCCGCAGCAGACATGGCCCGAAAGGCGGAAAGCGGGTAGAGGGCCAGCCCGACTCCGGCCGACGCCAGCTCCTCCAGGGTGAAGAGCTGAGTGACGCCGAACTCGGTCATGTTGGCCAGGACCGGGATGCCGAGAGCCCCGGCGAAGCGCCGGTACTGCTCCAGCCCGGCCAGCGCTTCGGGGAAGATCATGTCGGCACCTGCCTCCCGGTAACGGCAGCCCCGCTCTATGGCCGCTTCGAGCCCTTCCGCAGCCACGGCATCGGTGCGGGCCATGATGACAAAAGCCGGGTCGCTGCGGGCATCCACGGCCGCCCGGATGCGATCAACCATCTCGCTGGTCGTGACCAGGGTCTTACCCGGACGATGGCCGCAGCGTTTGGCCGCCACCTGGTCCTCGATGTGAATGCCGGCCGCGCCGGCCCTGATCATCTCCCGCACGGTGCGGGCGATCATGAAGGCGTGTCCCCAGCCGGTATCCACGTCCACCAGCAGCGGCAGCCGGCTGGCGGCGGTGATCCGGCGTACGTCATCGAGAACATCGGTCAGGGTGGTCATCCCCAGGTCGGGCAGGCCGAAGGATGCGTTGGCCACACCGGCCCCGGAGAGGTAAATTGCGCTAAAACCGCACTGCCCGGCCAGCAGCGCGGCGTAGGCGTTGACCACTCCCACCAGTTGGAGCGGCTGTTCTTCGTTCAGCGCCTTACGCAACAGCGCACCCGGGGTTTGTTCCGTCGTCATGATCATCTCCCTGCCGACCATTCAATTACTCATGATTACATTATAAACCTTATTTTATGAGTAACAAGCGGGCACAATAATCTCCTTGATATTCGCCGCCAGCCGATGTGGGACAGAGAAATCTCGGGGATATGCCGTATTTACATGTGATAATAAAATCCGGGAATTTGCAGAAAATCAATTATGAAGGGGGTGGGAATGGATCAAATCAAAAACAACAGCGGTATTACGCGACGACGCAACTTTTACAACTTATACCAATTTCAAATCAAAGATGAAATCAAGGCGGAGAGGATTGAGGCGACGAAGCGTACAGATAGTACGTTGAGGAGCCGAAGACGAGCCGACGAAGATAGCGCTTTGATTTGGAAATGGAATTATACCTCAATACGGAACGCAACCCCGCCTTCAACATTCTGGGCGGACAAGCAGCCCCCCATATTTTGCTCAATGATCATTTTTGACATATACAAGCCGATGCCGGTGCCCTGCGTCTTTTCCTTAGTCGTAAAATACGGATCGAATATCATAGGTATAACATCCGTGCCGATACCGCCACCATTGTCTGTGATCGTAACTACGGATCGTTCATCTGCTCGGGAGATTCTGATGCCGATGCGTGGTTCCGCTACGTTTCTCTCCACCAGCACATCCGTAGCATTGCTGAGTATGTTGAGCAGAACCTGCGCATATTCATTGCTGTATCCAAAAACGCCCACCTCAGGCTGCTCAGTGATGGAGATGCTGATCCCCTTAACGTTCAGGCTGGGACTGATGAATTCCACCGCCTTCGCCACCGCTTGATTGGCGGTAAAGCGGGTCTTTTCCTTGTCCTGGCGGAAAAAATAACGGAAATCGTCGATGGTCTGGGACATATGCAGAATAACGTCCATGATCCGCTCAATCTCATGGTCCAGTTCTGCTTGCGACAGATCCTTGCACTCGGGCAGCCCCTGAACGATGAGGCCGATCAGATTGAGCGGCTGGCGCCACTGGTGAGCTATGTTGTTGATCATTTCTCCCATAGCCGCCAGCCTGTTCTGCTGAATGAGAGACTGGTCCTTCCGGCGCAGCTCTTTTACCGCGGCTTCAATACGCTCTTCGAGGGTATGGTTCAAAGATTCGAGCATACGCTGCTTGTCTGCCAGATCCTCTTGTACAACCTGTCGCTCGGTAATTTCATCTTCCAGCAGCAGCGCCTTTTCATGCAGCAAAAGGTGCGATTGGTTCAGATTCTCAATGTTCTCTTCCAGAGTGCGCACCATCTCATCAAAGGCGCGTCCCAGCTCGCCCAGCTCGCCCCCGACTACTTGATCGCCGACCCGTGTCCTCAGATCACCCTCAGCTATACGCTGTGAAGCTGTCTGCAACTTTTTTACGCGATCCACGATAGAACGTTTGCCGATAAAGAAGGTAAGAAGCAGTGCAAACACGACAAAGGGCGCCATGATGCCGATATTGTACAGCAGCTGCTGATTTGCCTTTGCCACAGCCGCCTTGATCGATATGCCCGCCCGCACATACATGTAGGGTGTCTGTTCGCCGGGCAGGCGCAACTTGCGGTAGGTGGTGACGCGGCGGTCACCATCAACGCGCACGAATTCAATGGTGTCACGGTCCGCTCCCGCTTCCATCTTTTTCAGTTCTGCCGTCAGCATAGGTTCGCCCACATTCGCACCGTTCTCGCTGCCCCGGCTGACAATTATCCCGTTGTGATCGACCAGAATATAGTTGGAATTGGTCGGTAACTGGGAACGCTTCAGGATGGATTTTAAAACATCCAGGTCAAAACTGATCATCACAACGCCACGGAAGACATCATGATCAACAAGGGGATAGGCCATGGCGATGGTCGGCTTTTGCGAGATGGAACCGACGATGAACTCACCCGAAGAAAAACGTCCGGTAGCCCGGGCGTTCTTGAAAAAACGCCTCTCAGCAAGTGACAGCGGGGGCGTGAAGGGAATGCCCGAGACCCAGACCGTGCCCCTGTCATCAGTGATGAGTATGTTTAGATACTGGGGATGTTTTTTAAGGGTGTTGCTGATGATGGACTGCACCTTGTCCGTGCTGCGATCGACCACATCCGGCAATTCGGCCAGGAAGCCGCCTAATTGCAGTGCTTCACGCACAAGATTTTCCTGCTCTGCGGCGAGGTGGTCGGCAAGCTTCTGGGATTCGACTACTGCGTTGCGATAGTCATTGTTACGCTCTTTGAGACCTGTATAGACGATTATTCCGAGAGCCGGTAACGTCAGCAGAATGGCCAGCACAATCAGTTGCATGCGTATCGGCAGGTTTGAGAATACAAACTTGGACATGTGGTTCCTTTGGGTCAGGTGCGGATTGAACACAACCGGGTTTACATTTTAACACATTAATGCAGTCGCGACAATCTCCTTTCAAAGAAAAGGGACTCAGGTCATGCCTGCCATTTCACCTGAACCGTAGCGGCTGACGGGTTATCAATCCGACATAATTCAGACACACACACACCTGCAATCCAGATCAGATCATCGCCACAAAACAGGAGTGGGATACGCGTGCGTTCAGATAACGGAATCTTACGATCGATAAAAACATCCTTTACCTTTTTTCTGCCGCTCATACCGAACGGCATGATGCGATCGCCAGGGCGGAACGTGCGAACCTGCCAGGGGAACGGAGTCTTGTCGAGATCGAAACAGGCAGTACCGGAATCTACCGGAAAGGGTGCAGAGCCGGTTAATTCAACCACGATTGAACCGCCAGGAGGGAACTGATAAAAGCCCGGTTCCATTATCAGCAGTTCGAAGTCGAATTCGTGCTGCGGCTCGTTCGACAGCTTCAAAATCAGGCGGTCATATTCTCTCACCGCTGAAACCGCTTGCGGTAGCGCCATTCGAGAGTTGGGGCGGTCTGATTCAATCAGTCCGCAGATTGAATCGATATGGCGCAGACCCACCCCGGCCAGAGTGCCGGTCAACTGTTTGAAGGCCTGGCGCAGGACTCTCCGCCGCAGGGCGGGTTTAAACGTGCGGAGCGCTGTGACGCTGCAAACAACCCTCCCCTCCCCCATCCGGCTCGACCCGTCAAAGGCCTGTACAGTCAGATCCTCCAGCAGTGCTTCATCGTCACTGATTAATGACGCCGTAGAGGCAAGCGTCCGACGGATGGCAGGATTGTACTCTTCCAGAAGCGGCAGCAGCTCGTGACGGATGCGGTTACGCAGGTAGGTTGAGTCGCTGTTGCTCGCATCCTCCCGCCATTTCAGACCGCGCTCGACAAGGTACTGTTCGATTTCGGGGCGGGTTATTTCCAGCAGCGGGCGAACATACCCGCGAGAGTTCCGGTACGCCATCCCTGCCAATCCGGTCATCCCCGATCCGCGCAGAAGTCGCATTAGCACGGTTTCAGCCTGATCGTCGGCGTGATGGGCAAGAACGACGGCTGCTGCACCGTACTTCCTGCGGATCTCATCGAGAAATTCTATCCTGGCCCGCCGTCCGGCATCTTCCAGGTTCAGACGAAGGTCTGCCGCCATCTTCCTGACATCGGTGCGGCGTGATTCGAACATGATTGCATGTCGGGACGCCACCCCCCGGCAGAATTCCTCGTCGGCGTCGGATTCGGCGCCGCGCAGACAGTGGTTCAGATGGGCGGCGATAAGGTTGAGATTGTAGTCGGGCAGCCGGAAGAGCAGATCGAGCAGCAATGAGGAGTCCGCCCCGCCGGAGAGAGCTACGACCAGGGTGTCACCCGGCAGAAAGAGCCGCTGGCGGCGGACCGTTCGTTCCACGCGGGATATGAGTGCGGCGAAGGAAGTGTTCACGTGGGACCCGGTGTGGTATTGAACCAGGGGACGTCGTGGTTACTGAATGCAGTCACTGTTTTGATGTTCCAAACAGCATATTCAGCACAAAGCTGAACATACTGAAGAGAATTGCTGCGAGAAAGGCGGCCCCGAAGCCGGTAACGTGGAATCCCGGAACCAGATACGCTGCCAGATAGAACATCAGGCCATTGATGACAAGGGTAAACAGACCGAGTGTCAACAGAGTGACCGGCAGAGTCAGCAGAATGATGATGGGGCGCAGAAACACATTCAGCAGTCCGATCACCAGTGTCGCTATCAACAGGTCCTGAAAGCGGTCGATCCGGATGCCGGAGACCAACTTCATGACGAAAAAGAGGGCAAATGAATTGAGTGCCCATCGAAGTACAAGTCGTGTCATCGAATTCCCGCCTTACAGCCAGCGTTTTTTTCTGAAATACGCCACCATAAGCAGCGCCAGTGCGACCATCAAAACCCAGAGAACAAAATAGCCGTTCTTCCACTCCAGCTCCGGAAGGTATTTGAAGTTCATGCCGTAGACCCCGACGAGAAAGGTCAGCGGCATAAAGATCGTGCCGATCACGGTCAGAAACTTCATTACCTCGTTGGTGCGGTTACTGATACTGGAGAGGTAAAGATCGAGCATGCCGGACAGGAGGTCGCGGTAGGTCTCTACCGTATCGATTACCTGAACGGTGTGATCATAGACATCGCGGAAATAAAGCCGGGTGGAATCATGCAGCAGACTGCTGTCGCCCCTCTCCAGAAAGGAGATCGCTTCGCGAAGCGGCCAGACGGACTTGCGCAGGTAGATAATTTCCTTCTTCATGCCGTTGATCCGATGAAGAGCCTTCTGATCCGGCGAGGCGGTCAATTCTTCCTCGACATCGATAATACGCTCGCCAAACCCTTCAAGAATGCCGAAATAGCCGTCAACAATGGCGTCAATCAGGGAGTAGGCCAGATAGTCGGCCCCCATGGCGCGTATTTTCCCCTTCCCGCCCCGGAGACGGTCGCGGACCGCGTCAAAAGCATCCCCCTTGACCCCTTCCTGAAAGGTGAACAGATAGTCCGGCCCGAGAATGATGCTGAGCTGTTCCGAACTGAAATCCCCATCCCCTGTCGGGTGCAGCATCTTCAGCACGATGAAGAGGTAGTCGCCATAATCCTCTATCTTGGGGCGCTGTATCGTATTGACAATATCTTCCAGCACCAGCGGGTGGAACGCGTGCTTATCTCCCAGAGCCCGGATCAGCTCGACGTCATGCACCCCTTCCACATTAACCCACACGACTGAACTGTCACAGGGATTCTGCAGATACTGCTCAACATGCTCGAAATGCTGCTCCTCAACTCCGTCAGGTCCATAGCCTATGACGGAAATCTGCACCGTTTTGTTCGATTCATTCCCGATATGAACCAGTGTACCGGGTGGAAGACCGGCCTTGATCGAGCGTTTCTTATGAAATCGTGAGCCGGAGCGCATGGTAGAGTTTTTCTGGTTCATTATTTGTCCTGTAACACAAAGCCAAAGGGGGACGTTGTTAATTTTGTAAACTAACTACAATATCTTGCAATTCCGGGGTCAGCTTATATAGCTTTTCGCCTCTTCGTGCCGCCATGGTGATTCCGGCGCGGCTGACATTCAACATTCTCGCAACGGATGCGCCATTAATTCCCATTTTGATGACTGCAACGTAGCATAATGCACCCCTTGCGGCGGAAAGCTCTTTTCGCTTGCCTCCTTGCCGTATTGACGCTGGTTCGATAGAGAAAATGCGAGCAATTCTTTGGATAATATCTTCCAGTGATATACTCCTCGTTACAACTCTGGATATTTGAGTCACCTGTTGCAGTTGCTCCACAAAATTTCCACTGCCGAGAATTCTTTCATCGTAAGCTTCATAATCTTCTGATCCTGATAATCTACGGGATCGGCGCAAGCCTCCGCCAACCAGCTCATCTCTTTTCCCCTGCCGAATTCCGTCCTCAACAAATGATCGATATTTTTTACGGGCACTCCCCTTCCGGTTGTCGAACAGCTGGAGCACTTCTTCTTCGCTTTGGCCTGTCAATGTTCCCTTCCCCATAATAATGGCATGGCCTGACCATGGGTACAAATCCAGAACGTCCAATGATTCAACCAGACCGCCCCGTAAGGGATTAAGGTGGATATAGCGAACAAGCTCAAGCAGGTAGGACTCCTCTTCACAAACAATGGATTTATAGCGGTTCTGGAAGAGATGACCGCTACGGCCATGGCGCAGGTTGAAAACCACTGCATAGCCTGTCAACAGGCGACGCATCAAGACTGATAGTTTAGCCGATTTGGGGCGAAGGAGTAAGTGAAAGTGATTTGACATGAGAGCCCAGGCAAGACAGTCGGTTCCGGTCGCGATGAGGAGTTTGGATAAGCGTTTAACAAACAGAGTTTTGTCATCGTCATCGAGAAATATATCTCGCTTTTCGATGCCTCGGACCATTACATGCTGGAGAAGACCTGGAATATCGATTCGCGCTGTTCTTGGCATAAAGGGGAAATTAACGCAATAAATTACGCAAGTCAACCAACTTAACTACGTCCCCCTAACCTCCTCAAGTCAACCAACTTAACTACGTCCCCCTAACCCGTCCCCCTAACCTCCTCTTCGGTCCTTCCCTCACCACGTTCAGTTCCGCCAGATCCCGCTCGAAAACATCCCACAGGCTGATCACCAACCCCGTAAGCGACACAAGGGGCAATTCCTCATGCCACGGAAAAATATCCGCCCGGCCGTATTTCCCCTCCACCAGACGATAGCGTTCCACCAAATCTCCCACCGGGTCCACAAGCAGGTATTCCGGCACGCCGAAACGCTCATACAACTCCAGCTTCTGCTTTTTGTCCATGAAGGAATTGGAAGGTGAGATTACTTCGATGACCAGATCAGGTGCGCCTCGGATGTTGGCGTCGGTGATCCTGCTTTTGTTACAGACTACAAGCACATCAGGCTGAACGATGTTGTAGTCGTCAAAGACAACATCGGTGGGGGCAATGAAGGGAATGCAGGGTTTTCCCGCAAGCGCGTTCCCAATGATCCGATAGAAATTGCCGGTAATTTTCTGATGCCTGATGTTTGGGGCTGCCGTCATGCAGTAGGCCTGGCCGTCTATGATCTGCCAGCGTTCGTTCTCCGGCCACTCTTTGTATTCGTTCCATGAAAACAGCTGCGATGCTTTTTCTGCGGGAAAAGTCATGACATGAGCCTCCTTCTTACGGTTATTGCTCCTGCGATTCCTTCATGTTCAAATACCCAATATTTCAGCCATATGCAGCAGGTCGTCGTTCAGTTTCTTCTGTCCGCCATTTACAACCATTTCCAGCAGCGTGGTGGTGAGTGAGTTAGCCGATAATCCGACCATGACGCCTTTCGTGCCCGCGAGCAGCAGTTCCACCGACCTCATACCGAAGCGGCTCCCTAACAGGCGATCAAAGACTGATGGTGCGCCGCCACGCTGATAGTGCCCCAGTACGGTTACACGGGTCTCAAAACCGATGGCATTTTTTATGCCGTCGGCAACGTCCTGCGCTCGTCCGGCCCCCTCAGCCATTATTATCAGTGCGTTAGTCCGCCCTTCATCGTAGCGTTGGCGCAACTGGTGGCACATTTCATTAAGGTCGAGCTCCACCTCCGGAACGATGGCAAACTCGGCGCCGGTAGCGATGGCGGTGGTGGATGCAAGATAGCCGGAGTTGCGCCCCATGACTTCAACAATAAAGGCCCGGTCATGAGAGCTGGCGGTGTCCTTGATGCAGTCAACGGCATATATGATGTTGTTGAGAGCCGTATCGACACCCAGAGCCATGTCGGTATAGGCGATGTCATTATCGATGCTGGCTGGAATACCTATCACCGGGAAGCCCATCCTGTCGAGCGCCAGAGCGCCATTTAATGATCCATCACCACCGATCACAATCAATCCTTCCACTTTTTCCTTGAGAAGGTTGTCAATCGCTTTCCTGCGCCCCTCTTCGGTGCGGAATTCCGGCGAACGGGCCGACTGCAGAAATGTCCCGCCACGTTGCAGTGTCCCGGAAACAGCCTGTGAATTGAGGATGATGAAATCATTTTTGAGGAGGCCGGCATACCCCTTACGGTAACCGATCATCTCTATGTCATTGGCGAGAGCGGTTCGCGCTGCCGCGCGGATGGTGGCATTCATGCCGGAGCAGTCGCCGCCGCTGGTCAGAATTGCAAGTCGTTTCAAGGTAAAGCCTCCACACTTGGAAATTAATTATTTGTTTGAAAATAGTTCCGTCAGTGCCGAGCGGCGAAAATCAAAAATCCGCCTGAGGCGGGGCGCCACGAACAGGCGGTTTACCAGGCCTGCCAACTGGTCATGGGAAAGCAGATAATGAATGAGATCATACATTTCAACCCCCCCGCTCACTTCACTAAACCGGTGCTGATGATGCCAGAAACGATACGGACCAAACCGCTGCTCGTCAACAAAGAAATGAGGGCTCTCAACGTGAGTTATTTCGGTGGTCCAGTTAACGACTGTCCGCATTAACGGGCGTACCGCGTAGGTTATGATCTGACCGGCGTAAATTCCGCTCTGCGGGGGAGACGTTATCCGGAAATCCATATCAGGCGGCGTGATCTTCACCAGATTGGCCGGATTGGAAAAAAACCTCCAGGCCGTTTCGAGAGTGATCGGCAGGATCTGGGTGCGCTCAAGAGTAAACGGTTTCATGATTACTTATCCTTCCTGTTTTTCAACCAATCCATCCGTTCCAGAATACTCTTTTCATAGCCACGACCTTTCGGCTCATAAAACGTTCTTCCCGCCAATGTGTCCGGCAGACACTCCTGCCCGGCGTAGCCGTCTTCATAATCATGGGCATACTGATACCCCTTTCCGTACCCCTGCTCTTTCATCAATTTCGTCGGAGCGTTACGGATGTGCAGCGGCACAGGCAGGGCACCGCTTTTCCGGACTTCGGCCAGAGCGGAATCGATACCTGCATACGAAGCGTTGGATTTCGGGGCGGTGGCCAGATAGGTGACCGCCTGTCCCAGTATGATGCGACCTTCCGGCATACCGATGACCTGAAACGCCTGCAGGGCGGAAACGGCCACCTGAAGGGCACGCGGATCGGCATTGCCGATATCTTCCGATGCCATGATGATCATGCGCCGCAGGATGAAGACCGGGTCCTCCCCCGCCTCCAGCATGCGGGCCAGCCAGTAGAGAGCCGCATCCGGAGCGCTGCCGCGCAACGACTTGATAAAGGCAGAGATGACATTGTAATGCTCCTCGCCCCCTTTGTCGTACAGCAGAGCCTTCTTCTGCAGCGCCTCCTGTGCAATTTCAAGTGTTATACAACCACCCTTTTCACGGTTGCCGAGCGGAGTCGAAGCGCGGTTGCCGAGCGGCTTGCCCTGAGCGAAGTCGAAGGGAGCCGAAGCAAGTCCTGCAGCGACTTCCAATGTATTCAGGGCAATGCGGGCATCACCCCCCGCCTGAGTGGACAGAAACTCCAGAGCTTCATCGGTTGCCGAAAGGGCCAGATTTCCGATGCCCCGTTCACAGTCGTTCAGGGCAAGTATCAACAGTCCGCGCACGGCGTCAGGTTCAAGCTGCTGCAGCGTCAGAACACGGCAGCGTGACAGCAGCGGCGCAATGACTTCAAAGGAGGGGTTCTCGGTTGTAGCGCCGATTATAGTAACAACCCCTTTTTCGATATAGGGAAGAAACGCGTCCTGCTGAGATTTATTAAAGCGATGGATTTCGTCGATGAACAGAACCGTGCGAATACCGCGAGACGCATATCGCTCAGCTTCGCGGAATGTTTCCCGAATCTCCTTGATCCCCGAGAGGATGGCGGAAAAAAAAATGAAGTGTGATTTGGTTTCTGCTGCGATGATGTGGGCCAGGGTCGTCTTGCCGCACCCCGGAGGTCCCCAGAGTATCAGGGATGCGAGCGAATCTGTTTCAATCATGCGCCGCAGAATACGCCCTTCGCCGAGCAGATGCTCCTGCCCGGAAAATTCGGCAACAGTCCGGGGGCGTATCCGTTCGGCGAGCGGCGCGTGCGGTGATACATCCGGCGGGGAATAAGTTCCGGAGTCTTGCCCCCAGAGATCTGGCGTGTTCATGGCTGAAGCTCCCCTGCTACAGGTCACGCCGGCTGTGTCGGCTGATTTTTTCTGGTTTGATGTTCCAGATGTCACGGGCATATTCAGCAATGGTGCGATCACTGGAAAATTTACCCATGGCGGCGGTGTTAAGGATTGAGATACGGGCCCATTCGTGCGGCAGCAGGTACAGCCTGTCGACCTCATCCTGACAGGCGATATAGGAGGCAAAATCAGCCAGCAGCAGGTACTGATCGAGTCTCAGCAGGGTATCGACAATCGGCATGAACAGATTGGGATCTTGAGCAGAAAAACTGCCGTTGCCGATCATGTCTATAGCCAGCCTCAGTTCAGGATTACGGAAATAGTATTCATACGGATGATAGCCAGCCTTTTTCAGCCCGGTCACCTGCTCTGTAGTCAGACCGAATATAAATATATTATCGCGACCGACCTCTTCCATGATCTCGATATTGGCCCCGTCAAGAGTGCCGATCGTCAGTGCCCCGTTCAGTGAATACTTCATGTTTCCTGTGCCGGATGCTTCTGTGCCTGCGGTAGATATCTGCTCGGACAGGTCTGATGCCGGGAATACCTTTTCAGCCAGCGATACGTTGTAATTGCCGAGAAAGACAACCTTCAGCACTGAATTGACTGCCGGATCACTGTTGATAACCGAACCGACAGAGTTGATCAGCTTTATGATCAGTTTGGCCATGTAATACGAGGGGGCCGCCTTGCCGCCGAAGATGACGGTGCGGGGCGTATAATTGACTCCGGGAGCTGCCTTGATGCGGTTATAGCGGGTGATGACGTGCAGAACATTCAAAAGCTGCCGTTTGTACTCATGAATCCGCTTTGTCTGGCAGTCGAACATCGAATCAGGTGACACATCAATGCAGTTGTGATCACGAATGTAGTCGGCAAGTTTCACTTTGTTGGCTCGTTTGACTTCAATCCACTGCTGCCGGAAGAGAGCATCTTCCGCCAGTGGCAACAATTTCTTCAGTTCATCCAGGTTGGTTACCCAGCGGTCGCCTATCTTTGAAGATATCAGGTCGGCCAGCGGCCGGTTGCAGTATTTCAGCCAGCGCCGCTGGGTGATACCGTTGGTTTTATTGTTGAAGCGCTCCGGCCAGAGCTGGTAGAAATCGCGAAACAGGTCATCTTTCAATATTTCACTGTGCAGGGCCGAGACGCCATTAACCGAATGGCTGCCGACAATCGCCAGATGTGCCATTCGTACGGTCCGCGCGCCGCCATCCTCGTCGATGATCGACATCCGCCGCAGCCGGTCAACGTCATCAGGAAATCGGGCTTTAATCTGCTCGATCAAAATCTCGTTTATCCGGTAAATGATCTGCAAATGGCGCGGCAGAATTTTATCCATCATCGGCACCGGCCACTTTTCAAGCGCTTCAGGAAGCACTGTATGGTTGGTATAGGCAAAGGTGTTCAACGCGATCATCCAGGCGTCATCCCAGCCGAGCCGCTTGTCATCAAGCAGAATTCGCATCATTTCAGGAATCGACAGAGTCGGGTGAGTGTCGTTCAGCTGAATCGCCACCTTTTCCGGCAACAGGGCAAGGTTGTCATGATTTTTGGCAAAACGGTAGAATATATCCTGCACCGTAGCCGAGGAGAGAAAATACTCCTGACGCAGGCGCAGCTCCTTCCCTTCGACCATATTGTCGGCCGGATAGAGAACCTTGGAAATATTTTCGGTGCGCATTTTCGATTCAACCGCACCGATGTAGTTCCCCTGGTTAAACGATCCAAGTTCGAAATCACGGGTCGCTTTTGCACTCCAGAGCCGCATGGTGTTAACGGTTTCGTTGCCGTAGCCCGGCACCGGAAAATCGTAGGCCAGCGCCATGACATCTGTGGTGTCAACCCAGGAATAGCGGGTCTCCCCCCGCTCATCCCGGTAACTTTCGACCCGGCCGTGGAATTTGATCATGTGCAGGTGTTCCTGACGGTCAAACTCCCACGGATTGCCGTAACGCAACCAGTTATCCGGGAATTCGTGCTGGGCGCCTTCAATAATTTTTTGATAGAACATGCCGTACTCGTAGCGGATTCCGTACCCGTAGGCAGGCAGGCTCATGGTGGCCATTGAATCGAGAAAACAGGCCGCCAGACGACCCAGACCGCCGTTGCCGAGACCCGCATCCCACTCCCTTTCCTGCAGATCTTCAACATCAATACCCATCTGCGTGAGAGCTGTCTGCCATTCCTCCATGATCCCCAGGTTGATAAGACTGTTGCCGAGCGTGCGCCCCATCAGGAATTCCATCGATATATAGTAAACCCGTTTGGCGTCGTTGATATAGTAGGACTGTTGGGTATCAAACCAGCGATTAACCAATACGTCACGCACGGCGTACGCCAGCGCATGATACAGATCGGCCCTGGTGGCGGTGTATTTGTCCTTGACCAGAGTATATTGCAGATGACGGAGAAAAGAGCGCTGCAGGTCTGACACACCGGGTTTTTCATCGCAGACGGGAACCGTAGCTGATGTGGTCATGGCATCCATCCTCCGAACTGAGTTAACGAATTCGGAATTGTATATATTTCTAACGCTTAATGCAAGGATGAGCGTTTCATTTTAGCACAATCTCTGCTATGGTGGCGGCATGGGTGAAAAACTGATCTGTAATAATAAAAAAGCCTATCACGATTATTTTATCGAGGAGAAGCTTGAGGCGGGCCTGGTGCTGCAGGGAACGGAAGTTAAGTCTCTGCGGGCCGGCAAGGCCAACCTGAATGATTCGTTCATGCTGGTGCGTGACGGTGAAGCCTACCTGCACAACTTGAATATTTCGCAGTACGAGTTCGGCAACCGCCAGAATCACCAACCTGACCGCAATCGCAAACTGCTGCTGCATCGTGGCCAGATCGACCGTCTGTACGGCAGGATCCGCGAAAAGGGGCTTTCGGTGATTCCTCTGCGGCTCTATTTCAAGGACGGCCTGGTCAAGGTTGAAATAGGTCTTGCCAAAGGCAAGAAGCTGTACGATAAACGTGAGGATATGAAGACGAAAGACAGCAATCGTGAAGTAGCACAGGCGCTGAAATCCAGAAACCGGGATTGATCAGGTTTTTATTCAGAATTCAACATTCAAAATTCAACATTGCATTTCAAAGGGGGGCGTAAAGGTTTCGACGGGGAATTGAAAATCTGGGGAGCACCGGGTCGGGGCAGGCGGCCGACCTTAATAAACCTGCACGGCATTAATTGCCGACAATTATAACACTCCTGTAGCTCTAGCAGCATAACAGGCGTCCCCGATCAAGATGCCGGTGGTAAAAAGGGGGCGTCACTCACTACCGGATAGGGGAGCGCAA
>JANNLB010000096.1:0-21610 GCA_031396605.1 Geobacter sp. | reverse complement strand
CTGGGCCAGCTGCGGCAGTTCGAGGCTGCCTGACAGCTCCCGGAAATGATCCAGCATGGCGGCAAATCCTGCCACCTTGCCGCGCGGGGAGGCCGTCAGGAGTCCACCAGCGGTTACCTGATGCATGGCCTCGTTGAAGGTGATACCCTGGCGGCCGGCCAGTTCGGCAATCCTGTCGATCGTGGTATGTCCGATGCCGCGTGCCGGGACATTGATGATCCGTTTCAAAGAGACCTCATCGGAGGGGTTGTTCAGCGCGCGCAGGTAGGCCAGGATGTCCTTGACCTTGACCTCCATGCGGGCATAAAAGCGTACGCCGCCGACGATGTGATACGGGAGCGCCTCGCCCACCAGCGACTCCTCTACCAGGCGCGACTGGGCGTTGGTACGGTAGAAGACCGCCATCTCCTCCAGCGGCACGGAGCTGTTTCTCAGGCGCCCGATCTCGCGGGCGACAAAGCGGGCTTCCTCCCGGTCGGATTCGACCCGTTCATAGCGGATCTTCTCGCCGGCCGGGTTTTCGGTCCAGAGCGTCTTCCCCTTGCGCCCGAAGTTCTGTTTGACGACCGCTCCGGCCGCCGCCAGGATGGTGGAGGTGGAGCGGTAGTTCTGTTCCAGCCGGATGATCTTGACGCCGGGAAAATCCTTTTCAAATTCGAGGATATTGCGGATATCGGCTCCGCGCCAGGAGTAGATCGACTGGTCGTCGTCCCCAACCACGCAGAGGTTCTTGCGCTCTCCCGCCAGCAGCCGGATCAGGTTGTACTGCACCGGGTTGGTATCCTGGTATTCGTCCACCAGCAGCCACTGGAAACGTTCGCGATAGAAACTGCGGACCTCGGGAAATTTGGTCAGGAGGCGCACGGTCTGGATCATCATGTCGCCGAAATCGAGGGCGTTGCACTTTTTGAGGCGCTCCTGATAAGCGGCGTAAATCTCGACGACTTTCTGGTTGTAGACATCGCCGGGAGGGATGGATCCGATATCCTCCGGAAAGAGGCCGCGGTTCTTGAAGTCGTCGATCCGACCGGATACCGCCTTGACGTCGAAGCGCTTGTCGTCCAGGTCCATATCGGCGATGACATCCTTCAGCAACCGTCCGCTGTCGCGGTCGTCATAGATTGCAAATGAGGATTGGAAGCCGAGATGGTGGATGTCGCGGCGCAGAATGCGCCCGCAGGCGGCGTGGAAGGTGGAGATATTGTAGGGGACGTTCATATCGCCGAGGAGTCTACGCACTCGTTCGGCCATCTCTTTGGCGGCCTTATTGGTAAAAGTCACTGCCAGGATATTTCCCGGCGGAACTCCGTGTGTACTAATAAGGTAGGCGATGCGATGCGTAATGACGCGGGTCTTGCCCGACCCGGCCCCGGCCAGGATCAGAAGCGGCCCTTCTCCGTGCAGTACGGCTTCTTTCTGGGGGGGATTCAAGTGTTTTAGTAGGTCCATGCCTTCCTTTTTAGTCGTTGGGTGCATACGCGTCAACGAAAAAAGCCCAAACCTGCGGTCGAACTGCCAGTCGGTTTGTTTTGATATACATGACATAACCATGTGCAGTTGACGAAACCACTCCAACTCCTCTTCTGTCAGACGTGCCAACTTGTTGCAACACAAGAGGAGATATTTATTTTTTCATTTTGCAGGTTCATGATATAGGTAAACGATGATTCAACGAGCAAGGAGGTGGATTCGTGGCAACACTGACGATCCTTTTGTCTTCGTTTTTTGTTTCGTTCAACGTGATAAGACACACCGGTGGGGTTTTTCCCGCCGGCCGGTGCTGCCGTTAGTTGGAAATTTAATTTTCCAGTTCCTTGTTTAAAAAAAGGGAATGAAAAACTGCTTCCCCATTCCCTTTGCTTCCCTTTGTTTTTCAAAAATATCGCTCAAAACAGCTAATGTGTTTAAGCCGTCCTTATATTTCTCAACTCATTTAATAGATCTGGATGATGGTCAAGTAGCCTGAATAAATTAAGTACAGCCTGGATTGGCTTTGCCTCTCCTCGCTCATACCGTGAGAAAGCGTTGTGTCCTCCGCCTGTAATCAGTGCTGCTTCCTTTTGGGTGAGTTTCAGCTTTTTCCTGATTCTAGCGAGTTCTGCAACTTCTTCTGAGTCTACCTTATCGCGGAATGTTTTCCACTCTACCTCCTCGCGTTCATCATAATCGGGAAAACCATTATGACATTGATCGCAGAAAGCTCCATGTATTGTGGATTCATATTTACGACCTCTATATTCCAAGGCTTTTGTCTGGCTTCCTTCATGCAATGTGCCCTCTAAGCATAGTGGGCATTGTTTATTATTCCATTTTGATTTCATGGCTATAACTCCTTGAAAGATACTACGAAATACTCGCCTGCCTGTTGAAACTTCACATAGAGCAATTTTTCTCGCTATTTTGCATGATAAACATCCTGCCAAACCCGATGACTCTGGTGTGTTGTCATGCTCTTATAAAAATTGGTGACTGAGAGCTGATGTATCACCTCAAGTGCTTCATTTCGCGTCATTCCAGCGACTCTGATTCCTTGCTGAGCAGACATAGTCAGATTCATACTCTCAACACAAATCATCTGTGCAAGGATTGCTTTAAGGTCGTAGTGTGGTCGCCGTTTTTCCATAATCAAAAATAACCCTTTCAGGGTAGTTAGTCAATCTATTGTTTCATAAGGCTTGAGATGATTTTCCATTCTTCATCTGTAACAGGGAAATTTGTTTCTTTTGGCTGTTTCAAAATACTCAGGTTTTCAAGCCCACTTACTTCTTTGAGTTCACTGCGGAATGCAAAAATTAACGGGACGCTGTTAATATAGTCAAGTTACTATTTTTGGTTAACTAACTTAACTACGTCCCCTTGCTTGATGCCTTCGGCCAACAACGCTGCATTCCCTTTTCGTGCCACTTAATATGGCGCGATTTGCATTATCATGCCACTTCCAGGTGGCGCGCAAGCATTATTTAATATCCATTTATTGCATTCAAAGATGCGAGGTTGTACATAATGGGTGAATCATGGCACTGTTCCGTGCCGGAAAAATCGGAACCATCTGGAGGGGCTGATGATCATACATAAAAGCGGTTGGGTTCATAATCTGCTGCACTCCCTTTCCCGGAGGGCGGAGCAGGCGGAAAAAGACCGTCTCATGCTGGAGGATGCGCTGGGGCATGCGTACGAGGGGCTTCTGATTACCGATGCGGATGGTATTATTCTAAAGGTGAACGAGGCATATGCCCGTTTTCTTGAGACAACCATCGACAAGCTGGTCGGGAGGCACGTCACTGAAGTGATAGAGAATACCCGGATGCATCTGGTGGCTAAAAGCGGTGTTGCCGAGATCGCCCAGCTCCAGAAGATCAAGGGGCATGAGATGATCTGCAGCCGGATTCCGATCATCGAAAACGGGAAGGTTGTGGCGGTGGTCGGCAAGGTCATGTTTCAGAACATTGAAGACCTCTTCTCCTTTACCGAGAACTTCAAGAAGCTCAAGTCCGAACTGGAATTTTACAAAAGCGAGCTCAGCAAACAGCTGAGCGCCAAATACTCCTTCAACCATATTGTCGGCGCCAGCAAGGAGTTGGAGTGGGTCAAGGAACTCGGCCGAAAGGTGGCCATGAGTACGACCACCGTCCTGCTGAAGGGGGAGAGCGGCACCGGCAAGGAACTGTTTGCCCACGCCATACATAACGAGAGCCACAGAAGGCTCGGTCCGTTTATCAAGGTCAATTGCGCCGCCATTCCCGAGACGCTCTTTGAATCCGAGCTGTTCGGGTATCGGGAGGGCGCCTTTACCGGAGCACAGAAAAAGGGGAAAAAGGGAAAGTTTGCGCTGGCCGACAAGGGGACGATCTTTCTCGACGAAATCAGCGAGCTGCCGCTGACGATGCAGGTCAAGCTGCTGCGGGTGCTCCAGGAAAAGGAGATCGAACCGGTCGGAGCAGAGGGGTCGGAAGCGGTGGATGTGCGGATAATTGCCGCCTCCAATCGAGACCTGGAAACATTGGTCAAGAGTGGTCTGTTCCGCCACGATCTCTATTATCGCCTCAATGTGGTTATGCTGGAGATCCCTCCACTCCGGAGTCGCCGTGATGATATCCCGCTGCTGATTCAGTTTCACCTCCGTCAACTGGAAAGGGAGACCGGAATTCCGGTAGAAGGGGTCGAACCGGATGTCGCGGAGATTCTGAAACAGTTTGACTGGCCGGGCAACGTACGGGAATTGCGCAATGTGCTCGAGCAGGCTCTCTATGTAAAAGTCGGTCCCACGATAACCCGGAATGACATTCCCGGCGCGCTGGTCAAAGGGGTCGGCCCCGAATCATCGCAGGAAAGCAGCCGCAGCCTGAAGTTTATTACCCGCCTGGCCGAAGAGGAGGCGATCCGGACAGCCATCCGCGAGGAAAAGGGAGACAAACAGGCAGCTGCCGTCCGGCTCGGCATCAGTAAATCATCACTGTATGCCAAGGTTGATCAGTACGACATCGGGTAGATCCTCAAAAAAACCGCAGCGGGCAAGATACATACCGGGGAGATAGCATGAGAATTAAAAATGTGGCTGTGTTGGGTGCCGGAACAATGGGGCATGGCATAGCGGAACTTGCGGCACTTGCTTCATGGAATGTGGTTCTGTGCGATATCTCTGAAGAATTACTCGCAAAGGCTTTAAATTTGATCAAAGAAAATCTAAGTACCATGGAGCGCCTTGGGGAACTCAAGGAAAATAGCTGTTCCCTCATAGTGCAGAGAATCAGATGTGTCAAGTCAATCAGCGAAGCGGTTGAATCTGCTGATCTGGTAATTGAGTGTTTACCTGAAAAACTTGAGTTCAAGCAGAAGATTTTTAAAGAGTTGGATGAGATTTGCAAACCAGAAGTCATTCTTGCAACAAACACATCCGGATTAAGCCCGACTGCAATAGCAAAAGATCTTAAATATCCTGAAAGGGTTGTGGTTGCACACTTTTGGAACCCACCTCAACTTATTCCACTGGTAGAGGTTGTTCCCGGTGAAAAAACATCCCAAGACACTCTGGACAGGACAATGGAATGGGTTAAGGCTTTAGGCAAACAACCGGTACGTATGAAAAAAGAGTGCCTTGGGTTTATAGGCAACAGACTTCAACTGGCCCTTCTGAGAGAAGCCCTTTACATAGTTGAACAGGGGTATGCTGATGTTGAAGAGGTGGATAAATCCATTGTTTACGGGCATGGCAGGCGTCTTCCCGTGACCGGCCCATTTTGCAGTGCAGACATGGGTGGGCTTGATATATTCCACAACATATCTACATATCTTTTTTCTGATTTATGCAATGCAACTGAACCATCCATGTTAATGCAGAAAATTGTGGAAGAGGGTAACCTTGGTTTAAAATCGGGCAAAGGCTTCTATAATTGGACCACTGAAATGAAAGAAATGATGCTAAAGCTCAGGAATGAAACTCTGGTAGATTTTTTGGAAAAAGATAAAAGAAACAGCATGTTGTGATGTGTAGAACCGCCAACTAACATCAATCAACTTGCTGCAACGGTATATTCCAATTTATAAGAATTTATTCCTAATTATTGGAATAAATTAGATCCAGTTTTATTTATGTTTAAAATTAGTTGCTTGCGCTAGCGGCTCCCGTGAAATATCGTCAAAAAATATCTGATTGCCCATAAGCACATTCCAGTATTATGGAATTTATGCGTTAAGCCGCGTTAAAGGGTACATTGTTTTGTAACAATAATAATATATATCCTCGTGATAACGGTATGTTGATTATTAATATTGATATGGCTGGCCGTATCGGCATAGCATTTGCTGTGCTACATAGAAATCTGTTTGATTTGGAGCTGTCATGAGCATCAAAGATATTCTCCTCTATATGGACGATTCTCCCGTCTGTGAAAGCAGGATTGACGTTGCCTTAAGTCTGGCGCAGGCACAGGGCGCACGGGTGACGGGACTTTCCATTGTGACTTACGGCTATTACCAGCCACACTACTTGCATACCGAAGAAGTAATGGCGGCTACCGGAGCGTTGCTTGGGGCAAAAGCAGAGGCGGCCGGTGTCGCGGCCGGCTACCGCAGCATCGAATCAAACGTGGCCGGAGTGGGTGCACACGAGCTGTTGATCCGCGCGTCGCACTGCAGCGATCTGGTCGTTGTCGGTCAGGAATCACGCCGGACAGCTCGTGCCGAGGCTGTAGTAGAGCATCTGGTGACAGGGGCAGGCAGGCCGGTGCTGATCGTGCCTGCCGCAGGCGCTTTTCCCACCGTCGGCACACGCGTTCTGGTGGCCTGGAAGAACGGCCGGGAGGCCGCCCGAGCGCTGCATGACGCCCTGCCTATCCTGCAGCAGGCAGAACAGGTTACGTTGCTGGCGGTCGCTTCCGAAGAAGAGTCGAGTCAGTACCTGTGGGAAGGGATACAGGAGCATCTTCAGCTTCATGGCATCAATATTCGGGAAGAGCTGCAGCCGGTTACTTCGGCCACACTGGCGGACGGTCTGTTGAACCGCGCCTGTGAAGGTGGCTATGATCTGCTGGTGATGGGTGGCTATCGCCCAGGGACCCGCAGGGGGTCGCAACTTGGAAAGGCGGCAGGCCAGATTCTCCGGGAGATGACCATCCCGGTTTTGATGTCTCATTAGGCGCTCAGGAGCGAAACAGATGACGGACCATATTCTCGTAACAAAAAACCTATCCAAGGAATTCAAGGGCTTCACGGCAGTATCGGCCGTCAACCTGCAGATTCAGCGCGGCCATATTCATGCTCTGATCGGGCCGAACGGCGCCGGAAAGACGACCGTATTCAATCTCCTCACCAAGTTTCTCACCCCGACTTCCGGCAGCATCCATTTCAACGGTACCGACATCACGAGCGAAAAGCCGGCTGATATCGCCCTGCGCGGGATCGTGCGTTCATTCCAGATATCAGCGGTCTTTCCCAATCTGACACCGCGCGAGAATGTGCGGCTGGCACTGCAGCGCACACTAGGTGTCTCCTATCATTTCTGGAAATCAGACTCCATCCTGAAACAACTGGATGAACGAGCCATGGAACTGCTGGAAGCTGTCGGACTGGCAGAATATGCCGGTGAGATCACCGGTGAACTGGCATACGGGCGCAAACGGGCATTGGAAATAGCCACTACGCTGGCACTTGACCCCGAGTTGATGCTCCTGGATGAACCGACACAAGGAATGGGGGTCGAGGATGTCGATAAAATAACCGCGCTGGTGAAAAAGGTTTCCGCCAATCGGACGATTCTGATGGTTGAGCATAACCTTAAGGTTGTGGCAACCCTGGCGGACAGGATAACAGTTCTGCAGCGGGGTGCAATTCTCGCGGAAGGCTCATACGCCGAGGTTTCGCAGGACCCGCAGGTACTGGAAGCGTATATGGGGAGTGCACATGACTGAATCTGTACACAAAGAGATGTTGCGGATTTCGGACCTGCACGCTTTTTATGGCGAATCTCACATCCTCCACGGTATCGATCTGACCGTCGGAGAGGGAGAGGTCGTCACCCTTCTGGGGCGCAACGGCGCCGGCAGGACCACTATTCTTAAATCGATCATCGGATTGGTTGGAAGGCGGAGTGGTTCCGTCACGATCAATGGGGTTGAAACAATCAGGATGCCGACACACAAGATCGCCCACCTTGGGCTGGGCTACTGTCCGGAGGAACGGGGAATTTTTTCCAGCCTGACCGTTGAAGAGAACCTGCTCCTGCCGCCGGTCGTAAAAGAGGGGGGGATGTCGCTGCCTGAAATTTACGCAATGTTTCCCAATCTGCTTGAGAGGCGGAGCAGCATGGGAACCCGTCTTTCCGGTGGAGAACAGCAGATGCTGGCTATGGCCCGGATCCTGCGCACCGGAGCGAAACTGCTGCTGCTGGATGAAATCACCGAGGGGCTGGCGCCGATAATTGTTCAGACCCTGAGGCAACTTATCGGCCAGTTGAAAGGAAAAGGCTTCACCATCATTCTGGTGGAGCAGAACTTCCATTTTGCGGCTGATCTGGCTGACCGCCATTATGTGATTGATCACGGTTCAATAGCTGAAATGATACCCAGAGATGAACTTGGGTCAAGCAGGGAGAAACTTAACCGATACCTTGGCGTGTAAGCCCGGGTATACAACCAGAAAGGAGAAACAGATGAAATTTTTTATGAGTAAAATTGTTGCTACTGCTGCGGTTGTAATTCTGTCAGGCACAATGGCCGTCGCAGCAGGTGTTTCAGACGGTGTGGTGAAAATCGGGGTGCTTACCGATATGTCCGGGGTCTACTCCACGCTCGGAGGTAAAGGGACCCAGGTTGGTGTTGAGATGGCGGTCAAGGATTTTGGCGGCAAAGTGCTTGGCAAGCCGATTCAGGTCATTGGCGCTGATCATCAGAACAAGGCCGACATCGCCTCGGCCAAGGCCCGCGAATGGTTTGATAATGAAAAAGTGGACATGGTAACCGGCTTGCTGAACTCCGGATGCGCCCTGGCGGTACAGAAAATCGCGGGAGAAAAGAAACGGATCACCATGAACACCGGCGCGGCCAGTACGGAGCTGACCAACAAGGCCTGCACTCCGTACAGTATCCACTACGTCTATGACACCTACGCTCTGGGCAAGGTTACCGGGCAGGCTGTAGTTCAGAACGGCGGCAAGAGCTGGTTCTTTATCACCGCCGATTACGCCTTTGGCCACTCTCTGGAGGAGAATACCACTAAATTTGTGAAAGCGCTGGGCGGCAAGGTGCTCGGTTCGGTGCGTCACCCACTCTCCACCGCCGATTTTTCGTCGTACCTGCTCCAGGCTCAGTCATCCGGTGCCCAGATAATCGGTCTGGCCAACGCCGGCGGCGACACCACCAACGCGATTAAACAGGCGCGGGAGTTCGGCATCGACAAGAAAGGTCAGACCTTGGTCGGCCTGCTGATATTCGATACGGACATTAAAAGCCTCGGTTTGAACGTGGCACAGGGAATGCAGTTCACGTCCGGCTTCTATTGGGACCGGGATCAGGCAACCCGCGATTTTGCCAAACGTTTTTACGCCATCCACAAGGCGATGCCGACTATGGATCAGGCGGGAGCCTATTCAGCCACCATGAACTACTTGAAAGCAGTCAAAGCGGCCGACACGGATGATTCGGATGCGGTCATGGCAAAGTTGAAATCCATGAATATCTCCGATTTCTTTGCCGTGAACGGCAAGATCAGGGCTGACGGACGTATGGTGCACGACATGTATCTGATGGAAGTGAAGAAACCTGCCGAGTCCAAGGGTGAGTGGGATCTGTTGAAGATAGTTAAAACAGTTCCAGCCGCTGATGCATTCATGCCTCTCTCCGAGAGCGCCTGCTCGATGGTTAAGAAGTAATTTCAAGTTACAATCACAAACACAACCACCCCCAGCCCCTCCTTTGTAAGGAGGGGAGATTAAAGTCCCCCTCCTGTTTCGCTTAGAAGCGCCTACTTCTGGTAGGAGGGGCTAGGGTGGTAAGGTGTCTAGGGAGCTGGTTATGGAGATATCATTTCAGACGGTCATGTCGCAGGTTATGCTGGGGCTCAACAACGGTGTTTTTTACGCCATTCTGAGCCTCGGTCTGGCGGTGATTTTCGGTCTCCTGAACATTGTCAACTTTGCCCACGGGGCACTCTATATGCTGGGAGCGTATGTGGCGCTTCTGGGTTTCACTTCGCTCGGCCCACTGATCGGGATGCCGGACTTTCATCTCAATTACTGGGCAGCGTTGATCGTAGCCCCGCTTGTGGTTGGCGCAGTCGGAATTGTGATTGAAAAAACCATGTTGAGCAGGTTGTACAAGTTTGACCATCTGTACGGGCTGCTGCTCACCTTCGGTCTCGCTCTCATAATTCAAGGGGTCTTTACCAATTTCTTCAATGTATCCGGTGATCCCTACGAGGCAAAACCTGAAATATTGAGTGGCGCGGTAAATCTCGGCTTCATGATGTTTCCGAAATACCGCCTCTGGGTGATTGTCATCTCACTGCTGGTCTGTTTCGGCACATGGTATGTTATTGAACGGACAAAACTCGGCTCCTTCCTTCGCGCCGGTACTGAAAACCCGGAGCTGGTGAAGGCGTTCGGCGTCAATGTGCCGCTCATGATCACCTTGGCTTACGGCTATGGGGTTGCCCTGGCCGCCTTTGCCGGGGTACTTGCCGCACCGATCTATTCGGTAAGCCCGGTCATGGGGTCGGAGATGATTATTACCGTGTTTGCCGTGGTAGTCATCGGCGGGATGGGTTCGATTATGGGGTCCATCGTTACCGGACTCCTGCTCGGAATGGTGGAGGGGTTCACCAAGGTCGTGTACGCTCCCGCCTCCGGCACTGTTATCTTCCTGATCATGGTTGTTGTCCTGCTGGTCAAGCCGGCAGGGCTGTTCGGCAGGGAGTCCTGAATGAACAAGAAAATCTGGATAGTTCTTATACTCCTTGGCCTGCTGGCGCCGTATGCCGTCTACCCGGTGTTCATGATGAAGCTGCTCTGCTTTGCGTTGTTTGCCTCTGCCTTCAATCTGCTGCTTGGCTACACCGGGCTCCTTTCCTTCGGGCATGCCGCCTTTTTCGGGGGTGCATCCTATATTACCGGGCATCTGGTCAAGAACAGCGGCCTGTCACCGGAATTGGGGGTTCTGGGAGGGACTGTTTTCGCCGCTCTACTGGGGTATATCGTCGGCAGCCTGGCGATCCGGCGGCAGGGGATCTACTTTGCCATGGTCACCCTGGCTCTGGCCCAGATAGTCTACTTCATAGCACTTAAAGCGCCGTTCACCGGAGGTGAGGATGGTCTCCAGGGTATTCCCCGGGGCAATCTGTTCGGGTTGATCGACCTGAACCAGATTTACAACGTTGGAGGCAGTCCTCTCCCGCTCAACCTCTATTACTTCATTTTCGTACTGTTCTGTCTTGGTTTCTGGGTCATCTTCCGGACGATCAATTCACCCTTCGGCCAGGTACTGAAGGCAATCCGGGAGAACGAGCCGCGAGCCGTTTCACTGGGATACAGGGTAGAGCGATTCAAGCTGATGGCTTTTGTCATCTCGGCGACACTTGCGGGAATGGCAGGGTCGATGAAGTCACTGGTATTTCAGCTCGCCTCATTAACCGATGTAAGTTGGCATACTTCCGGGGAAGTGGTTCTGATGACCCTCCTGGGAGGTGTCGGCACGGTACTCGGCCCGCTGGTCGGGGCATTCACAGTAGTGACGCTCCAGTCGGAACTGAGTTCGGTCGGATCCTGGATAACGGTCATCATCGGAGTTACCTTCGTGATCTGTGTGCTGCTGTTCCGGCGCGGGTTTGTCGGGGAACTCGGCAGGCTGCTGAAGAAGTCGCTGTAAATTCAGAACCAACCCCCCTTAGTCCCCCCTTGTCAGGGGGGAAATCTAAGGCTCTCCCCTGATAAGGGGAGCGGGGAGGGGTTGATTTTAGAAGTTAATATCCACTGGAGGTAGCTCATGGCGGTTGTCTGTACAAGCATTCAAGAGGCGCTGGAAGGGATCGGTGACGGCGCGAGCATCCTGGCCGGCGGTTTCGGACTGGTCGGGATCCCCGAAAAACTGATACAAGGCCTGCGCGAGAAGGGGGTGCGGGACCTGACGGTGATTTCCAACAACTGCGGCGTAGACGAGTGGGGACTTGGCATCCTGCTCCAGAACAAACAGATCAGAAAAATGATCTCATCGTATGTCGGCGAGAACAAGGAGTTCGAGCGCCAGTACCTGGCGGGTGAACTGGAGGTGGAATTGGTGCCGCAGGGTACCCTGGCGGAACGGATTCGGGCCGGCGGCGCCGGTATCCCGGCCTTCTACACACCGGCCGGGGTTGGTACCCCGATTGCCGACGGTCGTGAGACGCGGCTGTTCGGCGACAAGGAGTATCTGCTTGAGACAGGCTTGAAAGCCGACTTTGCTCTGATAAAAGCCTGGAAGGGTGACCGTTTCGGCAATCTGGTCTACCGCAAGACCGCCCGGAATTTCAACCCGATGATGGCGGCTGCCGGGCGTATTACAATCGCAGAGGTTGAAGAACTGGTTGAGACAGGTGAGCTTGACCCGGACCAGATTCATACCCCCAGTGTTTACGTGCAGCGCATCATCGCCTGTACAGGACATGAAAAGCGGATCGAACGCCGCACAGTACGGAAATAGAGAGGAGACACCATGGCATTGACACGTGAGGAGATGGCCCAGCGGGCCGCTCAGGAGATAGAGGACGGTTATTACGTCAACCTCGGGATCGGCATGCCGACTCTGGTTGCCAACTACATACCTGAAGGGAAAACGGTGGTGCTCCAGTCCGAAAACGGCCTGCTCGGCATCGGCCCCTATCCGGCCGAGGATGAACTCGATCCCGATCTGATCAACGCCGGCAAGGAGACCATCACCATGATCCCCGGTTCCAGCACCTTCAGCAGCGCCGAGTCATTCGCCATGATTCGCGGCGGGCACATCGATCTGGCCATCCTGGGGGGGATGGAGGCGTCAGCCTCCGGCGACCTGGCCAACTGGGTTATCCCCGGCAAGATGGTCAAGGGAATGGGGGGCGCGATGGATCTGGTGCACGGCGCCAAACGGATCGTCGTGCTGATGGAGCACTGCAACAAGCACGGTGAAACGAAAATACTCAACAGCTGCACCCTGCCTCTGACCGGCAAGGGGGTGATCAACCGCATCATCACCGACCGCGCCGTGCTGGATGTCACTCCGGATGGGCTTCGTCTGGTTGAGACAGCTCCCGGCTACACTCCGTCCGATATCCAGGCCTGTACAGAGCCCCGGCTGATTATCCCGTCACCTCTCTGAGAGAAAGGAACCTTTCCATGCGCACCGTCGTCATAGCTTCTGCAGCCCGGACCCCGATCGGAGCATTCGGCGGCTCACTCGCTTCTCTACCCGCTGTACAACTGGGCCAGATAGTTATTGCTGAAGTCATCCGCAGGGCGGGAGTACCCAGGGAGCAGATCGAAGAAGTCATCATGGGGCAGATCCTGCAGGCGGGATGCGGACAGAATCCGGCCCGCCAGGCTGCGGTCGGCGCTGGTATTCCGGACTTTGTCCCATCATACACCGTCAATAAACTGTGCGGCTCCGGCCTGAAAAGTGTTGCCCTCGGGGCCCTTGCGATCGCAGCCGGGGAGGCCGACGTCATCGTGGCCGGCGGCATGGAGAGCATGAGCCGGGCCCCCTATCTTCTGGACAAGTCTCGATTCGGCTACCGGATGGGGAATGGTGTACTTGAGGATACCATCCTTAAAGATGCCCTGATGGATGCTTTCTACGACATTCATATGGGTATTACCGCGGAAAATATTGCCGACCGGCATCATATCTCACGCGATGAGGCCGATGCCTTTGCCATGCAGTCACAGCAAAAAGCGGCCAAGGCGATCAGCGAAGGACGCTTTGCCCGAGAGATCGTCCCGGTGTCACTGCCCGGCAGGCGTGGTGAGGCGGTAATGATGATGGATGATGAATATCCGCGCCGCGATACTACCATGGAGAGCCTTGCAAAGCTGCGGCCGGCTTTCAGGGAGGGCGGTGTTGTCACCGCCGGTAATTCGTCCGGTATCAATGATGCCGCGGCGGCACTCCTTTTGATGGAGGAGGGAGCTGCGAGGCAGGCCGGTATCCGCCCGCTGGCACGGGTGCTGGGGTGGGGAACGGTAGGCGTCGATCCGAGAATTATGGGAATGGGACCGGTTGAGGCGATACGCAAAGCGGTGTCAAAGGCCGGTCTGACTCTCGATGATATGGATCTGGTAGAGCTTAATGAAGCTTTTGCGGTGCAGTCACTGGCGGTGATCCGCGAACTGCGCCTGGACAGCCGCAAAGTCAACGTGAATGGCGGCGCCATCGCACTGGGGCATCCGGTGGGCGCCAGCGGAGCACGGGTGCTGGTAACGCTGCTGCATGAGATGGAGCGGAGCGGCCTGCGGCGGGGACTCGCCTCGCTCTGCATCGGTGGCGGCCAGGGGATCGCCATGGTTGTGGAACGGGATGTATAGAGGGGGAAAATCAACCATGCTCAAGGGAAAATCTGCACTCATAACCGGTTCGACCAGCGGCATCGGCCTCGGCATCGCCCGCGCTCTTGCCGGACAGGGGTGCAACATCATGCTGAACGGCCTGGGTGATCGGGAAAAAATCGAACTGACCCGGATCGGGCTGGAGAGGGAGTTCGGAATCGCGGCGCGCTACCACGGCGCCGACATGACCAGGCCGGACGAAATCGCTTCGCTGATGGAGTCCACAGCGGTCGATTTCGGCTGCATCGATATCCTGGTCAACAATGCCGGCATTCAATATACCGCACCGGTCGAAGAGTTTCCCCCCGAACGTTGGGCTGCCATCATCGCCATCAACCTCTCCTCCAGCTTTTATACGATCCACCATGCGGTTCCGTTCATGCGGCGGAGCGGCTGGGGGCGCATCATCAATATTGCCTCGGTGCACGGCCTGGTAGCATCGGCCAACAAAGCGGCCTACGTCACTGCCAAACATGGCCTGGTCGGCCTGACCAAGGTCGTCGCTCTCGAAACGGCCGGTTCCGGCATCACCAGTAACGCCATCTGTCCCGGTTGGACCAGAACCGAGCTGATAGAGCCGCAGATCATTGCCCGCGCCCAGGCCCTCGGAGTGGATATCGAGGCGGGGGGGCGAGAGTTACTCGCGGAGAAACAGCCGTCGCAGCAGTTTGTCTCGATCGAACAGCTCGGCCAACTGGCGCTTTTTCTCTGCTCTCCGGGAGCGGACCAGATTACCGGTACTGCTATCCCGATAGACGGGGGGTGGACGGCGCAGTAGATTACTACGATTGATGTCACAACAAAAAAGCCCGGCAACATGCCGGGCTTTTTTGTTGTGTGATGAACATATCTACAAAAAATCAGATCAATCCGTGAGCAACCATGGCATTTGCCACTTTGATGAAGCCGCAGATGTTTGCGCCGAGGACATAGTTGCCCGGTGCGCCGTACTCTTCGGCGGTTTCAAAGCAGTTGTTGTGGATGTTGATCATGATGTCTTCCAGCTTTTTCTCGGTGTACTCGAACGTCCAGGAGTCACGACCGGCGTTTTGCTGCATTTCGAGTGCCGAGGTTGCTACACCTCCCGCGTTTGCTGCTTTTCCCGGTCCATAGGCAATCCTGGCATCCAGGAACACCTTGACACCTTCGGGTGTGGTCGGCATGTTGGCCCCTTCGCCGACTGCGATGCAGCCGTTCTTGACCAGAGTAGCGGCATCCTTGCCGTTGATCTCGTTCTGGGTTGCCGATGGCATGGCGACCTGGCAGGGTATATCCCAGATATTGCCTTTAGCGATATATTTAGCATTTTTGTGGCTCTTGACGTAATCTTCGATGCGTCGCCGCTCGACTTCCTTGATCTGCTTGATCAGGGCGAGATCAAGTCCTTTTTCGTCATAGATCACGCCGTTAGAGTCGGAGCAGGCCACACACTTGCCTCCCAGTTGGTGGATTTTTTCGATAGTGTAGATGGCAACGTTGCCGGAACCTGAAACAGTACAGACTTTGCCTTCAAAAGAATCCTTGCGCGCCTTCAGCATCTCGTTGACAAAGAAGGTGGCGCCGTATCCGGTAGCTTCGGTGCGGACCAGTGAGCCACCCCAGGTGAGTCCTTTGCCGGTCAGTACGCCCGGTTCATAACGGTTGGTGATACGTTTGTACTGGCCGAACATGTAGCCGATCTCGCGGCCGCCAACGCCGATATCGCCGGCCGGAACATCGGTGTGTTCGCCAAGATGACGGTACAGTTCAGTCATGAAGCTCTGACAGAATCGCATGACTTCGTCATCTGACTTTCCTTTGGGATCGAAATCGGAACCACCCTTGCCGCCACCGATCGGCAGGCCGGTCAGTGAGTTTTTGAAGATCTGCTCGAATCCTAGAAACTTGACGATGCCGAGATATACCGAGGGATGGAAGCGGAGGCCGCCTTTGTAGGGACCCAGTGCGCTGCTGAATTCAACGCGGAAGCCCCGGTTGATCTGCACTTTGCCGCTGTCGTCCTGCCAGGGCACCCGGAAGATGATCTGACGCTCCGGTTCGCAAATGCGTTCGATGATCCTGCGCTCAAGGTATTGGGGGTGTTTGACGACAACAGGGCCGAGAGATTCAAGAACTTCAAGAACCGCCTGATGAAATTCTGTTTCGCCGGGGTTGCGTTTCAGTACTTCCTGATACATACTTGAAATCTTTTCATCCAATTTTGCCATGTGACCGCCTCCTGATTAAATTTTATGCTCTAATAGCATAATATTTAATCATAGTGCAAAGTAAATTGGCGTGCATGCTGATTATTTGTGCGAAACAGGTTTTCCATGCCTGATTTCTAGCCATTGGAAAGTGACATTGCACTCATTATGTGCATTGACGGAATTTGGAGGGTATGCCGAATGAGGTGTTCAGTGGCCCGTATTTATTGATAGTCTCCCTCATGCGAAGAAGTGCAGGCTACACATATTTACACAATAGTGTTAATTTTAAACTCAGTTATTCTGTGCGGTCGCCGTGGGATGTATAGTTTCATTGGTGGTCGAATGTTGCAAACTGGCTTAACAACGGACAAGTTGTAATGGATATGTGCAAAATAGCGAGTGTGGCACACTCTCTGCTTAAGAAATAGTCCGCACGGGTTGCGGACCAATCGATTCTCAGAAAAAGGTCAAACAATGAAAAACAACCAGCCACCAACAAAACAGGGTCTCTACGATCCACAGTTTGAGCACGACGCGTGCGGCGTCGGGTTCGTTGTAAATATCAAAGGCAGGAAGTCTCACGAGATCGTCAGGCAGGCGCTTGAGATACTTGTCAATCTTGATCATCGCGGCGCCTGCGGCTGTGAACCAAATACCGGAGACGGCGCCGGCATTCTCATGCAGATGCCGGACAGCTTCCTGCGCTCGGTCTGCGCACCGCTTGGCATCGAGCTGCCCGAGCCTTTCAATTACGGCGTCGGTATGGTCTTTACCTCGCCGAAAGCGACCGAGCGCAACGCCGCCCGCCATATACTGGAAAAGATTCTGGTTGAAGAAGGGGTGGAGCTCCTAGGATGGCGCAACGTGCTGACCGATAATTCATCCTTGGGAAATACCGCCTGGGAAGGGGAGCCGATGGTGCGGCAACTGTTTCTCAAGCGCCCGCAGGGCTGCACTGACGAGCAGGCCTTCAATCGCAAACTCTATGTCATCAACCAGCGGGCGACCAACGAAATCCGGCGCGCCGGAGTTGATGAACACTGGTACGTCTGCAGCCTCTCCACCCGGACCATTATTTACAAGGGCATGCTTATGCCGGTGCAGGTAGACCGGTATTATCCCGAACTGCGTGACACCGCCATGGAAAGCGCCATTGCTCTGGTGCATTCGCGCTTCTCCACAAACACGTTTCCGAGCTGGGATCGCGCCCACCCATACCATTTTCTGGCCCATAACGGCGAGATCAACACCCTGCGCGGAAACGTCAACTGGATGAACGCTCGTCAGAACCATATTACAAGCGAACTGTTTGGCGATGATATCAAGAAGATTCTCCCGATCATCAATTCCAGAGGTTCTGATTCGGGCATGTTCGACAACTGTCTGGAACTGCTGGTCATGAGCGGTCGTTCCCTGCCGCATGCCGTTATGATGATGGTTCCCGAACCGTGGGAAAACCATTCCGGCATGAGCGAAGAAAAAAGGGCATTTTACGAATATCACTCCTGCCTGATAGCGCCATGGGACGGTCCGGCCGCAATCGCCTTTACCGATGGTCGCTGTATCGGGGCGGTTCTTGACCGGAACGGGTTGCGTCCGTCACGCTACTACATTACCAGCGATGATCTGGTCATCATGGCCTCCGAAGCCGGCGTTCTGCAGATAGAACCGGGTCGTATCCTGAACAAGGGACGGCTCCAGCCGGGGCAGATGTTCCTGGTGGATACAGAGCAGGGCCGCATTGTCCCGGATGAGGAGATCAAGCGGGAACTGGCGGCTGCCAATCCGTACGGTCAGTGGCTGAAAGAGAACCATATTCTTTTGGAAGATCTGCCGTACACATCCGACATGCATCTTCCTGATCACAGCGCTTTGACCCAGCGCCAGCAGGCCTTCGGATACACCTACGAGGATCAGCAAGTTGTCCTGAGGCCGATGGCTCGCGACGGAATCCAGCCGCTCGGTTCCATGGGGACCGACACTCCTCTGGCGATACTCTCCGACCAGAACCAGTTGTTGTACAATTATTTCAAGCAGCTTTTCGCCCAGGTGACCAATCCGCCAATCGATCCGATCCGTGAAGAGATTGTCACATCCACCATCACGTTGATAGGCTCGGAGGGGAACCTGCTGGAACCGACAGCAATGAACGCCCGGAGGATCAAGCTTCAGCATCCGCTTCTCTGCAATCAGGAACTGGAGAAGCTTCGTCAGATTGACCAGCCCGGTTTCAAGTCCGCCACGCTGTCACTGCTTTTTCCGGCTACACGTGGCATCAGCGCCATGGAGAAGGGCTTGGAAGCGCTTTTTGCGGCTGCCGATGTGGCGGTTGAGGCCGGCAGCAATATTCTGATCCTCTCCGATCGCGGAGTGGACAGAAACAACGCCGCTATTCCGGCACTGCTGGCCATTTCCGGTCTACACCACCATCTGGTCACCAGCGGCACCCGCACACTGGTCTCGCTGGTGCTGGAATCCGGAGAACCACGTGAAGTGCACCACTTTGCCGTGCTGCTCGGTTATGGTGTTAATGCCATCAACCCCTACCTGGCTTTTGAAACCCTGGATGACATGATTCTACAGGGGATGCTGCCGGGTCTCGACCACAAAAAAGCGGTCCATAATTTCATCAAGGCCTCCATCAAGGGTATTGTTAAAACCATGGCAAAGATGGGGATTTCTACTGTTCAGAGCTATCGCGGCGCCCAGATATTCGAGGCTGTCGGGCTACATCACTCTGTGATTGACCGCTATTTCACCTGGACGCCGTCGCGTATCGGAGGGACCGATATTGACGGGATCGCCCGTGAGTTGATGGAGCGTCATGCACGAGCCTATCCCGAGCGGGTTGCTCCGGAAGTGACACTTGCCCCGGGGGGGGTCTATCAGTGGCGTAAGGACGGTGAAGAGCACCAGTACAATCCGCTGACGATCACGTCGCTCCAGAAAGCGACCCGAACGGACGATTATCAGGAGTTCAAGGTATTTTCCTCGTTGATCGATGATCAGAATTCACGCCACTATACTCTGCGCGGCTTGCTTGACTTTAAGGACAATATTCCGTCAGTGCCGCTAGATGAGGTCGAGCCGGTTGAGGCCATCATGAAACGCTTCAAGACCGGCGCCATGTCGTACGGCTCCATCAGCAAGGAGGCGCACGAAACGCTGGCGATAGCCATGAATCGTATCGGGGGGAGATCCAACACCGGTGAGGGGGGCGAAGATCCTGAACGCTTTACCTGGACCAACGAGCTGGGTGATTCAAAAAACAGCGCCATCAAGCAGGTGGCCTCGGGACGTTTCGGTGTTACGAGCGATTACCTGACCAATGCCGGTGAACTGCAGATCAAGATGGCTCAAGGGGCCAAACCGGGTGAAGGGGGCGAGCTGCCCGGCACCAAGGTCTATCCCTGGATCGCCAAAACGCGTCATACCACTCCGGGTGTCGGACTGGTTTCGCCGCCGCCGCACCATGATATCTATTCCATCGAGGATCTCGCCGAACTGATCCACGATCTGAAAAATGCCAACCGCCGCGCCCGTATCAGTGTCAAGCTGGTGTCTGAGGTCGGTGTCGGCACAATTGCCGCAGGTGTTGCCAAGGCTCACGCCGATGTTGTCCTGATCAGCGGTTATGATGGAGGTACAGGAGCATCGCCGATCTCCAGCATCAGGCATGCCGGTCTCCCCTGGGAGCTCGGGCTGGCAGAAACGCACCAGACCCTGTTGCTTAACAACCTGCGCAGCCGAATAGTCATTGAAGCAGACGGTCAGCTGAAGACCGGCCGGGACGTGGCCATCGCCGCGCTGCTGGGTGCCGAGGAATTTGGTTTTGCCACCGCTCCTCTGGTGACTCTGGGATGTGTCATGATGCGCGTCTGCCACAGCAATACCTGTCCGACCGGAGTGGCGACCCAGGATCCGGAACTGCGCAAGAATTTCAGTGGCAAGCCGGAGTATGTCGTCAATTTCATGCGTTTTGTTGCGCAGGAACTGCGCGAGATAATGGCGCAACTCGGTTTCCGCACCTTGAATGAAATGGTCGGACGCTGCGATGTACTGGAGGCCAACAAGGCAATTGATCATTGGAAGGCGCAGGGGCTCGATTTTTCCAACATTTTGTATCAACCGAAAGTTGCGTTGAGTGTGGGACGGTTCTGCACCGAAAAGCAGGATCACGGACTTGAAAAATCGATCGATATGACCAGACTGCTGGACATCTGTCAGCCGGCAATTGAGAAAGGTGAGGCCGTCAGAGCCGAACTGCCTATCACCAATGTCGATCGTGTGACGGGGACGATTCTCGGCAATGAAATAACCCGGCATCATGGTGCCGATGGGCTGCCGGACGATACAGTCAGTCTGACCTTCAACGGTTCTGCCGGACAGAGTTTCGGGGCGTTCATACCGCGCGGCATAACCCTGCGGCTGTCCGGCGACGCCAACGATTACCTGGGTAAAGGGCTGAGTGGCGGCACTATTATTGTTTATCCGCCGGAGGGTTCAATCTTCAAAGCGGAAGAGAACATCATCGCCGGTAATGTTGCTTTATACGGGGCGACCAGCGGTACCGCCTACATTCGCGGCCTGGCTGGCGAGCGCTTCTGTGTGCGCAACTCCGGTGTCAACGCGGTTGTTGAAGGAGTCGGCGACCATGGCTGTGAATACATGACCGGCGGGGTCGTGGTGATCCTTGGCCGGACCGGCCGCAACTTCGCAGCCGGTATGAGTGGTGGAGTAGCCTATGTCCTCGACGATCACGAAGATTTTGCATCCCGCTGTAATACGGAAATGGTCGGTCTGGAGCAGCTTGATGACGCTGACGCTGCCACTCTCAAGGGTATGATTGAAAAACATGCCGAATTTACCGGGAGTTCCCTTGCAACGATGATGCTGATCAACTGGCGGAACGTTCTGCCACGGTTTGTCAAGGTTATGCCGACCGATTACAAACGGGTGCTGCAGGCACTGGCGAGAGCAAAGTCAGCAGGTCTCAGCGGTGATGACGCACTGGCTGCCGCCTTTGAGGAAAACTCGCATATCGTCGGACATTAAAACCTTACCACCCCCCAACCCCCTCCTTAAAAGGAAGGAGGGGGAGCTTTTAAACTCCCCTCCTTACAAAGGAGTACCCTCTGGGGCATAAAGGGTTGGGTGGTTGGGTTTAGCAGTGTAATATTTAGAACATAAGGGAATTGAACATGGGAAAACCAACTGGATTCATGGAATACAAACGCGAAGTGCCGGCTGACCGGGCACCTTTGGAGCGTATTAACGACTGGAACGAATTCCATCTGCATATGCCGGATGAGGAGTTGCGCACTCAGGGCGCCCGCTGCATGGATTGCGGCGTGCCGTTCTGTCACAGTGGTGTGCTGAT